>NZ_SMJX01000142.1 GCF_004348535.1 Actinomadura sp. KC216
CGGATGAGCGGGGCATGCTGCTGGCGGTGGGTGGTGAGGGGCCTGGAGGGGTGGTGAGCTGGGAGCGGGTTCCGACCAGTCCGTCCGGGTTCTGCTGGCGGATCGCGGGGTTGTCGTTTCCGGTCACGCGAGGTCAGGGGTATGGCGCCGAGACTCTTGGCCTGCTGGTCCGCTACCTGTTCGACTGCACCCCCGTCCACCGCATCGAAGCTCTCGCTGAGGTCGGCAACATCGCCTCCCAGCGGGTGTGCGAGAAGACCGGTTTCGTGCAGGAGGGCATACTGCGCGGTTATACCTTCCGTGCTGGCCAATGGCGCGATTGTCTGCTGTTCAGCATTCTGCGTCCCGATGCGCCACCTGGCCTCACAGACGAGCCGCCGCAGCCGGAACGGACCTGAAGCCTGGTGGTCGGGCCGCTGTCATCCCAAGGCACGAGACAGGGCGATCGTTGCGGCGGTCACCCCGGCGAGCGTGGAGTGCCGGTGGAACCGGTGATGTTTCTGGCCATCGTTCTGCTGGCCATGGCGATGTGGGGTCTGGGCGTCGCAGGGGATCATTCCGTCGTCGTGCTGGGCGGCGGCCAGCTGTTGCCAGTCCTGGGTTGGGCAGGCAGGACGGCGCAGGCAGGCGTCGGCGGCCAGGAACTCGGCGACCAGGTCCCATTGCTGGACCTCGGCCCATACCTGGACCCAGACCGGCAGCCATGTGTGCAGGTAGTCCCGCACGGGTGAAGGCAGGCGGTCGGGTACGCGGCCCCAGTCGGTGACGTGGAAAACGGTGTGGGTTACAGCGTAGGCGGTCGCCCAATCGATGGCCCAGGGTGGCGGGGTCTGGCCGAGCCAGGTCGCCGCGGTGAGGGTCGGCCAGTGCGGAGCGGGCATCCCGCTCGGTGGCAGTTCGAGGATCTGCATGGCGTTGGCGACCGCCAGGCGATGGTTGGGGGCCAGTTCCCTCGTGTGCCAGAGGCCCAGCCGACACTGGCGGACCACCAGTTCTTGAAGGCGCTGATGGCGATAGCCGGCACGGGCGAAGTGGGCGTAGGACTCCATCGGGTCAGTGAGCACAGGGTTGCGCAGCGCGCGTTCGTACAGCAGATCGCCCTCACCCAGTTGGGCCCAGGCGTGATCGATCAGGTCGGCGACCTGCCGTGTCTGGTCGGCGCCGGTGATCGCTTCGCGCTGCACCAGGGATGCGCACAATGCGATCTCGGCCAGGGGCTTGTGGAACAAGGCCGGGTCGTCCACGTCGTACCCGGCACCGGGCGTCGCGGCCCGGTGGCGGTGCAGCCAGCCAAGACCCGCACACAGCACCTGGTGGGCGATGACAGCCGCTTGGCGCCTCATGATCGCTCTCCGGCCCGCAGGTGCAGCAGGTGAGCGGCGATCTGCGTGTGCAGCAGGGTGCGGGGGGTGCCGTCGCAGGCCGCGATGTGCTCGATCAGCAGCGTCGTCCGCAGCGGCGACGCGTCAAGGGCGGGCAGGGCCAGCCAGCGGGTCAGCGCGGCGGCGACCGGAAGATCCCGGCGCAGCACCGACCGAGTCGCGCCCCGGGCGAGCGCGAGACCGCCCGCAGCGGCGCAGCGGTGCAGCGGGCTGTCCAGACCGGGAACCGCCAGTGCCGCCAGTGCCGCCAGTGCCGCCGACCACGCCCGCCAGTCCTGTTCCCGTGCGTCGGGCGCGGCGGGTGCAGGCAGATCGATCATGTGATCGGGCAGGTCCAGGTCGGCGCCGCAGTCACGGGCCAGTTGCACCAGCGCCCAGTCTCGAGCACGCCGCACCAGCCCCACTCCTGTGTCTTCGCCAGGCCCGTCCACCAGGGGGAACACACCCCGTGCCTGCCCCAGGATCTCGGTGTCGGCCGTGCTCAGCGGGGTCGCGCTGAGCAGGTGCGCCGTTAGCACCTCCACGTCCAAGATACGGACGGCCGCCAGGGCGACCGTCCGGTCGGCCGCTTCGGCGGCGAAACCGGCCAGCCAGCCCGGGCCCCACCGGCCGTGCAAGACCTGCGGAACCCGGACCGCCAACTTCTCAACCGCACGCCCATAGTCCGCACGGGCATGACCCGTCACCACCATGGGCGGCAGACTCCTTCATCGCTCACGGCACGATGAGCTGCGGGGACTGCTTCTCTTCCCGCGGAGCGCCACTGACCGGTGCCTCCTCGAGCACCAGTTCGGCCAGGACCGCGGCCGGGCTCGCCTCGACAGGCACGGCCGCTGCTTGCTGCTCCTGCACCTGAGACATCTTCGTGTTCGTTTCCATGATCTACTCCCTTCCGTTTGGGGATGTATTTCACCACCTACCCGCCCCACTCCACCTCTCACTTAAAGCATCATTTCAGTCTGTCGCGTTAACCCAGATTGACTAGCGGGGTTTATGGAAACCGCTCCATCAGGCTCATCGAAGAGTGGGACTAAAAGCTGTAGCGCACCAGGCGTCCGGAGTTGTACGCGGCCGGAAAGCGTTTGGTCAACGCGACCATCAGGCGCGTCGGCCAGTCGAAACGGACCATCTCGGGCATGTCAAGAAATGTTTGCTGTTTGTCGAAGCGCAGTCCAGGCACCAGCGACTGGATCACGAGCGGGTCGTCGATCCCCCAGCCCCCGACTCCGGTGCCGGTCGCCCGGAACACTTTCCGACGTCGGCTGAGCCGCATCGCCAGGGAACTCCAGGCATCGAATATGATCACTCCCCCGGGAAACCGATCTACTATTGCGGCCAACAAGCTCACCACTTCGGCCTCGGTGAGGTATTGCACCAAGCCCTCGGCGACGACCACCCCGGGACGGTCGGCGGGCAGATGAGCAAGCCACTGCGGCTCGGTGACCGATCCGCCGACCGTGTGATAGCCGGGACGACCTGGATACAGCCGCCGACGCAGCTCGATGACCTCCGGGTAATCGATGTCGTACCAGTGGACTGCAGGCGGCGGTTCCACGCGCTGAGAGCGACCGTCCAGGCCGCATCCCAGGTGCAGCACGGTCGCATCAGGGTGGTGGGACAGCGCCTCACGCGTCCAGCGATCCAGATAGGACGAGCGCAGCGCGATTCCCAGCGCCGTGCTGCGGGAAACGCCAAGCCGGGAGAAGTCGTAGTCGAGACGTCCAACAGCGTCTTGGGCCTGCCGGTCCACCAGGACCGGATCCGCCGAACGGCTCGCCAAAGCCTTGCCGTACAGCGTGGCCAAGGTGGTTTCCGCGACTCCACTCAGCCGTACCTTCTCGCGCTCCATCATGCCTCGCTCTCTTTGGCCGGTGCGCCTGAGCAACCGGCCCCGGCGCTCGCCTCGGCACCTGGATGATCGTGAACGGGCCGTGGCCCGACGACGTCCCGACGGATGCGTCGCCCGCGCCAAATACACCTCCGATCCCGAACCCGCATCCGCCGACCGCTGGCACTACCGCGGCCGGGTCTACACCTGACGGTCTCCTCCGCGCTCGGTCGACCCTGGTGATGGTCGCCGAGTTCGAGGCCAACCTGGGCCACGTGCGCACCCACCAGGGCGCGACGCCGGCCAAGCAGAACAGCAAGCTCAGGGGCAAGCAGCCCAAGCTGCCCGAGCCGGCGCGGCGTTCGGTCGCCGCTGTCCCCGGCCACACGCCTTGGCGTGTGGCCGGGGACAGCGGCCGATCCGGTGACGGTGTCCGATGGCCCGGTCTGGAGGAGTGCGTCTGCGGCTGGTCAGACTCCGATGGAGTGGTTGAGGAGCCGGTAGCCGCGAGGGCAGGACAGCTTGCTGTGGGTGTCGGTGAAGCTACGGGTGATCTCGACGATGATCTTCTTGTGCTTGTTCTGGCACTTGATCCAGTGCTCGTAGTCGTGTGAGCGGCGGCAGTCGGCCACCGAGGCGTGCTTGTCCTCGATGGTGTGCAGGGTGCACTGGATCGACGTTCCCGGGTCGATGGACGCTGCGGCGGGGGCGGCGGTTGCGAGTCCGGCCGCAAGCAGTGCCGGTACGGCCGGCAAGGCGACGTTGAGACGTTTCACGACAGTCCAATCACTGCGAGTAGTCATACATCGCTCTGTGTATCCATGTCCGGGTGGTGCAAACCTCGATCGAGAGCAGCGGCCTGTTCCCGGCCGGCGCAGTGCCCGATGCTGCCGCGGCGGCCCCTTGGCGCCACTGCTGCTGTCCAGCCCTTTGGTACGTCGACCCCGACGGAACAGACCCCAAACGAGCGGCTGGCCAAACGACTCACTCATCCATCACGCCCGGAACCATCCGTGAACCGAACGCGCTGGGCAAACTGTCTCAGGTAGGCCGCTGGAACGGCTGGTGCGCTGCCGTCCGCAAGGACAGCAGCGCACGGCCCTCAAGCCATGCAGCCGATGCTGCTCATGGCTCTCCCTACTGCCCGACCACTCCATGTTGACGCGCTGACCGTCGTAAGTGCCGCCTCGGCAGCCCAACACGGGGGGGAAGCCGTGACTGGCTGGATAGATGAGTACAGTCATTCCGCCCCCTTCTTTGCATTGCTGGAAAGGCGTGGGCGGCGGGCACGGCCAGGCTCGCGGCGGTCACGGCGGCGAAGCCGACTGCGACGGCTTTACGGAACGGACGCTTCTCCCTTGGCTGTCGGTACATGCTGCCCCCTCATGACTATCCTGTGAGATTAGCCAATTACGTACCGCATGTAGATTGTGGGGAGATTTTGTTGGCGAGCTCTGCGCGAGCTGAACGGTGCGTGTGGTGATGTCCAGTCGTTCGGCGATGTCGTGGCTTCGGAGGCTGGGCGCCTGCCAATCTCGCGGCCTGAGGCTCCGCGGCCGCGTGATCCCGAGCCCGGGCGCGGCCAGCCACACGTGCCCGGCTGGCGGCTCACCTGCTTAGCGAAGCTGGCGTAGCCGGACCGAAACTTCGCCCTTCGGTGATCAGAACTGGCGGACCATATCCATCTCGCGACCAAACCCTCCGGAACAGAAACCGGCCGTTCCCCTGCGGCACGCATCAAAGTTTGGGCGGACGCAGGCAGTGGAGTTTTCCGAGAATCTATGTTCGCCAGAGCATTGGTCACCATGGCTCGGGACAGGAGTGCCGACGACGCTACCGCGCAGATCCTCCGCGCAGGCTGAGCGGTCCCTCCGATCTCAGGAGACAGCTGTGACCGACGCTCCGCCCCAGGCAGTCGAGCTGGCCGCGATGGCCGAACAGCACGCCCTTGCCGCCGATGCCCTGGTGCTGGGCGACTCCGCCGCCTCCACCGGTCCAGACGGGCAGGCCGCTGTCAGCGATACCGAGGTAAGCGCCCTTGCCGCCGCCGGGATCGACATCTCTGGCCTGAAACCTTCGGTCCGCTGCGCATCGCCAGCTACTACCGCCCGGCCGCCAGCGACGCCCCGTACCTGGACGTGATCAGCACCACCCGGGAAGACGACGCCCACTACGGCATGAACCTGAAGATGGCCAACGCCGACGGCAAGGACGACCACCAGCTATGGAAGGTCCATCTGCTGCCGGACAAGCCGGCCTCCGGCTTCGCTCTCACCGCTGTGATCTACCATCTGGCCACCGGACGCTTTCTGGGACCTAACGGTAAGGGCGCGTGGGTGGGGTTGCGGCCGGGACCGGCCAGCTCTCCCAAGCACGTCATCGACATCGCCGAGCCCGGACCCAAGGGCGTCTATTTCCTGCAAAACAGGTCCCTGCCGAACACCGAAGCGCAGTTCAAAGGCAAGAACGCGCTGTGTCGTTTCGGCGACCACGACTCCCGCGGGTACCTGGGATTGTCCAATTAAGGGTGTAACTCGGTCTTGTTCGGGTTAGTTGTGGGCTGCGGCTAGGCGGCCTTCGAAGGTGATCTCGAAGGCGTTGAGGGCGGCCTTCCAACGGGCGATCCAGCGTTTGCGGCCGGCGCCGGTGGGATCCAGGCTCATCACCGCGAGGTAGACGCATTTGAGTGCGGCCTGCTCGTTGGGGAAGTGCCCGCGGGCTTTGACCGCGCGGCGGATGCGGGCGTTGACGCTCTCGATGGCGTTGGTGGAACAGACGACCTTGCGGATCTCTGGGTCGAAGGCCAGGAACGGGACGAACTCGGCCCAGCTGTTGTCCCACAGTCTGACGATCGCCGGGTACTTGGCGCCCCAGGTCTCGGCGAACTCCAGCCACCGCTCCATCGCCGCCGCCTCGGTCGGGGCGGTGTAGACCGGTTTGAGCGCACGCGCGATGGCGGCCCAGTCGGCGCGGGATGCGTAGCGGAAGGAGTTGCGCAGCAGGTGGACGATGCAGGTCTGGACCAGCGCCTGCGGCCAGACGTGCGCGACGGCGTCGGGCAGCCCGGTCAGGCCGTCGCAGACCACCATGCAGGCGTCGGCGACACCGCGGTTGTTCAACTCGGTGAGCACGTGCAGCCAGTACTCGGCGCCCTCGCCGCCGTCCCCGGCCCACAACCCCAGGATGTCGCGGGTGCCGTCGACGGTGACCGCCAGCGCCACGTAGATCGGGCGGTTGGCGACCTGCCCGTCGCGGATCTTGACCTGGATGGCGTCCAGGAAGATCACCGGATACACGCTGTCCAGTGGCCGGTTCTGCCACTCGGCCATGCCCTCGATGACCTTGTCGGTGATCGTGGAGATGGTCTGCTTGGACACCGACGCCCCATACACCTCGGCCAGGTGAGCCGAGATCTCACCGTGGGTCAGGCCCTTGGCGCTCAGCGACAGCACCATCTCGTCCACCCCGGTCAGTCGGCGCTGCCGCTTGGCCACGATCTTCGGTTCGAAGCTGCCCTCGCGGTCGCGGGGCACCGCGATCTCGACCGGGCCCGCCTGGGTGGTCACGGTCTTGGTCCGGCGCCCGTTGCGGGAGTTACCGCCGCTGCCGACCGTGCGTTCGTGCCGGGTGCGTTCGTGCCGGGTGCGTTCGTGCCGGTCATAGCCCAGGTGATCGGTGATCTCACCCTCCAGCGCCGACTCCAGCACCCGCTTGGTCAGCTGCTGCAGCAGCCCGCCCTCACCGGTCAGATCAAGGCCCTGCGCACGGGCCTGCGCCACCAGTTGGCCAATCAGATCCTGATCGGCCCCGGCCGGTTGCTCATCGGACGGCTCGTCGGACGGGGCCACCGCAGCGTCCACCTTCACATCGGTTGTCGTCATCACGCGTCACTCCTTGATCAGGAGTTACACCGAAAACCGTACAGACCCGGGTACGGCGGCCTCGAGGATCTCGCCGACGGGCCCGGCGTGGTGGACGTCTAGGGTTCGATGACAGTGTGGCCGAGCTGGACCAGTACCGAGAGCGCGAGGCGGCCTTTGTCGGGCAGGTGGCCCAGGTTTCGATGACGGCGATGGTGGGGGTAGCCCAGATCAGGCCGGTGGTGATGGAGCGGCGAGCGAAGGCCTGGGCGTACAAGGTGCGGCCCAACGCGGGGTCGGTGAGGGCGGAGGCGTCCAGGACACGGCCGTGCACGCCGGAGGGGACCGAGGGCGGTGGGGGAAGGTCATCGAGTGCTGATCGTCTTAGGAGACGCGGCGGACTGAGCGGCCATATGTGCCTCAACTAGTAGACCGAGGCCGACTGCTACCGCCACGTCCTGAACCAGTCGGAAACGACGGCCATGGAAACAGGCGAAAGGCTGAACCTGCTCCACAAGATCCTCAAAGAGACCTAGCGACGTCCCCACGTCAGCACACTTGCGCATGGAATGTCCCGTATGGGCACATGGTCGTAGGCTGCGGAAGGAGCGGGCGGTGGGACTGCTGAAGCGTTTGTGGCGACGGGGGACGAGACAGCGGGGCGCGAAGCCGTCACGTCCCCGCGTCAACGACTACACCCTGTCTACTCTCGGCATGGCCTACCTCGCCACCGTCGCCGCCGACTGCGGCTTCAACGTCGCGGTCCTGGACGCCAGAGCGCATGGCCTCCCCATCGGCGACGTCGTCACCATGCTTAATGATGCCGGGCCCCGCTGGGCCGGGGTCAACCTGCTCGCCCCCACCTAGGAGACGTCCGCGCACATCGCCGACTGGCCACCGTCGTCCACCACCGCCAGCGCCCGACCTTGCCCGCATCGGCATGTTCTTCGCCACCACCCGATGGGCCGGGGAACCCTCCAAGGCCGAACCACACAAATGCGGCAAGCTCCAATGGTGCGACCCGCGGGTCCTGCCCTCCAACACCATCCCCTACCCAGCCGCCGGCATCTGCGCCTACCTGGACAGCGTCCCCTTCACCATTCACTGCTGGGACGCTGCGTAACCAGGCTCCAATGCCTTCACAAAGCAGGCGGCCGCGGATGGGCCCTAAACGACAGAAGCGCGCTGCCGGAGACCTCCGCACTGAGATTCTGGAGCTCGATCTTGGGGGGCGCCTGACCGTCCGGATAGGACGCGGTCTTAGCGGATCTCTAGCATGCGGGTTCCGAGCCGCAATTGCGGGCGGCCAGCACGAAGAAGGGTCGGTGCCGGCTCTACGGAGCTCACGGCACGGTCGGCTTCTGGCGGTGCCCACGCTCAACCCCATACCCCCGCTGTGTCCACGGGAGCAGTGCTGATCGGGACTTGTAGATAGACCGCGTTAGTCGTTGACCCTCGAACCGGACGGAGTGCGCACGCGCTGTTGAGGTGGACTTTGCCCCGAGTGCGGCAGGAAGAGGGGAAGGCCGGGGCCATCAAGCGCGTGTCAATCGGCCGGGCACGTCCCGCGGACCGGCAATCACCATAACGGCAAGCACGGGAGACTGAGATGAACAGCAAGGAACAGTACGATCTGGTCGTCGTCGGCGGCGGAGCCATCGGGCTCGCCACCGCATACCACAGCGCAAAGATGGGGAAGAAGGTCCTGGTCCTGGAGGCCCGGCAGTTCTTCCATCATTCGGGAAGTTCTGGCGACATCATGCGGATGTTCCGAATCCTCTATTCCACAAGACAGGAAGTCGAAAGGGCCATCGAAGCCCTAAAGATTTGGCACAAACTGGAGGAAGAGTGCGGGGAGAAGCTACTATGGATGACGGGACAACTGAACTTTGGAAGCGAAAAATCCACGGCGGGCGCGCAGGGCGAATACAAAAAGGTCAAGGAAGTTCTCGAGCACCTGAAACGTCCGTGCATATCACTCAGCAAGGAGGAGATCGAGAAAGAATTTCATCTCACAAAGCTGGGGTACGATGGATACTTCTCGCCAGACAATGGCGTGATGAACGTGCCATTGATACTGCGGACCTTCTATAAGCTGGCCCGACAAAACCTCGCGACCCTCATCGAAAAGGCTGAGGTCACGAGCCTGAAAGTGGACAACAAATCAGTGACGGTGACGGTGAACACAGGGGAGACATACACGGCCAAGAAATGCGTTATCGCATGCGGCGCCCACACCAACCGGGTTTTGGAAAAAATCGAATCCCGGCCGAAGTATCAACTTAATTACGCGATCTGGAACATGGTTTATGATTACTATGCGACTGACCCGAAAATCGACTCCATCTATCCGGGCATGTGGGTCTTCTTCGGTGAGGGGGAAGACGCGCTGTACTATGGCTTCCCGCCCGTTCCGTGGGGACCGCCCAACCTTGCCAAAATCGGCTGGGAGTCGGCCACGCAAAGGATCCACGGAACCGAAATAGCCAAAAATCCGGCCGATAGAGTCGACCTCGTGCCGGCAAAAGAGGATGTACAGAAAACCGTCAAATTCATCAAGGAGCACTGTCTGGGAGTCGAACCTTATCCGGTCTACTCCGGAAACTGCGTGCACCCGCATTTCGGCGACCACAAGGCCGTCCTGGATCGACTTCCCGAACATACCAACGTTGTAGTGTGCGCCGGCGGCTGGTCGTTCAAGTTTCTCCCACTGTACGCTGAATGGATCTACAGGCTGACGTTCGAGGACGCCACCCTCGAAGACTTGAGCTGCGAGGACCTCGCAATCAACAGAACTGCGCCGAACCCCGACCCCCAGAAAGCGAAAAAAAGAGAACAGGTTTCCGTACTCATTGAGAGTGAGAGCACCAGCAGCAGCTCATGACCTACCTAAGGCTTGGCCAGGCGGCTTTACCAGGGCGCGTCTTTGAGGAAGCCAAGGTCATGATTTCGGCTCAGCTACGTGCTGGATGGATGGTCTCCAGGGTGAGTCGGCCTCGTTCAACGGGCAGCCACATGACCAGGGCCCGTGCGCGAGACCCGGACGGGCGATCCTGTCGCCACGTCCGGGACCCGAAGACGGGGAGTCGGAATGCTTCACGCGCAGACTCCAATCGGGCGCATTCTCCTTGAACCGGCGGTCCGCGAGGACCCTACGGTGATGGCACCGTGATGACACAAACGGCATCCTCCTGCACCCAAGGAGACCCCACCAGCCACACGAAGAACCACCGCGCAGCCACGCTGACCTCGCCAAACCCACCACGGCCAACCTGGGCTCCACAGCGGAGACCGCTCTGCTAATGCGGTTTGGGTGCAAGCCCATCCGGGGTTCAAATCCCCGATCCTCCGCCACTCTGACCAGGGAGTTCATGCGTTCGCGTGGGCTCCCTTCGTCATGCCGGGGCTATTTCTAGCCCTTTGATGGCACGAGCGCCCTATGCGCGGCTCCGCCGTGGCACGAACGCCGCAATCCTCGTTGCCGCGTCCTCGGCGAGCTACCACGGCGTACCCGTCCGATGTGAACGATTCGGACGCGTGCCCGAGCACGTCACTTACGACCTGCATCGGGACGCCCGCGGCGAGCAGCATCGTGGCCGAACCGTGCCGCAGACCGTGGAACCGGACGGACGGCAACGTCGGCCCGTCGAGCGCGAGGCGCACCAGGTCTGGGCCGACGCGGTGATGCCGCGAGATCTTCTCCACGCTCCAACTGTCGCCCCGGTGCCGCCGCCGGTACGTCTCGCACCGCTCAATGAGCAGCTCGAAGCCCCGGGACACGAACGGCGGCCGGCCGAAGCAGCGAACCGACCTTGGCTGAAGAAGGAGGAAGACGATGACGCCGCCTTCGCTTGCCCCGCGAGGGCGATTGATGGGCGCGGATCGGCGCCGCGCTGCGGTCCGCTGGCGGAATCTACAGCGCGGTGCGTTGCGCTCTCGCCAACGCATTCCTGCGTTCCCGGCAACGAACGAGCCGACGAGCTAGTAGCACAAGGGGCACGCGAGGCGGCCGCCGAGCCCAGGGCCAATCAACTCGAGGCAGGCCCGCCGCCGTGCACGGCACCTTAGAACACTCCTTCTCCCCACTCGTTAACTGAGCGCCAGACTCGCCTCCGCTCCCCTGATCGGAGGCGGGCCCGCCCATCCACCCGCCCAAAGCGCAGCACTTGCGCAGAGACAACCGGGTCAACCGGTGAGACGACCGCGATCCCGGTCCGCTACCGCCGCCAGCGCCGATTCGACGCTGAGCTCCACGCCAAGCGACGGCGCCAATCGAGCAGTTCAGATGGCAAGAGAGTGCCGACGGCCGTTGAAGGTGGTCATGGCCGACGAGGCAAGGAACGCGGCAGGCGTCGGATCAGGCTGCCGCAAGGCGGTGATCATCCAGCCGACCTCTGATGGCGCATAGGAGTCACCCCTCGATGTGAAGAAGGGACTCTTTTCCTCCTGGCTGCGCAGGACCGCCACGGCGGCCTCGCGCTGGCCGGCCTGTCGGCCTCGGCTCGCTCGCCACCGCAGCCGCTACGGTCGTAGGCGCGCCTGGCGTGTGGCTGTGCCTGATCCGCTGCATAGACGTACCTCAGTTGGGGGTTCGGCAGAGGGCGTCATGTTCGCCCGGCACAGCTCGCACAGGTCTGCGGCACCAGGTCTGCGGCACGGGCATGGCGTCTCCCCGCCACCCCGTTGTCACCCGGATTAAGGCTTTCTGGCTACCGCGCCGTAGCCGTTGACATGATCAGGCAGGCCGTCCTGGGTTTGTTCCGGCCGCCATTGCGTGATGGAGACCAGGCCTGGCTCGACCTTTTCCAGGCCGTCGAAGAAGCCGTCGAGTTGCTCGACACTGCGCAGGACGTAGGGCACGGTCCCGGTGTCCTCATATTGCTGCAGGCTACGCTTGGCGGCCTCGGAGGTATCGGTGCAGTCCCACAGCGCCAGGAGGCTGCCCGAAGGTACACCCGCCATGGTGTCGGCCACGATCTGCCGGGCGGTCTCGTACTCCTGGCAGAACCCCAGCACACCCATGAACATCACCGCGATGGGCTGATTGAAGTTCAAGACGTTGGCGGCGTGTTGGAGAATCCGCCGCGGGTCGTGGTAGTCGGCGTCGAGGTAACCGGTGACGCCCTCCGGGGTGGTCCTGTTCATCAGCGCCCGCGCGTGCGCGAGAACCATGGGGTCGTTATCCACGTAGAGGACGCGCGCGTCAGGGGCGGCCCGTTGGGCGATCTCGTGGGTGTTGGACTCGGTGGGCAGTCCGGCGCCGATGTCGAGGAAGTTGCGAATCTTCTCCTCGACCGCCAGATACTTCACGACACGGATCAGGAAGGGACGCGATACCCGGGCCAACGTGACGACCTCGGGGTTTATCTCCGCGGTAGCGTCCCCGACCGCCCGGTCGACCTCGAAATTGTCTTTGCCGCCCATCCAGTAGTTCCACGTCCGCGCCGGGGAGGGGATGTCGGTACGGAGCCGTTCATGGGCGTCTTGAGGCAAATGGGCAAGCAGGTCCGCAGGAGGATCGCTGGGGGAGCTGCCGGCAGGAGACATCATCGGCTCCTCGGAGGGATTGATCGTGAAGAATCATACGGTTTCGCTGCACATATGTTGGGCAGCTCCAGGATATGTGACCGCCGACGGGTGCCGGTTCCTGCGGGTGACGAAAAAGCGCGGGTTCTCGCGTGGCCCGGACCCGATCGAGCAGAAATGCAGGGATCGCCTGCGTTCCGTGGGTACAAGAGACGACACATAGGCCGTTCTGTGTTCATTCTTCTATCTCGTCCCAATATGCCCGCCCGTGTCCGTGTTAGAGCGGTGCGGAGACGTCCTGCGAGGCGTCAACCTGCGACGGCGCGGTACTCGCCACCGCAACGGCCGCCGATGGACAGCCTTCGCCGGACGCTGGCGCCGCGGGCCGCGGTGAGCCAGGTGACCTGCCGCGAACGCGCGATCGCCCGGCTGGCCACTGGCGCGCCAGTCGGGCGATCGCGCTGCGGGTTGGCTTCACGGTCAACGACCACTTGGCCTGCGGTTACATCAAGGTCGGCGTCAGCGGGCGGTCCGGCCTTCGGGCGCTTCTGGATGCGAGCCTTCGGCCAACGGTTCGCCGGCCTTGCTGCGGAGCCGCGTGAGATATCGGCTGACCCTACGGGAGGGGCTCGAGGACGTAGGTTCCTGTTCCGTCCGGCCTGCCCATGCTGTACTGCCGCACGGTCTCGTTGTCGGTGACGCGCTCCTGGCCGATCATGAATCCGCTCATCTTGTTCTGGAGGCCGACGAGGTTCGTGCCGGGCACGTCCTGGTAGACGTAGAACCGCTGGCCATCGTCGACGGTCCGGCATCCATCCTCGAAGAACAGGGCGTTCTCTGTGGGCGCGTCCGCGGCCTTCAATGTCAGGCACTTCTTGCTCTGACGGGTGAGGAAGACGTGCTCGACCATGCCGTTGGTGGTCGGTCCCTGGCAGACCTGCCATTGCACGCGGGTGGACTTCGCCCAGGCGTGGAGCCGGAACTCGGCGGTGCCGTCGGCGTTCCACCAGAACAGCAGGCGATCGGGGGTGGCGATCCGGTAGTAGCCCGGCAGGCAGGTGAAGCCCGGCGGTAGTGCCGCGGGCGCCGCGACGCTGCCGGTCGGAGACTTTGCGGCGGGCGCGGGTGCCTGCGGAGCCTGTGCCGGGGCGCCGGTGCAGCCCAGGACCTTCTGGGCCTTGCTCATGATGCTGCCGGCGGGCACTTTGTCTTCGCACCGGACGGCCCCCTCCTCGATCGTGGAGAAGGTCGTGTAGGTGCCCCCAGGACGCTCGATCCATCGGGTGGCGAACCGGCCGTCGCCCAGGTCGACCCGGCCGCAGTTGAGGCTGCCGTAGACGCCGGTGACTTTGCTCGTCCCCTGGTAGAGGCCGTAGTAGCCGGGCTTGAGGAAGTTCCAGGTGATGGTCTGGGATTGGGCGTTGGTGGTGGCGGTCGACTTTTTCACCGTGCGGTTGACGAACGCTTCGACCTTGAACAGGGCTCCGACGCTGAACCCGCTGCTGATCTGGGTGGTACCCCCGACTTCGACCGTGACCACGGTCTGGATGCTCATCGTGACGGTCTGGCTGCCGGTCGAGCCGTCGGTGATGTAGTACCCCTTG
The DNA here is from genome assembly GCF_004348535.1 of Actinomadura sp. KC216. Lineage (GTDB taxonomy): Bacteria > Actinomycetota > Actinomycetes > Streptosporangiales > Streptosporangiaceae > Spirillospora. The sequence goes on from NZ_SMJX01000142.1 coordinate 14,201, forward strand.
AAATGGGTGATGGTGGGGTCGGTCACCGCGCTCTTGATGAACGGATGTCTCTTCCCCAGGTCGGCGGCCGTACAGGCATCGCCTGCCTTGGGCTCCTCGGCCGCCGTGGCGGATCTTACGGCCGTGTTCACGGTCATGAACGTCGATCCGGCCGCGAGCGGGAGCAGCAGGCCGTGCACCACCATCTTGATCTTTACCATGAGGTAACTCCAGAGTGGGAGATCAAAGTCAGGAGCACATTCACACGATTTGCCGCACACGAGGAGACCCACGTTCAGGCCGGATGCGGCCTAGCTCGGTCGCCTGTACTCGACGGCGAGCGAACGGTGGCCGAGCTCCCCGGTCGACGGGCTGCCGGTGGTGGCGGTGGACGTGCGAGTGCGGCGCAGCACTCCGGGGCCTCCGGTGCTATGTCTTCTGTCGCAGGTTTCCACCACCGCTTGCGCTGCCTCCCGGACCGGACTCTTGATCTGGTTGGCGGGGTCGATGGTGATCACGCCCTTGTCTGGGCCCGTCGCGATGCTGATGCCGTCGCCGAACTTCGCGGCGTCGAACCCGGAGATCGGTTCGGTCTTCTCGCCGCTGTGCCGGACGAAGTCGTTGGGACGGTGCGCCGTCAGGGACACGGAGAGCCCATAGCCGCCGCCGAAGCGATCGATGAGCGATTCCACACGCAGGTGGAGCTGCCCTGGCTATGGGATCGGCTGCTCACATGGTCCAACCCGGAGGTGGAGAGTTGCTCTTTGGTGAGCAGATCGCAGGCCTTAACCCCACTCAGCTCCAGCGACTCACCGCCGCCGGAACAGGCTGCCACCGTCGCGAACGCCGCCACCGCCACCAGCAAGGACCGCCACTCCACCCGAACCAGCCCGGCCACGTCCCAGTCCGTCCGATCGAAAGCAAGATCGTCTTCCGGCCGCAGCCTAATGACCGCCCCAAGGTGGCGTGGAGTGAATCCCGGCAACCCTGCCTGCGGCGCACACCGCCCCGATCAGGCGGCTCTAGGCGTCTTCCGGCCGGGCTGCTGGCTGGCGACGGCGGATGCGAAGTTGCACGTTGCGGGAAGGGCGACGACGCGGGTCGGCGGTCATGGCGTCCTCGGGCGAAGTTTCTACTCACACCGTTGGACGCCATGAACTCCGGGAACCACGCGTCGTCCCAGCCGCTTCGTCGTTAGCGTGCACTAGCGGTGTACGCGCTCGGTACTCGAACTAGCAGGCGTGATCTGCCTCGTGGGAGTACCGAGCTACCTACACGATTGCGGAGCAGTCCGCAGAGTGAGACGGCTACGGTGGCCGGTCACGGACCTGATCCTTCTGTCGGGCCTGCCGGGCAGGCTGGGGCGTCGCGGCGGCGTGATCGTGGAGCGTCTCATGCGTGGTTCTCGATGCGGGTGTCGCCGAAGATGACGCGGCGTGGCATGGGACGGGACAGGAATTCGTGGGGGAAGCCGAGTTCGATCGCGCTGGCCTTGTCCAGGTCGGAGAGGTGGCCGTCGGAGAAGCGGACGTCCAGCGCGCCGAGGTTGTCGTGGAGCTGGTCGAGCGTGCGGGCGCCGATGATCGGTGCCGTGACCGCCGGGTTGAGCAGGGTCCAGGCGAGCGCGACCTGTGAGGGTGTGCGTCCCATCTCGGCGGCGACGTCCCGCACCACGTCGGCGATGGCCAGGCCGCGCTCGGTCAGCGACCCGTTGGCGGCGGCGACGTTCCTGCGCGTCCCCTCGGGATTGTCCGTGCCGCCTTCGTGGTCCAGGTCGGCGCGGGTGTACTTGCCGGTCAGCACACCGCTTCCTAGGGGCGACCAGGGGATGACGCCCAGGCCCAGCTCGCGCGCCATGGGGATGAGGTCGCGTTCGGTGGTCCGCTCGATGAGGCTGTATTCGACCTGGAGGGCGATCAGCGGCGCCCATCCGCGCAGGTCCGTGATCGCCTGCATGCGGGAGACCTGCCAGGCCGGGGTGTCGGAGATGCCGAGGTAGAGGACCTTGCCCGCCCGGACGAGGTCGTCCAGCCCCCGCAGCACCTCCTCGACCGGGGTCGTCCCGTCCCAGACGTGCAGGTAGAGGAGGTCGATGTAGTCGGTGCCCAGGCGGCGCAGGCTCTCCTCGACCGAGGCGATCAGGCTCTTGCGGTGGTTGCCGCCCGAGTTCGGATCGTCCGGACGCCTGGACATGCTGTACTTGGTGGCCAGCACGAGGCGCTCGCGCCTGTCGCGGGCGAATTCGCCGAGGAGTCGCTCGGCCGTGCCGGCGGTGTACTGGCTGGCGGTGTCGATGAAGTTCCCGCCCCGGTCGACGTAGGCGTCGAAGATGCGGCGTGCCTCGTCCTTGTCGGCGCCCCAGCCCCAATCGGTCCCGAACGTCATCGTCCCCAGCGACAGCGGCGAAACGCGCAGGCCGGAGCGTCCCAGCAGACGGTAGGTGTCGAGTTCCACGGTGTTCTCCTAGTCGTCGTGGTGCCGGGTCCAGGCTGCGGCAGGGGGACGAGGGCGGCCAGGGAAGGGCTTTCCTGGGATTGCCTCTCCCACCCGCGGTCGTAGGATCGAGGCGATGGACACAACCCGGGAATTGGCGGCGTTCTTACGTGCCCGCCGGGAACGTCTCGCTCCTGCCGATGTCGGCCTGCCCGCGTCCGAGCGGCCCCGGCGCACGCCCGGCCTGCGCCGCGAGGAGGTCGCGGAGCTCGCCGGCGTCAGCGTCGACTACGTGGTCCGCCTGGAGCAGGGCCGAGGGCTTCGCCCTTCCCCGAGCGTGCTGGACGCGCTCGCCCGCGCCCTGCGGCTGAGCGACGATGAGCGCGGCTACCTGTTCGATCTGGCGGGGCAGCGGCCCGCGAACCGGCCGGTCGGCGCCGGTGGGGCGGCGAGCTCGCTCGCGCGGCTGGTCGACGACCTGTCACCGCTGCCCGCGATGCTGCTCGACCACCGGTTCGACATCCTCGCCTGGAACCGCGAGATGGCCGCGCTGATGCTCGACTTCGGCGAGCTGCCCGCCGAGCAGCGCAACTCGATATGGCTGTGCATCGTCCATCCCGCGATGCGCGACTTCTACCGCGACCGTGAACAGGTGATCCGCGAGGGCATCGCCGACCTGCGCGCCTCGTGCGCCGCCCACCCCGATGACAGCGCGCTCGCCGACCTGGTCGCGGCGCTGACCTCGGGCAGCGAGGAATTCGTCCGGCTGTGGGCGCAGCGCGACGTCAGGGTGAACGGGCGGGGACACAAGCGCCTGCAGCACCCGAAGGCGGGACCGCTCACCGTCGAGTTCGAAGTGCTCGCCCCGCTGCAGGACCCGCACCAGCGGCTCGTCGTCTACCGGGCCGCCGATCCGGCCTCGCAGGCCGCCCTCGACACTCTTACGGGCGACGCGCACACATTGCAGACCGCGTAATCCCAGTCCAGGTCCGGCCAGCGGGGGAATTCCGAGAGGCGAGCGAAGTAGCATTCCTCCCGATTCGGAGTGCTTGGGCCGGCCCGAAGCACCGACCCAAGCACCGGCTCGCGGGGCAGGGGCAAAGTGGCTGAGTTCAACTTCTCGGAGTTCCTTGAGTCGACGGTTGAACGCCTCCTGCGCACGGATCCCGAACTGCGATACGGCCGAGATTTCGAAGCCGATATCATCGCCACCGTCCGCGCCCGCGAGAGCGAGATCAAGGATCCGGTCGTCGCGGAGCTGGAGAAGCTCCGGCGGAAGCAGGTCCTTCGCGAGACGTCGGTAGTGCCGTGGTTCACGATCGCCGCTATTGCGGCTGCGGCCATGACGGCCTCGATCGTCTTCTACAAATCCATCCCCAACTTGGGTCCCATTATCATTTTCGTCTCTGTTATGGCGATCATCAACTGTTTCGTCATGGGCGGGAGTAGCTACCGCGGGGCGCGGGACAACGCTCAGAAGCGGGTCGAACGGGCGGCCCTTCCACAGCTCCAATCCGTCATCCGGGAAGTGATCAACGAGCAGGAGAGGTCCGATCGCCGCTGGTCCAGCAGGTTGGAGACGGACATCGCCCCGGCCCTGGTCGAGCTCGACGGGCTGGACACGGTCTCCTCTCGCAGCTACCGGCGCATCTACTCGTTCATCACCGAACACGCGTCCTCGGCGGTCGGCGTCGCGGGGCCGCGCGGCGCTGGGAAGTCGACGCTCATGTGGCAGCTCATGGCGGACGACAAACTGGGCGCACGTATTCACGGGCTCCCGATCAGCGACGGTGTCTACCGCACGATTCGTGTTTCCGCTCCGGTCTATTACAGTCCGGTGGAGTTCACCCGGATCATTCACAGCGAACTCGCGCACTCGGGGCTGAAACCGGAAGCACGCGACCCGAAGCGCCTGAGAATCGGCGAACCGATTCAGGGAAGGCTGGAGCGGACCGCGCGGCGCGTCGGCTACGCCGTCCTTCTGGTCGCCGCTTTGTTGATCTGGATGTGGGAGCAGGGCTCCCGAAGCGTCTCCGACGCTCCGAACAAGTTCGGATTCGGCTGGCTGGGCCTTCTCGCTCTGGTTTTCCTGGTTCTGGTCGCGGGCTGGGGGCTGAGTTCGATCTGGCGCCTGTTCGTCGGCCGGGTCCGGCTTGGCCGTCCGAACACTCTGGCGGGGCTGTGCAAGCGGCAGCTGGAATTGCTCAAGTGGACGACCACCGTGGAGTCGACCGCCAGCGCGGCCTTGCGCCTGGGACGGTCCGGCGCCGAGGGCGTGGAGAAGCTGACCCGCAATGAACGCGAGGTGACGCACGCCGAATCGGTGCAGGCATTGCGGCAGTTCATCGATCAGTTCGTCCACCTCAGTGGCATGTCGGTCGTCATCTGCGTGGACGAGTTGGACAAGATGCCCGACCCCGCCAAGGCGGTCGAGGCGATCAACGGCATCAAGGATCTGTTCCACATCCCCGGCGCGCACTTCCTGCTCTCGGTGTCCACCGACGCCCTCCACAGCTTCGCCGCTCGCGGAGTCCCGGTCCGGGACGTCTTCGACTCCTCCTTCGACACGATCGTCCGGATATCCCCGCTGAACTTCGACGAGTCGCAGAAACTGCTGTCGCGACGCGCGACCAGGTTCTCGGCCGTGTTCGCACTGTTCTGTCACGCCTGGTCAGGGGGCCTGGCACGGGACGTCATCCGAACGGCCAGGTCATGCGTGGAGCAAGCCAAGGAGGGCGAGCGCAGCATCGGCGTGCTGAGCGACAAGGTCTTGCGGCAGGACGTTTCCGAAGTGGTCAGGGCCGCGGTCGAGAAGCTCCGCGAAGAAGCAGACGACTCCGCGGAGAAGGTTCTGGAGGAAGTGCTCACTCTTCAGGACCTCTTGGAAACCGATCCCGGAACGTTCTATGAGATCGCCGAGTCTGCGGTCGGTCAGGGCATGGATTCCCTGCCGGATGAATTCCGGCCCGTGTCCGAGGCGCAACGTGTGGCCGCCGCCCTCGGGCCTTATGTCAGGATCGCCGGCCTGTGCGGGAAACTGTTCGCTCAACCGTACTCATACGACAGATGGCGGAGCCCGGAGGTCCTTGCCGCAGTCGAGTGCCTGGCGGAGGCGCGAGCCTCGTTCGGCAGCCATCCCAGGCAGGTCGCCAAGAAGATCGACACCGCGGACGCCGCCCTCTCGACCCTGATCAGCAATTGACCACCACGGGGGTTCGTGTGACCGCCCCCGAGTCTGTTAGACATCTGCCGCATGGAACAACGGACCGTGCGCTGTCACCGCTATCTGTCGATCATGACCGCGCTGGTGGTGTTCCTATCCGTGTGCACCGGGCTGCTCGGACGGGCCCTGCTCCGAGGTCTGCCATACCTGCAGACGCTCGGCGCGATCATCCTTTTGGCCGTCCTCGCCGCGTCCCTCGTGACGGCCGTCGCCGCACTGCGCGGCCGCGCCATCGTCGACGACCAGGGCGTCACGATCGTGGGCGCATGGCGCCGCTGGCGCTACGCCTGGGACGACATCACCGAGATCACCCTGCACGCATCGCTCCGCTACTGGGAGGTGTACCTGCGCACGCCCGACACCGAACGCCGGGTCTTCTTCTATCCGGTGGGGGTGTTCGCACCCCCGGCCAACGGCGAGCGCCACACCGCACCCCCGCCCTACACC
>NZ_SMJX01000143.1 GCF_004348535.1 Actinomadura sp. KC216
GGGTGCGGGGGGTCGTCCCCCCGCAGGTGGAGGGAATGAGTGAAAAGCCCTGGGACGGGCTGAGGGTCTGTGTCGCCGGGCTGGGTGTGTCGGGGCGCGCGGCCGCTCGCGTGCTCGCGTCCCATGGCGCGCGCGTCACCGTCGTGGACGCCCGCGACGGCGACGAGCAGCGCGGGCACGCCGCCGACCTGGAGGCGCGCGGGGTCGCGGTGCGGCTCGGCGACGGGGAGTCCCTGCCCGCAGGGACCGACCTCGTGGTGACCTCGCCGGGCTGGAGCCCGGACGTGCCGCTCCTCGCCGCGGCCGCCGCCGCCGGAATCGAGATCATCGGTGAGGTCGAGCTGGCGTGGCGGCTCCGCCCGGAGAACGCCGCGCCGTGGCTGGCCATCACCGGGACGGACGGCAAGACCACCGTGGTCCGGATGCTGGCGTGCATGCTCACCGCCGCCGGGTACAAGGCCCTCGCGGTGGGGAACGTCGGCACGCCGACCGTGGAGGCGGTGAGCGAGCCGTACGACGTCCTCGCCGTGGAGCTGTCGAGCTATCAGCTGCACTGGTCGAACTCGCTCGCGCCCCATGCGTCGGCGGTGCTGAACGTCGCGCCCGACCATCTCGACTGGCACGGGTCCATGGACGCCTACGTCGCCGCCAAGGCCAAGATCTTCACGCCGGGGTGCGTCGCCGTCCACAACGCCGACGACGCGACGTCCACCGCCCTCGCCGAACAGGCCGAGGGCGTGGAGCGGCGGGTCGGCTTCACGCTCCGGGTGCCGCGTCCCGGCGAGCTCGGCGTCGTCGAGGAACTGCTGGTCGACCGCGCGTTCACCGAGCACGCGGGCCAGGCGGCAGAGCTGGCCGCGTTCGGCGACGTCCGCCCGTTCGCGCCGCACAACGTCGCGAACGCGCTGGCCGCGGCCGGTCTCGCCCGCGCGTTCGGGGCGCCGCCCGAGGCCGTCCGGGACGGCCTGCGCGCGTTCGTGCCCGAGCCGCACCGCATCCAGCACGTCGCGGACGTCGACGGCGTCGCCTACGTCAACGACTCCAAGGCGACCCAGCCGCACGCCGCCGCCGCGTCCCTCACCGCGTTCGAGCCCGTCGTGTGGATCGCGGGCGGCCTCCTCAAGGGCCTCGACGTCGACGACCTGGTCCGGTCCTGCGCCGGGCGGCTGCGCGGCGCCGTGCTGATCGGGCGCGACCGGCACCGCCTCGCCGAGGCACTCGCGCGACACGCGCCGGATGTCCCGGTCGTGGACGTGTCCGACACCGACACTGGGGCGATGGACCGCGTCGTCAACGAAGCCGCCTCCCTCGCCCGCCCCGGGGACACCGTGCTCCTCGCCCCCGTCGGGGCGTCCTTCGACATGTTCGCCAACTACCCGGCGCGCGGCGACGCGTTCATCGCCGCCGTCGAGCGCCTCGCCGCCGGGAGGCCCGGCACCGGGAACGCCGGGAACGCCGGGAACGCCGCCGCCGGGAACGCCGGGGAGTCGTGACCGCCGCGGCCGAGGAGGAGCGCGGGCGGCGTTCGGGGCCGCGGGAGCAGGTGGTCGCCGCGGTCGGGCTGCTCGACCGTCCCCTCACCTCCTACTACCTGGTGCTGGGCTGCTCGGTGATGCTGCTCGCACTCGGGCTGACGATGGTGCTGTCGGCGTCCAGCGTCAAGCAGCTCCAGGCGACCGGGTCCGCCTACACGCTGTTCCAGAAGCAGGCCATGTGGATGGCGATCGGGCTGCCCGGCATGTGGGTGGCTTCCCGCCTGCCGGTGAAGACGTTCCGGGCGCTCGCCTACCCGCTGCTGCTGCTGTCGATCGTCGCGCTGGCGATGGTGCTGGTCCCGGGGCTCGGGCGCAGCGCGGGCGGCGCCACCCGCTGGGTCGCGCTCGGGCCGGTGCAGATCCAGCCGTCCGAGCTCGCCAAGCTCGCGCTCGTGCTGTGGGGCGCCGACCTGCTGGCCCGCAAGGACCGGCTCGGCCAGCTCACCGAGTGGCGGCCGCTGCTCGTCCCGCTGATGCCGGGCGCGGGCCTGCTCGTCCTGCTGGTGATGCTGGGCAGCGACCTCGGCACGACGCTGGTGCTCCTGACCATCTTCCTGGCGCTGCTGTGGGTCGTCGGCGCCCCCGGACGGCTGTTCGTCGGCATCGCCGGGCTCGTGTGCCTGCTGGTGTCGATCCTCATCGTCGTCGAGCCGTACCGTATGCAGCGCCTCACCGGGTTCCTCGACCCGTCCGGGAACCAGCTCACCTCCAATTACCAGAGCACGCAGGGGCTGTTCGCGGTCGCGTCCGGCGGGCTGTTCGGCACGGGCCTCGGCGAGGGCCGCGCCAAATGGGACTACCTGCCCCACGCGGAGACCGACTTCATCTTCGCGATCGTGGGGGAGGAGTTCGGGCTCGTCGGTACCCTCGTCGTCCTCGGGCTGTTCGGCCTGCTCGCCTACGCGGGCCTGCGGATCGCCCGCCGCGTGCGCGACCCGTTCACCCGGCTCGCCGCCGCAGGCGCCACGGCGTGGCTCGTCGTGCAGGCCATCGTGAACATCGGCGCCGTCATCGGCGTCCTGCCCATCACCGGGATCCCGCTGCCTCTGGTGTCCTACGGCGGTTCGGCGCTCATCCCGAGCCTGTTCGCGCTCGGAATGCTGCTCGCGTTCGCGAAACGGGAGCCCGGTGCGCGGCAAGCACTCTCCGCACGGGGCCCCGGACCGGTCGTGAGGGCTCTAAGCTGGCTGGGTCTGGCACGGCGTTGAATTCCCCCTTCCGAACATGCTGAGGAGTTGTCAACGAGCATGAGGGTTGTCCTGGCCGGCGGCGGCACCGCCGGACACATCGAGCCCGCCCTGGCTCTCGCGGACGCGCTGCGCCGGGGTGACCCGAACGTAGGGATCGTCTGCCTCGGCACGGAACGGGGCCTGGAGACCCGGCTCGTCCCGCAGCGGGGCTACGAGCTCGCGCTGATCCCCCCGGTGCCGCTGCCGCGCACGCTGACCCCGCGGCTGCTGACGGTGCCCGGGCGGCTGCGCGGCGCGATCAACGCGGCGGCGGCCGTCCTCGACCAGGCGCGGGCCGACATCCTGGTCGGGTTCGGCGGCTACGTCGCCACCCCCGGCTACCTGGCCGCGCGCAAGCGCAAGGTCCCGATCATCGTCCACGAGGCCAACCCCAAGCCCGGGCTCGCCAACAAGCTCGGCGCCCGCTTCACCGAGCACGTCGCCGTCTCGCACGCCGACTCGCCGCTGCCGAACCCGACGTTCGTCGGCATCCCGCTGCGCCGCGAGATCGCCACGCTCGACCGGCTCGCGACCGGCGACAAGGCCCGCTCCTACTTCGGCCTCCTGCCCGACCTGCCCACCCTGCTGATCTTCGGCGGGTCGCAGGGCGCCCGGTCCCTGAACCAGGCCGCCGTCGCCGCCGCGCCGTACTTCCGGCAGGCGGGCATCCAGGTGCTGCACATCGTCGGGCCGAAGAACACCGAGGAGCCCGAGCCCGCGTCCGGCGGGCCGCAGTACGTCACGATCCCGTACTGTGACCGGATGGACCTCGCCTACGCCGCCGCCGACATGGCCATGTGCCGCGCGGGCGCGATGACGTGCGCGGAGCTCACCGCGGTCGCGCTGCCCGCGGTGTACGTGCCGCTCCCGATCGGGAACGGCGAGCAGCGGCTGAACGCCGAGCCGATCGTCGCGGCGGGCGGCGGGCTGCTGGTCGACAACGCCGAGCTGTCGCCCGACTGGATCGCGCGGCACCTGCTGCCGGTGCTGGCCGACCCGGCCCGCGTCGCGCACATGTCGGAGGCCGCCGGGAAGATGGGGCGCAGGGACGCCGACGTCGCGCTCGCGAAGATGGTGTACGACGTCGTCCACTCGGCGGGCGCCGGCCGATGAGCCCGAGCGATCCGCGCGGCGTCGTGTCCGCCGCCGACCTCGGCCGGGTCCACTTCATCGCGATCGGGGGCGCCGGGATGTCCGGCGTCGCCCGCATCATGCTGCGCCGCGGCCTCGCCGTGTCCGGCAGCGACGCGCGCGACTCCGAGCTGCTCGCCCAGCTCGGCGACCTCGGCGCGAAGGTCTTCGTCGGGCACGACGCCGCGCACGTCGGCGACGCCGACACCGTCGTCGTGTCCACCGCCATCCGGGAGACGAACCCGGAGCTGGTCGCCGCGCGCGAGCGGGGCCTGCGGGTCCTGCACCGCTCGGAGGCGCTGGCGGCGCTGATGGCCGGGCGGCGCGCCATCGCGGTGGCGGGCACCCACGGCAAGACGACGACGACCTCGATGCTGACCGTCGCGCTGCAGCACGCGGGCGCCGACCCGTCGTACTGCATCGGCGGGCAGCTCGTCACCACCGGCCTCGGCGCCGACGAGGGGACCGGCGAGGAGTTCGTCGCGGAGGCCGACGAGAGCGACGGCTCGTTCCTGCGCTACACCCCGCACATCGCCGTCGTGACGAACGTGGAGGCCGACCACATCGACAACTACGGCGCGTTCGAGAAGGTCAAGGAGAACTTCGCGGAGTTCACCGGACGCGTCGAGCCGGACGGGGCCCTCGTCGCCGGGGCCGACGACCCCGTCGCCCGCGAGCTGGCCGACGCCGCCCGCGAGCGCGGCCTGACCGTGGTCACCTACGGCGAGGCCGACGACGCCGACCTGCGCATCACCGGCTTCACCCCCCGGGGCCTCGGGTCCAGCTTCGCGATCGAGGGCCTCGGCGAGGTGCGCCTCGAGGTGCCCGGGCGGCACTACGCGCACAACGCCACCGCCGCCATCGCGGTCGCGCGGCTCCTCGGCCACGGCTTCGACGTCGTGCGGGAGGGGCTCGCGTCGTTCACCGGGTCGATGCGGCGGCTGGAGCGCAAGGGCGAGGCGGGCGGCGTCGAGGTGTTCGACAGCTACGCCCACCACCCGACCGAGCTGACCGCCGACCTGGAGGCCACCCGCGACTACCTCGACCAGAAGGGCGAGGGCGGGCGGATCGTCGCGGTGTTCCAGCCGCACCTGTACAGCCGCACCCGGTTCTTCGCCGCCGAGTTCGGCGCGGCGCTCGGCCGCGCCGACGTCGCCGTCGTCCTCGACGTGTACGGCTCGCGGGAGGACCCGGAGCCCGGCGTGACGGGCGCGCTGGTCGCCGACGCCGTCCCGGCCGCGACCCGGTCGGTGTACGTGCCCGTCCGGGACGAGGCGCCCGGCGTCGCGGCGTCCCTCGCCCGGCCCGGCGACGTCGTCCTCACCCTAGGCGCCGGGGACGTGACCCAGCTCGGCCCCCTCATCCTGGAACGCCTCGCGCGCCCCTGAGCGGAAAGCGGCGCCGGTGACACGCCGCAGCCCGCGGGATCGGCGGCGCGCGGGCCGATCACTGCCAAGCTGAGCGCATGACCGAGACGCGGACGAGCCGGCCCGCGGCAGCGGACGCGGGCCCGGCGGCAGAGCGGCGCGCCAGGCCGAACCGCTGGAAGGCCGTCTTCGTCGCCCTCCTGGTGCTCGGCGCGTTCGGCGCCGTGACCTGGGTGCTTCTCGGCTCGCGGCTGCTGGTCGTGCGGCACGTCGAGGTGACGGGCACCGCGCTGGCGCCCCCCGAGCGGGTCGTCGCCGCCGCCGGGATCGACCTCGGCACGCCGATGGCGCGGCTCGGGACCGGCGCGGTCGGCGACCGGGTCGAGCGGCTCAGGGAGGTCGAGTCCGCGGAGGTGGAGCGGCACTGGCCGGGGACGGTCCGCATCGTCGTCCGCGAGCGGGTGCCGATGGCCGTCTTCGAGCGCGGCGGGCGCTTCCACCGCATCGACCGGCACGGCGTCGTCGTCGCGGACGGCGACACCCGGCCGTCCGGGCTTCCTACGCTGGCGGTCGCCTCGCCGGGGCCGTCCGACAAGGCGACCCTCGCGGCGCTCACCGTCCTGTCCGACCTGCCGGATCGCATGCGCGGGAAGCTGACGGAGGTCGCGGCGACCGCGCCCGACGCGGTCACGCTCCACATGAACGGCGGGCAGACGGTGGAATGGGGCGCGCCAGAACGGGCAGAAGAGAAGATCCGGCTCCTGGACGCGCTGTGGCGCACGGCGGCGGGACGCTCCGTCCGCACCGTCGACGTCGGCTCGCCCGAGATCCTCAAGACGAAGTGACCGGGGATCCGGGCGATGTGAGCGGCCGTTCGGGTCCGGTGCGTGTGTCGCGGCGATTCCCGCCGTCCGATGGGGCACGCTGGAATGGTCGTCCCGGACCGGCCGGGTCGGCGGGCACCGACCGATGGGACTCCCGATGGGCGTGAACAGAGGCAGATGTCCTTCGTCAACCTGGACAAACGCGTGCCCAGTGCGACACGCCGGGAGGTTAGTTGACCCTGGCGGTAAGGCCGCCCTACTGTCCGTATCAGTCCTCAGGTTGACATAAGTGTAAGCCTCAAGTTGAGGGTGAGGGTTCGGAGTGGTCCGGTCACGGTGGCCGGGTCCGGTCCGGAGCCCGGCCCAGAAAAGCACACAGGTCAGGTAATACCGCGGCGGCACGGTCGGCAGACCGGTCAGGGCGGTCGGAGAGAGCGGAAAGGCCCCTCGTCGTGGCAGCACCGCAGAACTACCTCGCGGTCATCAAGGTCGTCGGCATCGGCGGCGGCGGCGTCAACGCCGTCAACCGGATGATCGAAGAGGGACTCAAGGGCGTCGAGTTCATCGCGATCAACACGGACGCCCAGGCGCTGCTGATGAGTGACGCCGACGTGAAACTCGACGTGGGCCGCGAGCTCACCCGGGGCCTCGGCGCCGGCGCCAACCCCGACGTCGGCCGCAAGGCCGCCGAAGACCACCGCGAGGAGATCGAAGAGGTCCTCAAGGGCGCCGACATGGTGTTCGTCACCGCCGGAGAGGGCGGCGGCACCGGCACCGGCGGCGCGCCCGTCGTCGCCAACATCGCGCGCTCGCTCGGCGCCCTCACCATCGGCGTGGTCACCCGCCCGTTCAGCTTCGAGGGCAAGCGCCGCGCCATGCAGGCCGAGGCCGGCATCGAGACGCTGCGCGACGAGGTCGACACCCTCATCGTCATCCCCAACGACCGGCTGCTGTCGATCTCCGACCGGCAGGTCAGCGTGCTGGACGCGTTCAAGGCCGCCGACCAGGTGCTCCTCTCCGGTGTCCAGGGCATCACCGACCTGATCACCACGCCGGGCCTCATCAACCTCGACTTCGCCGACGTCAAGTCCGTCATGTCCGGCGCCGGGTCGGCGCTGATGGGCATCGGCTCCGCGCGCGGCGACGACCGCTCGGTCGCGGCGGCCGAGATGGCGATCTCCAGCCCGCTGCTGGAGGCCAGCATCGACGGCGCCCACGGCGTGCTGCTGTCCATCTCCGGCGGCTCCGACCTCGGCCTGTTCGAGATCAACGAGGCGGCGCAGCTGGTGTCCAACGCCGCCGCGCCCGACGCCAACATCATCTTCGGCGCGGTCATCGACGACGCCCTCGGCGACGAGGTCCGGGTCACGGTGATCGCGGCCGGGTTCGACGAGGGGCGGCCCGCCAAGCCGACCCCGGAGCCGGAGACCAAGCGGCTGCCCCCGCCGCCGCGCCCCGCGCCGACGCCCGTGTCCACCCCGGCCACGCCGACCGCGCCGCAGGCCAACCCGATCCCGAGCCGCGTCGGCCGGTCCGACGCCGCGCACCAGCCCGCGCCGCGCCCGCAGCAGTCGGTCGCCCAGGCCGCCGCCGCGCCGCAGCCGGCGCAGTCCTCCGCGGGCGCGCCGCCGCAGCACGACCGCCCGCAGCCGTCCGCGCCGCAGCCGACCGCCCCGGCATCGGACGACCGCTCCGCCGGGCGCGACGAGCCCGCGCGCCAGGAGAACACCTCGCCCACGCAGACGGGCCCGCCCGCCGACCGCGACACCTCCGGCACCGAGGGCGGCGGCTCGCGCACGCCCGCGCCGCGCGCCGCGTCCGAGCAGAGCCCGTCGCGCGTGCACGCGGGCGAGAACGACGGCGGGCCCGCCTCCTCCGGGCAGCGCCGCCGCCCCGTCGTGTTCGACGAGGACGACGACCTCGACGTCCCCGACTTCCTGAAGTGATCACCGCCGTCGCCCTGGGCGACGGCGTCGGCGCCGCCTTCACCGGCCGCGCCGGCGGCGTGAGCACCGCCCCCCTCGACTCCCTCAACCTGGGCGGCGCGGTCGATGACGACCCCGCCGCCGTCCAGGAGAACCGGCGGCGCGCCGCCGCCGCGCTCGGCGTCGACCCCGCCCGCACCGTCTGGATGCGGCAGGTGCACCGCGCCGACGTCGCGTTCGTCACGTCCCCCGACCTCCCGGGCCCGGTCGACGCGATCGTCACGACCGTTCCCGGCCTCGCCCTCGGCGTCCTCGTCGCCGACTGCGCGCCCGTCCTGCTCGCCGACCCCGTCGCCGGGATCGTCGGCGCCGCCCACTCCGGCCGTCCCGGGACCGCCGCCGGGGTCGTCCCGGCCCTGCTGAAGTCGATGTGCGAGCGCGGCGCCGACCCGGCCAGGACGCTCGCGGCGATCGGCCCCGCCGCGTGCGGCCGCTGCTACGAGGTCCCCGCCGAGATGCGCGACGAGGTCGCCGCCGCCGTCCCCGCCGCGTACGCGACGACGTCGAAGGGCACCCCCGGCCTCGACATCCGCGCCGGGATCGCCGAACAGCTCGCCGAGGGCGGCGTCGCCGGCGTGCACGTCGACCCGCGCTGCACCATCGAGGACCCCGGCCTCTTCTCCTACCGCCGCGACGGCCGCACCGGCCGCTTCGCCGGATACGTCTGGCTCAAGGAAGACGCGTGACCAACGAGCAGCACCCGGCGGCCGCCGCGCGGCGCGCCGAGATCGCCGAGGGCATCGCCGCCGTCCGCGCCCGCATCGCCGCCGCCTGCGCCGCCGCCGGACGCGACGAGGACGAGCTCACCCTGATCGCCGTCACGAAGACGTTCCCCGCGTCCGACGTGCGGCTGCTGGCCGGGCTCGGCCTCACCGACGTCGGCGAGAACCGCGACCAGGAGGCGAGGCCGAAGGCCGCCGAATGCGCCGACCTCCCGCTCACCTGGCATTTCGTCGGGAGCGTGCAGACGAACAAGGCCCGCGCCGTCGCCCGCTACGCCGACGTCGTCCACTCGGTGGACCGGTCCAGGCTGGTGTCCGCGCTGTCGGACGCCGCCGCCCGTGCGGAGCGCACGCTGCGCTGCCTCGTCCAGGTCTCGCTCGACGAGGCGGAAGGGCGGGGCGGCGCGGCCCCGGGCGACGTGCCGCGGATCGCCGACGAGATCGCCGCCGCCTCCGGGCTGGAACTCGGCGGCGTGATGGCCGTCGCGCCGCTCGGCGCGGACCCGGCGCCCGCTTTCGCCCGCCTTGCCGGGATCGCAGCGGATGTGCGAGGGAACCATCCGGAGGCCCGGATCGTCTCTGCGGGTATGAGCGGCGATCTGGAACAGGCGATCGCGTGCGGCGCGACACACCTGCGGGTCGGTACGGCGTTGCTCGGCGGCCGACGGGCAATCGTCAGGTAATGTCCCCCCAGTGACGCCCGCCTTACGCGGGCGACACGAAGGATCAGTCCACACGGCGCCGGACGCGCCCGGAGCCGCTGCCACAGGACACGGAGGGGCGTATGGCCAGCGCGATGCGCAAGATGGCGGTCTACCTCGGCCTTGTGGAGGACGATCGCTACGACGACAAGTACGGCGACTACGACGAGTACGACGCCTACGACGAGGACACCGACACCGGGCAGGGCCGTCGTCGCGAGGACGAATCCGGCGGACAGCTTACCCGAGCCGAGGACGCCGCGGACCGCGAACGCGACCATCACGCCACGTCCACCATCGAGCGACGCTCCGTGGCGCTCTACGAGTCCGGTACCACCGACCTTGCGCGTATCACTACGCTGCACCCAAGGACCTACAACGAAGCGAGGACCATCGGGGAACACTTCAGGGAGGGCACCCCGGTCATCATGAACCTGACCGAGATGGTCGACAGTGACGCGAAACGTCTGGTCGACTTCGCGGCAGGTCTGGTGTTCGGCCTCCACGGGAGCATCGAGCGTGTTACCAACAAGGTGTTCCTGCTGTCGCCCGCCAACGTGGAGGTGACGGCTGAGGACAAGGCCCGGATGGCAGAACGTGGGTTCTTCAACCAGAGCTGAGAGTCACATGCGTGAGAGTGGGATGCGAGAGTACTCGTGAGCGTCGTCGGAACCGTGCTGCAGGCCATCCTGTACTTCTTCCTCCTGTTCCTGATCGGGAGGTTGATCCTGGAGGTCCTGCAGTCGTTCGCCCGGCAGTGGAAGCCCACCGGGGTGGTTCTGGTGATCGCCGAGGCGACGTACACCATCACCGATCCGCCGCTGAAATTCCTGAGGCGCTTCATCCCGCCCATACGACTGGGTAACGTGGCGCTGGACCTCAGCTTCACCGTGCTCATCCTTGTGGTCTGGGTCTTGATCATCTTCGTGCAGAGGCTCTGATCGGATACCGTCCTTTCGGACAGACTCCAAGCGCGCCAAGGAGACGAACATGCCGCTGACACCCGCCGACGTGCGGAACAAGCAGTTCAGTACCACCAGGCTGAGGCCGGGGTACGACGAGGAGGAGGTGGACGCCTTCCTCGACGAGGTCGAGGCCGAACTGGACCGCCTCATCCAGGAGAACGAGGAACTGCGGGCCAAGCTCGCCGAGTGCCTGCGCGGCAAGGTTCCCGCCATGGCCGCCCCCATCGTGGAGCCGAAGCCGGACGTCCAGAAGATCCCCGAGCCTCCCCGCCCCGAGCCGCAGCCGCAGCCCGAGCCGGAGCCCGTCCTCGGCGGCCTCGGCATGTCCTCCGCTCCCACCGGCGAGGACAACATGGACACCGCCGCGCGCGTGCTCGCGCTCGCGCAGCAGACCGCCGACCAGGCGATCGCCGACGCCCGCCGGGAGGCCGACGAGACGCTCGGCCGCGCCCGCCGCGAGGCCGAGGAGATCCTCGGCAAGGCCCGCCGGCAGGCCGACCAGATCGTCAGCGAGGCCCGCTCGCGCGCCGAGGCCCTCGACCGCGACGCCCAGGAGCGGCACCGCCAGGTCATGGGCTCGCTCGTGCAGCAGCGCGAGGAGCTCGAGCGCGAGGTCGACAACCTGCGCGCGTTCGAGCGCGAGTACCGCAGCCGCCTGAAGGTCTACCTGGAGGGGCAGCTGCGCGACCTGGAGGCCGGCAGCACCGAGACGGGCGCGTTCGCCGCCGTCCCGGGCGCGGCCCCGGCCCCGGCGCCGTCGCAGCAGACCGCTCCCCAGGCCGGACCGCAGAACGCCCTCCCGCACGGCGAGAACCGCAACGGCACCGCCGGCGGCTCCGCCCCCGCGGGCCCGTTCCCGACGCCCCCCGAGCACGCCCAGCAGGTGCAGCACTCCGCGACCGGCGCGTTCCACTCGGGCGGCGACAACCCGCCGCACGACAGGCGCTGACGCCGCACGCCGGGCGATAGTGTCTTCCCGATCGCCGCGCCGAGGACGGCAGTGCCGCCGTCCCGGCGGCGCGGGGAGTCCCGCGGTGGCGGGACCGGCGGGAAGCCGAGCGGTCTGAACGAGTGGGAGAGACCCTGTGATCATCCTGAGTGGCGTTCTCGTGGTGGTGGCGATCGCCCTGCTGGTAGCGGGGATCGTCGCCGGCAACGGCGACAGCGCCGAGGTCTTCAACCTTGAGGCCCTGACGGTGATCTACATCTCGATCGCCGTCAGCATCGTGTCCGCACTGTGCCTGGCCATCGGGGTGTTCCTGCGCCGCAAGGAGCTGTTCGGACCACCCGGAGCCGCGCCGGCACCCCCTCGCCAGAGCAGGCAGCCGAAGCAGGGCAAGCAGGGCAAGCGCCAGAAGGCGGCACCGCCGCCCATGCCGGCCGCGCCCGCCAGGGACGCCGGCCCCGAGGCGACGGCGCCGATGGGCCCGGCCGACGACGAGGCGACCTTTCCCACCCCGCAGGTGGACGTTCCCGGCGACGCGCTGGTCTTCGTCGTCCGCGGGCGCAAGCGCTACCACCTCGACACCTGCCGCCAGCTCGCCGGACGCGACACCGAGGAGCTCACCTACGCCGAGGCCAAGGAGGAGGGGTTCAGCCCCTGTACCGCCTGCATGCCCGACACCGCACTGGCGGCGCGCGCCGCGGCGTCGGGTACCGCGTCACCGGACGCGGGCAAGGCGGCGGGGGCGGCCGCTCCTCCACGGCCCGGCGCGGAACGCTCCGACGGCGGCCTTGCCGGGCTCGCCCAACCGGCACCGTCCAAGCCCTCGCAGCCCGCGTCCGCCCCTCACTCCGCACCGGCGCCGTTCGACAAGACCGCCGAGATCCCGCGGACGGACGAGCCCGCCGCCCGCGAGCCCGAGCCCCCGGCACCGGCGGGCCCGACCCTCACCGACATGCCGGTCACGGGCCCGTTCGCGCCCGAGCAGGCCCCCAAGCACGCGGAGAAGTCCGAGCCCCGCGGGCAGGAGCCGGACGACGCCTCCGCCGCCGACCGGGCCGCCGAGAGCGACCCCGTGCCGCTCGCCGCACCCGCGGAACCGCGCGGCGCCGTCGCCGAAGATCCGCTCGCGCCCCGCGCCGGAGGGCGCCGTTCCGAAGGGCGCCACGCCGAGGGGCGCCGTGCCGAAGAGCGCCCGACCGAGCCGCGGTCCGAGCCGTCCGCCGCACCGCCGGGGGACGAGTCCGCCGGCGAAGGCCCGCAGGTCCGCATCCTGAGCGGCACCAAGCGGTACCACCGCATGGACTGCGCCCTCATCGAGGACATCGGCGACGAGGCCGACGACCTGGAGTCGCTGCCCCGCGACGAGGCCAAGGCCCGGGGCTGCACGCCCTGCCTCGTCTGCCAGCCCGACCGCGAGCACGCCCGGGACTGAGCCCCCGCCGCTCGGTGATCGCGTCAGCGGTCGCGGCCCTTCTTGTCGATCGCCTTCGCGTCGACCGCCTTCCGCTTGACCGAGACGCCGCCGAACAGCAGCGTTCCCGTCAGCCGGATCACCGGCGCGTCCGGGTCGGTCGTGTCGTCCTCCGGCAGGTCGTTCCCGCCGAAGATCGCCGTGGTGGAGCCGGTGACCCGCACCCCCGGCGGCACCACGAGGTTCACGCCGCCGAACACGCAGGTGATGTTGACGGTCACCTCGCCCCGGCTGAGGACGGCCTGCCGGAAGTCCAGGTCGGCGCCGCCGAACACGCATGTGATGTTCGTCGTCGGCTCGGCCAGCCAGCGGCCCTTCCGCTCCACCCCGCTGAAGATCGCCACGAGGTTGGGCGACTGCGCCGGAGGCGGCGCCAGGGCCTGCTCGTTCTTGCGCAGCTCCACCCGGGGCCGCGGCGCCCGCTCCGACGGCAGGTCGCTGAGGACGGGCTCCAGCTCGGCGTAGGTCTTCGCCCTGTACACCAGGTCGATGCGCTCGGCGTGCTCCTCCGGCGTGATGCGTCCCTCCGCCAGGGCCTCGCGCAGGCGGTCGGCGACCTCGTCACGATCGGCGTCCGACGCCCGCATGCGCGCGGCCCGCGGCTCCGCGGGAACTCCGGCCTCGGAAGGCTTATCGGGAAGATTCACCCCTCAATCATCGCAGCGCCGGTCCAGGGGGACGACCCCTGGACCGGAACCCGGCGGCGAGTCCCTAGGTGCGGGCCTTGCGCAGGTAGTAGGTGAGACCGAGGTCCTCGTCGTGGGTGGCCTTGAGGTCGCTCGGGCGGCCTTCGGTGACCGTCGTGGCGAGGACCTCGGCGGCCACCTCGCCGGTGTGGGCGCGCAGCGCCTCGGCGAGGTCGGTGCCGGTGGCCTCCCACCACAGGTCGATGCGGTCGGTGACCTCCAGGCCCGCGGTCTTGCGGCCGTCCTGGACGAGCCGGACGGCCTCGCGGACCAGGCCCGCGCGGCGCAGCTCGGGCGTGACGGTGAGGTCCAGCGCGACGGTCTCCCCGGCGGCGCTCTCCACCGCCCAGCCGCTGCGCGGGCGCTCGGTGACGATCACGTCGTCCGGGGAGAGCGGGACCGTGCCGAGGTCGGCGGCCTCGACCTCGGCGGTGCCTGCGCGGAGCGCGTGGACGAGCGCCGAGGGCTCGGCGGACGTGATGGCCTTGGCGACCTTCGGGGTGTCCTTGGCGTAGCGCTTGCCGAGCTCGCGGAAGTTGGGCTTCACCTCGTACTCGACCAGATCGCCGCCGATGGACGACAGCTCCTCGAACCCGAGGACGTTCAGCTCCTCGGAGATCTGCGCGCGGAGCTGCTCGGGCAGCGCGGACCATCCGGCGGCGCCGACCAGGGCGCGGCCGAGCGGCTGGCGGGTCCGGACGCTGCTGGCGGCGCGCGCGGAGCGGCCCAGCTCGACCAGCCGGCGGACGAGCGCCATCTGCGCGGTGAGGGTGTCGTCGAGGAGGTCCTCGTCGACGGCCGGCCAGGCGGCGAGGTGCACCGACTCGGGGCCGTCGCCCGGGCGGATGACGTCCCACACGTGGTCGGTGATGAACGGGACCATCGGCGCCATCAGCCGGGTGAGGGTCTCCAGGCACTCGTAGAGGGTGGCGAAGGCGGACGAGCCGTCCGGGGTCTCCGGGCCCTCCCAGAAGCGGCGGCGGGACCGGCGCACGTACCAGTTGGACAGGTCGTCGACGAACTGCGCGAGGACGCGTCCGGCGCGGGCGGTGTCGTACTCCTCCAGCGCGGCGTCGACCTCGCCGACGGTGCGCTGCAGCTCGGCGAGGGCCCAGCGGTCCAGGAGGGGCCGGTCGGCCGGGGCGGGCGCCTCGGCGCGCCGGCCGGGCGTCCAGGCGCGGCCCTGCTCCTTGGCCGCGTTCGAGTACAGGACGAAGAACGACGCCGTGTGCCAGTAGGTGAGCAGGACTTTCCGGACGATCTCCTCCAGGGCGCCGTGCCCGACGCGGCGGGACGCCCAGGGCAGCCCGTTGGCGGCCATGAACCAGCGCAGCGCGTCGGCGCCGTGCTCGTCCATCAGCGGGATGGGCCGCAGGACGTTGCCGAGGTGCTTGCTCATCTTGCGGCCGTCCTCGGCGAGGATCAGCCCGAGGCACACGACGTTCTCGTAGGACGACCTGTCGAACACGAGCGTCCCGACGGCCATGAGGGAGTAGAACCAGCCGCGGGTCTGGTCCTGGGCCTCGCAGATGTACTGCGCGGGGTAGGAGTCCTCGAAGACTTCGTTGTTGCGGTGGGGGGCGCCCCACTGCGCGAACGGCATCGAGCCCGAGTCGTACCAGGCGTCGATGACGTCCGGGACGCGGCGCGCTTCCGTCCCGCACTGCGGGCAGGGGAACGTGACGTCGTCGACGTAGGGGCGGTGCGGGTCGAGCCCTGACATGTCCTTGCCC
Source organism: Actinomadura sp. KC216 (assembly GCF_004348535.1). Taxonomy (GTDB): domain Bacteria; phylum Actinomycetota; class Actinomycetes; order Streptosporangiales; family Streptosporangiaceae; genus Spirillospora. The sequence continues at coordinate 15,296 of NZ_SMJX01000143.1, forward strand.
GCGAGCTCGCCCAGTTCCTTGAGGGAGCCGACGCAGGTGATGTGGTCCTCGTTGTCTGCGCAGACCCACAGGGGGAGGGGCGTGCCCCAGTAGCGGCTGCGGGACAGCGACCAGTCGACGTTGTTGCGCAGCCACTCCCCGTACCGGCCGTGCTTGACCGTCTCGGGGTACCAGTTGGTGTTCTCGTTCTCCTCCAGCAGCCGGTCCTTGATCTGGGTGGTCCGGATGTACCAGGCGGGCAGCGCGTAGTAGAGCAGCGGCGTGTGGCAGCGCCAGCAGTGCGGGTAGCTGTGCTCGAAGTGCCCGCCGCGGAACAGCAGCCCGCGCGCGCGCAGGTCGTCGGTGAGCGGCTCGTCGGCGTCCTTGAAGAACTTGTTGCCGACCATCGGGACCTCGCGCAGGAAGCGCCCGTCCGGGCCGATGGGGTTGACGATCGGCATGCCGTAGCGCTTGCAGACGGCCATGTCGTCACCGCCGAACGCGGGCGCCTGGTGGACGAGCCCCGTGCCGTCCTCGACGGTGACGTAGTCGCCCAGGACGACGTAGTGCGCGTCCGGGATGTCGACCAGGTCGAACGGCCGCCGGTAGGTGGTGCGTTCGAGGTCGGTGCCCTGGTAGGTGGCGAGCCGCTCGGCGTCGTCACCGAGCACCTGCGCGAGGAGCGGCTCGGCCACGACGAGGACCTCGTCGGAGCCCGCCGGGCGGGCCGCGACGTAGGTGACGTCGGGGTGGACGGCCACGGCGGTGTTGGAGACGAGCGTCCAGGGCGTCGTCGTCCAGATCAGCAGCGCGGCGTCCAGGTCGGCGAGCGGGCCGGACGTGACCGGCATCCGCACGTACACCGACGGGCTGGTGACCTCCTCGTACCCGCCGGGCTGCCCCAGCTCGTGGTCGGACAGGCCCGTCCCGCAGCGCGGGCAGTACGGCGTGATGCGGAAGTCGCGGAACAGCAGGCCCTTGTCGAACACCTGCTTCAGGGACCACCAGACGGCCTCGACGTACTCGGGGTCCATCGTCCGGTACGCCTGGTCGGTGTTGACCCAGTAACCCATGCGCTCGGTCATTTCCTCGAACGCGTCCACATGGCGCAGGACCGACTCACGGCAGCGGTCGTTGAACTCCGCGACGCCGTACTCCTCGATGTCCTTCTTGCCGGTGAGCCCGAGCTCCTTCTCCACGGCCACCTCGACGGGCAGCCCGTGGCAGTCCCAGCCGGCCTTCCGCGGGACGTGGAAGCCCTTCATCGTCTTGAAGCGCGGGAAGACGTCCTTGAACACGCGCGCCTCGACGTGGTGGACGCCCGGCATGCCGTTCGCCGTCGGCGGGCCCTCGTAGAACACCCACCGGGGACCGGACGCGGTCTGCTCCAGCGACCGCTCGAAAACCTTGCTCTCCTGCCAGCGGCGCAGCATGTCCCGCTCGAGGGCGGGCAGATCGACCTGCGCGGGCAGGGGCCGAAAACCTCGGCTCACGGCGGACCTCCGGAAACGACGTGTGGCGTGGACGACGTTGACCGGAGGGACGAGGCGGCTGCCCCGCGGTACCACCCTCCTTGACCGCGCCGCGAGGGCACGGTCCGCTTCGTTCGAGTCTCGGCGACCGGTTCTACTTGGCCCGCGGACGGACGTCCGGGACGGTTCTTCCGGCGGCTCCGGGGTGATCAGACCGCCGCGCTCGCCCCCGGGCTCGCACCGTCCCCGGGTCGCTCATCGCTGCGTACGGCGGCAGGTGTCCCCATCAGCGCCTGCCGATGTGACTGCTCATCCCGACTTTAACGCACGCGGGCCGCGCCCTCTTCCCGATTTCGCGCCGTCCGGGCCCCGGCGGGCGGCGTGCCGTTCCTTTGCGATCTCGTGCGCGGGGCTGGGGTTTCCGGGCGATCGGCGACCGGGCATAAGCGGTCGGTAACCCAGCCCAGGCTGTTTGCCGCGCCCGAGAAAGGGGACTTATGCTGCCCGCACTGCCCGTCGAGGCGATCAGCGCGAGGGGGGCCGACATGGCCGGCGCGAAGAAGGCCGCACGACCCGTTCAGGAGCCGCCCGCTGGAAAGACGACGCGGGGGACGAGGCCGGCGGCGGCGAAGAAGCCCGCCGCCAAGAGCCCGGCGACCAAGCCCGCGGCGCCCGCGAGGCGCGGTCAGGGGAAGGCGGCGAAGCCCGGGACGCCCGCGGGGCGGGGCCCGGCGACGGCGGCGGAGCTGCCGGTCCGCGAGGGCGAGCACCAGTGGACGGCCGCCGAGCTCGCCGAGGTCAGGGCCGGGCTGCAGGAGCAGATCCAGGCGCTGCGGACGGAGATCGCGGCGTCCGCGAGCCAGATCGCGGAGGGCGACTCCAGCGACGGCGCCGGTGACGACCAGGCCGACGCGGGCGCCAAGACCTACGAGCGCGAGCACGAGCTGGCGCTGTCCTACAATTCACAGGACCTGCTCGCCCAGATCGAGCGGGCCGTCCAGCGGATGGACACAGGCACATACGGGATCTGCGAGTCGTGCACGCTGCCGATCGGCAAGGCGCGCCTCCAGGTCTTCCCGCGTGCGACCCTGTGTGTGACATGCAAACAACGCGAGGAACGTCGCTGACCGACTCAACGAACCCAGAGGGCGGGGCCGAGGAATCCACGGGATCTCCTCGGCCGCGCCGCGTCGGCGTGCTGGTCGCCGTGGCGCTGACCGCGCTCACCGCCGACATCGTGTCCAAGATCATCGTGGTGGCGACGCTCAAGGACGAGGAGCCGATCCGGCTGCTCGGCGGCCTGCTGACCCTGCGCGAGACCCGCAACAGCGGCGCCGCGTTCTCGATCGGCACCGGCTACACGATCGTCTTCACCCTGATCGCCTGCGGCGTGGTCGTCGCGATCCTGCGCACCGCCCGCAACCTGCGGAGCGTCCCCTGGGCGATCTGCCTGGGGCTGCTGCTCGGCGGCGCGGTCGGCAACCTCATCGACCGGATCCTGCGCGAGCCCGCGCCGCTGAAGGGCCATGTCGTCGACTGGATCCAGGTGCCGAACTTCCCGGTGTTCAACGTCGCCGACTCGGCGATCGTCTGCGGGGGCGTCCTGGCGGTCCTGCTGGCGGCGCGCGGCCTCCAGGTCGACGGGACGCGCCTCACCGGCAAGGACGACCCCGCGCCGGAACCGAAACCGGAGCCGGAGCCCGGTCCCAGGGCCGGATCCGAGCCGGAGCCCGAGCTCAAGCCCGAACCCGAGACGGGGGAGGCTCCGGCCTCCGAGGAGAAGTCGTGACGGGGGACGTGCGGAGCCTCCACGTCCCCGACGGCCTCGAAGGCGAGCGGGTCGACGCGGCGCTGGCGCGGCTGTTCGGCCTCTCGCGGGGCAGCGCCGCCGACATCATCGCCGCCGGCGACGTCCTGCTCGACGGCGCCGCGGTGGCGACCAAGTCCGAGCGGCTGCACGCCGGCGCCTGGCTTGAGGTGACGCTTCCGCCGCCGCCCGCACCGCCCGCGCCGGTCGCCGAGCCGGTCCCCGGGATGGCCGTCCTGTACGAGGACGACGACATCGTCGTGGTGAACAAGCCGATCGGTGTCGCCGCCCACCCCACGACCGGCTGGACGGGCCCGACCGTCCTCGGCGGGCTGCTCGGGGCCGGGCACACGATCGCGACCAGCGGCGCGGCCGAGCGGCAGGGCATCGTGCACCGGCTGGACGCCAACACCACCGGCGCGATGGTCGTGGCCAAGAGCGAGTCCGCGTACTCGCGTCTCAAGCGCGCGTTCAAGGAACGCCGCGTCGACAAGCGCTACCAGGCGCTCGTGCAGGGCCACCCCGACCCGTTCCGCGGGACGGTCGACGCGCCCATCGACCGGCACCCGTCCGGCGACGGCCGGTTCGCGGTCGTGGCGGGCGGCAGGCCGTCGGTGACGCACTACGACACCGTCGAGGCGTTCCGCGCGGCGACGCTGCTCGACATCGACCTGGAGACGGGCCGCACCCACCAGATCCGGGTGCACATGGCGGCGATCCGCCATCCGTGCGTCGGCGACCTGCTGTACGGCGCCGATCCGACGCTGGCGGCGCGCCTCGGGCTGCGGCGGCAGTGGCTGCACGCCGTCCGGCTCGGGTTCGAGCACCCGGCCACCGGCGAGTACGTGCGGTTCGAGAGCCCCTACCCGGACGACCTCGCCGCGGCCCTGGAGAGCGTCCAGGCGGAGTCGTAGCCGGTCAGTCGTGGGCGGTCAGAGGCCGAGCAGGCGCAGCCCGGCGGCGACGCCCGCGGCGGCGACCAGCACCACGAGGAACGGCGCGCGCAGCAGGAGCGCGACGACGGCCGCGCCCAGGCCCGCCATGCGGGCGGCGTCGAACTCCAGCGCCTTGCCGTCGGCGAGCGCCTGGACGGCGATCAGCGCGGTCAGCAGCGCCACCGGGACGAGCTCGGTGAACCGGCGCACCCGCGGGTCGTCCAGGACCCGCTGCGGGGTGACGAGCCCGCCGAGCTTCAGCGCGTAGCAGCCGAGCCCGGTGGCGATCACCGCGATCCACACGTTCACGGCGTCCCGGTCCTCCTGATCAGGGCGGGCAGGGCGGCGACGGCGGCGAGCATGACCGGCACGCCGGGCGGCAGCAGCGGCGTCGCCGCGAGCGCGATCGCCGCCGCGAGCAGCGCGACCCGCACCTCGCTCCGCCCGGCGGTCAAGCGCGGCCACAGCAGCGCCAGGAACGCCGCGGGGCCGAGGACGTCGAGCCCGATGACCTCGGGATCGCCCAGCCGGGCCGCCCCGGCGGCGCCCACCAGCGTGGTGGCGTTCCAGGTCAGGTAGAGGCTGATCGCGGTGGTGTAGAAGCCCGCGCGGGCCGCCGCCCGCCCCTGCTGCGCGGTGGCGACGGCGGTGGTCTCGTCGATGACGGCGTGCGCCGTGAGGAGGCGCCGCCAGCCCCGCACGCCCAGCGTGTGCGCGAGCCGCATCCCGTACAGGGCGTTGCGCCCGCCGAGCAGCACCGCGCCCAGCGACCCGGCGACCAGCCC
>NZ_SMJX01000144.1 GCF_004348535.1 Actinomadura sp. KC216
GGCGGGGAGGGTGCGGAGCGCGTCGGCCAGGCCGGCGCGGCCGTCCCGGCTGGTGAGGGCGGTGGCGGCCGTGCGGGCGACCGCCGGGAGCGGGCGGCGCAGCCACGCGGTCAGGACGCCGTTGCGCGCCTGGCGCCGGCGGCGGGCGGCCGGGTCGCGGTTCACCGTGGACGGGTGGTGGTGGACGACCAGCTCCGGCACGTACGCGAGGCCCCATCCGGCGGCGGCCAGGTCGAGGGCGAGCAGCTCCTCCTCGCCGCCGAAGTGCAGGACGTCGGAGAAGCCGCCTGCGTCGAGGAACGCGTCCCGCCGGACGATCACCGAGCAGGCGAGGAAGCCGAGGATGGCGGGGCCGGGGAGGCCGTCCGGGCGGCCGAGGGGCGAGCGGGCCATCTGCTCGGAGACGGGCTCCAGGCGTTCCTCCGGGCCGATCAGGACCCGTGCCGCGAGCAGTGCCGTGCGGGGGTGGGCGTCGAGGATGCGTGCGGCGCGTTCCAGGCTGCCCGGGGCCCACCAGGAGTCGTCGTCGGCGAAGGCGATGTAGCGGGTGGCCGCGCGCTGGGCTCCGGCGTTGCGGGCGGCGGCGCCCCGGTTGCCGGGCAGCCGCAGCACGGTCGCCCCGGCCGCGGCCGCCACCTCGGGCGTGCCGTCGGAGGAGGCGTTGTCGGCCACGATCACCGGGGCCGTGTGGTGGCCGAGGCTGCGGCGCAGCTCCGGGGCGCGGTCGCGGGTCGCGACGACGATCGTCACATCGGACATGTGTCACCTAGCTCACGTAACGGCGGGCTTTGGACTCGCGCTGGGACGTCTCCAGGGTGCGCAGCCGGTGCTCGACGTCGCGCGGGAGCGTCCTGCGCTCGCGGGGGACCCAGGTCAGCCCGGCGGCGGCCGCGGCGAGCGCGCCCGCGGTCACGCGGTCGCGGGGCAGGGTGCGCAGCAGCCGGGCGGTGCGGCGGGCGGCGGTGGGCAGCGGGCGGCGCAGCCAGGTGAACCACAGGGTGTTGCGGATGCCGTGCCGGCGCCGCAGGTGCGGGTCGCGGAGCCGGGACGGCTCGTGGTGCACGACGACGTCCTCGGCGTAGCACAGCTCCCAGCCGAGCGTCATCAGGTCGGCGGCGAGCAGTTCCTCCTCGCCGCCGAGCCACAGCCGCGGGGAGAAACCGCCCGCCTCGCGGAACGCCTCCGTCCGGAGCATCGACGCCCCGGCGAGGAACGAGCCGAGCGCGGGCCCCGGCAGCCACGGCGGCCCGGGCACGGGCGAGTCCCGCAGCTCGGGCACGATCGGGTCCTCGCGCCCGCCGGGTTCCACCAGGATCCGGCCGGTGACCGCGGCGAGCCGTGGGTGGGCGTCCAGCAGGCCGGCGGCGCGGGACGGCGCGTCCGGGTCCCACCAGGTGTCGTCGTCCCAGAACGCGATGTACGGGGTGCGGACGTGGTCGGCGGCGAGGTTGCGGGCGACGGCGCCGAGGTTGCGCGGCGAGCGGATCAGGGTGACGTCCGGGGACTCGGCCGCGACGGCGCCGGGCGTCCCGTCCCGCGACGCGTTGTCCACCACGATGACCGGCGCGCGCTCGGTGAGCTCGCGGGTGCGGGCGAGGACGGCGAGGAGGGAGCGCCGCCGGTCCCGGGTGATGACGACGACGGTGAAGCGCATGGACCGGCCGGTACCCGAGCCCCACCGGTCCATGCAGCAAAAGTCATATAGCCAGGTAAATCAGAACTTTCTACTCACTTCCGTTTATCTCCCCGGTTCCCGGCAATGGCGAATGACCTATAGGGGATTCGCTCCGGATCGACGGAGCCCGGTGCCTAGGACGCAGGCATCCACCGCCCCTCTCACCGACGTTGCGCAGAAACGGGGTCCCATGCGCGTGCTCGGAATCAATGCGATCTTCCATGACCCGGCCGCCGCGCTGGTGTCGGACGGCGTCGTCGTCGCGGCCGCGGAGGAGGAGCGCTTCAGCCGCCGCAAGCACGGGAAGCGGCCCGTGCCCTTCTCCGGCTGGGAGCTGCCGGAGAAGGCCGCCCGATGGTGCCTGGACGAGGCCGGGCTGGAGCCCGGCGCCCTGGACGCCGTCGCCTACTCCTACGACCCGTCGCTGGTCGAGCCCGGCCTCGACGGCCACGACGTCCAGTGGGAGCGGCTGCGGACGCTGTACGCGCAGCGGGCGCCGAACTTCCTCGCCACCGCGCTGCCCGGGCTGGACCCGGGGATCGTCCGGTTCGTCCCGCACCATGTGGCGCACGCCGCGTCCGCCGCGCTCGCCGCGCCCGGCCCCGGCGACGGCGACGTGCTGGTCCTGGACGGCCGCGGCGAATCGCACTCGCACCTGGCCGGGACCTACGAGCACGGCGAGCTGACACCGCTGGCCGCGCAGCGGCTCCCCCACTCGCTGGGGCTGACGTACGAGGACCTCACCGAGCACCTCGGCTTCCTGCGCTCCAGCGACGAGTACAAGGTCATGGCCCTCGCGTCCTACGGCGAGCCGCGCTTCCTGGACGAGCTGCGCGAGCACATCCGCGCGACCGGCGACGGCGGCTTCGCGACCGACCCGGTCGACTGGGGCGCCCTCGCCAAGGCCCGCGCGCCGGACGGCGAGTGGACCCGCGACCACGCCGACCTCGCCGCGAGCGTCCAGGCACGGCTCGAAGAGGTGCTCCTGGATCTCGCGGCCTGGCTGCACGGCCGGACGGGCGGCCGCCGCCTGACGCTGGCCGGGGGCGTCGCGCTCAACTGCGTCGCCAACTCCCGGCTGGCCGAGGCCGGGCCCTACGACGAGATCTGGGTCCAGCCCGCCGCGGGCGACGCCGGGACCGCGCTCGGCGCCGCGCTGCACGTGGCGCGGTCCGGTGGTGACCCGCTGGCCGCCATGCCCGGCGCGGACCTCGGCCGCAGCTGGGACGACGCGCAGATCGCCGCGCGGCTCGACACCGCGAAGATCCCCTACGAGCGGCCGGACGATCTCGCGGCCACCGTCGCCGACGCGCTCGCGCGCGACGAGATCGTCGCCTGGTTCCAGGGACGCTCCGAGTTCGGCCCGCGCGCGCTTGGGCACCGCTCCCTGCTCGCCCATCCCGGGCATGCGCACAACGTGGAGCGGCTCAACGACGTCAAGGGCCGCGAGCAGTTCCGGCCGATCGCGCCGATGGTCGCGCTCGACCACGCGTCCGAGATGTTCGAGGGCCCGCTGCCGAGCCCGTACATGCTGTTCGTGCACCGGGTGAAGCCGGAGTGGCGCGAGCGGATCCCCGCCGTCGTGCACGTGGACGGCACCGCCCGCATCCAGACCGTCGATCCCGGCGGCGAGCCGCTCGTCGCGCGCCTGCTGGAGGAGTTCCGCCGCCGCACCGGGCTGCCCGTCGTGGTGAACACCAGCCTGAACACCGCCGGACGCCCGATGGTGGACGACCCGCGCGACGCGCTGGAGTGCTTCGGCTCCGCCCCGGTCGACCTGCTCGCCATCGGGCCCTACGTGGTCCGCCGCAGGGAGGTGCATGGCCGATGAGCTGCACCGTCGTCATCCCCACCATCGGGCGGCCGAGCCTGCGCGCCACCCTGGACGCGCTGCGGGAGGGGACGGGCCCGCCGCCGCACGAGATCATCGTCGTGGACGACCGGCCGGAGCCCGGCGCGCCGCTCCCGCTGCCGGTGTCCGCCGGACCCGAGGTGCGGGTGATCCGCTCCGGGGGGCGCGGGCCCGCCGCCGCGCGCAACGCCGGGTGGCGCGCCGCCGCGACCGAGTGGATCGCGTTCCTGGACGACGACGTCGTCCCCGGCCCGGACTGGCCCGCGCGGCTGGCGGCCGACCTCGCGGACCTGCCGCCCGAGGCCGGCGGCTGCCAGGGCCGCGTCACCGTCCCGCTGCCCGAAGGGCGCGCCGCCACGGACTGGGAACGCAACACCGCCGCGCTCGCGACCGCCGAGTGGATCACCGCCGACATGGCCTACCGCCGCGGCGTGCTCGCCGAGCTCGGCGGGTTCGACGAGCGCTTCCGCCGCGCCTACCGGGAGGACGCCGACCTCGCGCTGCGCGCCATGGACGCCGGGCACGGCCTTGTCCTCGGCGAGCGCCGGGTGACGCATCCGGTCCGCCCGGCCGGGTTCTGGGCGTCGGTGCGGGCGCAGGCGGGCAACGCCGACGACATCCTGATGTGGCGGGCGCACGGCCGGCACTGGCGCGCCCGCGCCGGTGAAGGCCGCGGCCTGCTGCGGCGCCACGCGCTCACCACCGCCGCGGGCCTGCTGGCCCTGGCCGCCGCGCCCGCCGCGCTCCGGGGCGCGGGCCGCGACCGGCGCGCGGCTCTCGCCGCCTGCGCCGCGGGCGGCGTCTGGACGGCGCTGACCGCACGGTTCGCCTACGAGCGGATCCGGCCGGGGCCCCGCACGCCGCGCGAGGCGGCGACGATGCTGGTCACCAGCGCCGCCATCCCGCCCGCGGCGATCTGGCACCGGCTGCGGGGACTCGCCGTCCACCGCCGGGCCCGCAGGTGGGGCGCGGCGCGGCTCGTGCTGTTCGACCGCGACGACACGCTGATCAAGGACGTCCCCTACAACGGCGACCCGGCGCGCGTCGAGCCGATGCCGGGCGCGCGCCGCGCCCTCGACCGGCTGCGGCGGCACGGCGTCCGCGTCGGCGTCGTCTCCAACCAGTCGGGAGTCGCCAAGGGGCGCATCACGGCCGGGGACGTGCGGCGCGTGAACGCCCGCGTCGAGGAGCTGCTCGGCCGTTTCGACACGTGGGAGTTCTGCCCGCACGACGACGGCGACGGCTGCGGCTGCCGCAAGCCGCGCCCGGGGATGATCGAGCGTGCGGCCGAGCGGCTCGGGGTGCCGCCGTCCGACTGCATCGTCATCGGCGACATCGGCCGCGACATCGAGGCCGCCGTGGCGGCCGGAGCGCGCGGCATCCTCGTCCCGACCGGCCGGACCCTCGACACCGAGATCGCGCTGGCGGCCGAGACGGCGCCGACGCTGGACGCGGCCATCGAACTGGTCCTCGGCGGACGGCGGCGCCGGTGACCGCGCGGCCGAGGGTCCTCATCGCGCGCCAGGACAACATCGGCGACGTGCTGCTCGCCGGCCCCGCCGTGCGGGCGGTCGCCGCACGGGCCGCCGAGGTCGTCCTGCTGTGCGGGCCGCGCGGGCGCGCCGCCGCCGACCTGCTGCCCGGCGTCGACCGTGTCATCGAATGGTGCGCCCCCTGGATCGACCCCGGCCACGTGCCCGTCGACCAGGCCGCGATCGACCGCCTCCTCGGCGAGGTCGCGGGATTCGACCGGGCGCTGATCCTGACCTCGTTCCACCAGTCGCCGCTGCCGCTCGCGCTGCTGCTGCGGCTCGCGGGAACGCCGTGGATCGGCGGCATCAGCGAGGACTACCCCGGCTCCCTGCTCGACCTGCGGCACCGGCCGGACGCCGACGTGCCCGAGCCGCTGCGCATGCTCGCCCTCGCCGAGGACGCCGGGTTCCCGCCCCCGGCCGACACGCGGCTGCGGGTCCGCGGCCCGCTGCCCCGCACCGGCCACCTCACCGGCGGGCCCGGGTACGTGGTGGTGCACCCGGGGACGTCCGTCCCCGCGCGCGCGTGGCCGCCCGGGTGCTGCGCCGCGGCCGTCCGGCTGCTGGCCGCGGCCGGGCACCGGGTGATCGTGACCGGCCACGCGGACGAAAAGGAGCTGACCGCCCGCGTCGCCGGGGAGGACGGCCTCGACCTCGGCGGCCGGACCGGCCTGGCGGAACTGGCGTCCGTGCTGGCGGGCGCCCGCGCCGTCGTCGCCGGCAACACCGGCCCCGCCCACCTGGCGGCGGCCGTCGGCACGCCGGTGGTGTCGCTGTTCGCGCCGACCGTGCCGGCCTCGCGGTGGGCGCCGTACGGCGTCCCGCTGGCGCTTCTCGGCGACCAGGCGGCGCCGTGCCGGAACACCCGCGCCACCGAGTGCCCGGTCGAGGGGCACCCGTGCCTGTCGTCCGTCACCGCCGAGGAGGTCGCGGCGGCCGTGGAGATCGTCGCCAAGGACGAGAGCCTCGTCAACGACGAGAGCCTCGCCGGCCCGGAGGAGGCGCCCGCCCGATGAGAGTCCTGATGTGGCACGTGCACGGATCGTGGGCGACGTCGTTCGTCCACGGCCCGCAGACCACCCTCGTCCCCGTCACCCCGGACCGGGGCCCGGACGGGAAGGGCCGCCCGGACACCTTCCACTGGCCCGGCCGGGCGATCGAGGTGCCGCCGGAACGGCTCCGCGGCGAGCACGTCGACGCCGTCGTCCTGCAGCGCCCGCACGAGCTGCGGCTCGCCGAGGAATGGCTCGGCCGCCGCCCGGGACGCGACGTCCCCGCCGTCTTCGTCGAGCACGACACGCCGCGCCGCACCCCGTCCGACGCCGGGGGCCCCGAGGAGGTCGTCCCGGACAGCCGGCACTTCCTGCACGACCGCTCCGACATCCCGGTCGTGCACGTCACCCACTTCAACCAGCTGTTCTGGAACTGCGGACGCGCCCCGACCATGGTCATCGAGCATGGCGTCGTCGACCCCGGCCACCGCTACACCGGCGACATGCCGCGCGCCGGCGTGGTCATCAACGATCCCCTGCGCCGCGGACGCGTCACCGGCGTCGACCTGCTCCCCCAGCTTGCCGCCGCCGTCCCCCTGGACCTCTTCGGCATGAACGTCACCGGCGTCCCCGGACGCCTCGGCATCGCACCCGAATCGCTCTGGACCTTCGAGGACCTGCCGCAGGCGAGGATGCACGACGAGCTCGCCCGCCGCCGCGTCTACGTCCACCCCTACCGGTGGACCTCGCTCGGCCTCGCGCTGATCGAGGCCATGATGCTCGGCCTGCCGGTGGTGGCGCTCGCCACCACCGAGGCGACCGAGGCGGTGCCGCCGGAGGCCGGGGTGCTGTCCACGCGCGTCACCGCCCTGGCGGACGCCGCGCGGAGCCTGACCGCCGATCCGGCCCGTGCCCGCCAGATGGGCAAGGAGGCGCGGGCCTACGCCAGCGACCGGTACGGCCTGCCGCGGTTCCTGCGCGATTGGCGCCGAACTCTCCAGGAGGTAACGCGATGAAGATAGCCATGATCTCCGAGCACGCCAGCCCGCTCGCCGCCGCGCGCGGATCCGCGGGCCGCGGGCTGGGCGGGGCGGACGCCGGCGGCCAGAACGTGTTCGTCGCGGAACTGGCCGCCGAGCTCGGCGCGCAGGGGCACTACGTCACCGTCTACACCCGCCGGGACGCGCCGGGCCCGCCCGACCGGGTCCGGCTCGCGCCCGGCGTGACCGTGGAGCACGTCCCGGCGGGACCGCCCGAGCACATCGCCAAGGACGACCTGCTGCCGTGGATGCGCGACTTCGGGACCTACCTGGAGCGGCGCTGGGCCGCCGACCCGCCCGACGTGGCGCACGCGCACTTCTGGATGAGCGGCGTCGCCGCGCTCCAGGCCGCCCAGGCGGCGGGCGCGCCGCGCGTCCCGCTCGTGCAGACCTACCACGCGCTCGGCACCGTCAAGCGCCGCCACCAGGGCGGCAAGGACACCAGCCCCGCCTCCCGCGTCCGGCTGGAACGCGCGATCGGGCGCGCCGCCGCCACCGTCATCGCCACCTGCTCGGACGAGATCGCGGAGCTGACCGCGATGGGCGTCCCCCTCGACCGCATCCGCGTGGTGCCGTGCGGGGTCGACCTCGATCTGTTCACGCCCGAGGGCCCGAGCGCCGGCGGAGGCGACCCGCACCGGCTCGTGGTGCTGTCCCGGCTCGTCGAGCGCAAGGGCGTCGACACCGCCATCCGCGCGCTGGCCCGGCTGCCGGACACCGAGCTGCTGGTCGCGGGCGGCCCGCCCCGCGGCGGCCTCGACGCCGACCCCGAGGTCCGCAGGCTCCGGCAGGTGGCGCGGGACGCGGGCGTCGCCGGGCGCGTGGAGTTCCTCGGCCAGCTCGGGCGCGACGAGGTGCCGCCGCTGCTGCGCTCGGCGAGCCTCGTGGTCACGCTGCCCTGGTACGAGCCGTTCGGCATGGTGCCGCTTGAGGCTATGGCCTGCGGCGTCCCGGTGGTGGCGACCGAGGTCGGAGGGCATCTGGACACCGTCGTGGACGGCGTCACCGGCAGGCTCGTCCCGCCGCGCGACCCGGAGGCGGCCGCCGGCGCGATCCGCGGGCTGCTGGACGACCCCGCCGCGCGGACCGCGATGGGGTTCGCGGGCGCCGACCGGGCCCGCGACCAGTACTCCTGGGCCCGCGTCGCCGCCGGCACGGCCGGCGTCTACCGGCACGCCGCCGCACTGAGCGAGGTGGCCGCCTGATGACCGCACAGACCGGTACCCGGACATCCGCGACCAGCGTGCACGGCCGGCGCCTCGAGTCGCTCGCCGACGCCGCGCTGCGGTTCCGCGACGAGGTCCCGACGCTCGAGGACTGGGCCCGCCGGCTCGCCCGCGCCCTGGACGCCGGCGGACGGCTGCTGGCCTGCGGCAACGGGGGCAGCGCCGCCGAGGCGCAGCATCTGACCGCCGAGCTCGTCGGCCGGTTCGAGGACGACCGGCGGCCGCTGTCGGCGATCGCGCTGCACGCCGACACCTCCTCGGTCACGGCGATCGGCAACGACTACGGCACGGTCAGCGTGTTCGAGCGGCAGGTGCAGGCGCACGGCCGTCCCGGTGACGTGCTGATCTGCCTGTCGACCAGCGGGCGCAGCCCCAACGTGATCGCCGCGGCGCACCGGGCCCGCCGGCTCGGGCTGACCGCCTGGGCGATCACCGGGCCCGGGCCGAACCCGCTCGCCGACGCGTGCGACGAGGCGATCACCGTGCGGGCCGCGGCGGCCTCGACCGTCCAGGAGATCCATCTCGCCGCGATCCACCTGCTGTGCGGAGCGATCGACGAAGCCCTGGGGGTGCGCCATGCCTGACCGCACCGCGCCGCTGGTCGTGATCGGCGACGCGCTGCTCGACATCGACGTCGCCGGGAGCAGCTCCCGGCTCTGCCCGGACGCGCCCGTCCCGGTCGTGGAGCACGCCACGGAGCTGCCCCGGCCCGGCGGCGCGGGCCTCGCGGCGCTGCTGGCCGCGGCGGACGGGCGCGAGGTGGTGCTCGTCACCGCGCTCGCCGACGACGAGCCCGGCCGGCGGCTGCGCGCGATGCTGGAGCGGCACCTGGAGGTCGCCGCCTTCCACCTGCACGGCGGCACCCCCTGCAAGATGCGCATCCGGTCCGGCGGCCAGTCGGTGGCCCGCCTGGACGTCGGGGAGGGCGAGGCGCTCGACGGGCCCGTCGGCCCGCGCGTCTTCGACGCGATCGCGGAGGCCGGCGCGGTGCTGGTCGCCGACTACGGGCGCGGCGTCGCCCGGCACCGCGCCGTCCGGGCGCGGCTCGCCGAGCTGCCGCGCGGCGTCCCCGTCGTGTGGGACCCGCATCCGCGCGGCGAGCCGCCGCCGCCGGGCGTGCGGCTGGTCACCCCGAACGCCGCCGAGGCGGCCCGGCTCGCCGCCGCGCACGGCGCCGACATCGCCGGGACGGGCCTGTCGGCGGCCGGCCGGTGCGGGCGGCACCTCGGCCGGGCCTGGGGCGCCGACGGCGTCGCGGTCACGCTCGGCTCCGAGGGCGCGCTGCTGTGCGACGGTTCGGAGGCGCCGTTCCTGGCGCCCGCCCGGCCGGCGCACGGCGACGCGTGCGGCGCGGGCGACGCCTTCGCCGCCGGTGCCGCGGGCGCGCTCGCCGATGGCGCGGACCTGCCCGGCGCCGTCACCGCTGGCGTCGGCAACGCGTCGGGCTTCGTCCGCGCCGGTGCCGCGGCGGCGGTCGCGGCGCGGCTCGCCGAGGCCGGCACGCCCCGGCTCGTTCCCGAGCGGGGCGAGGACGCGTGGGACGTCGTCGAGCGGACCCGGCGCGCGGGCGGGACGGTCGTCGCGACCGGCGGCTGCTTCGACCTCCTCCACGCGGGCCACGTCAGCCTGCTCCAGCAGGCGCGGCGGCTCGGCGACTGCCTGATCGTCTGCGTCAACTCCGACGCGTCGGTCCGCCGCCGCAAGGGACCGTCCCGGCCGGTGACGCCCGCCGCCGACCGCGTCCGGGTGCTGGAAGCGCTCAGCGACGTGGACGCCGCGATCGTGTTCGACGACGACACCCCGGCGCCGCTGCTGGAGCGGCTGCGTCCCGACCTGTGGGTCAAGGGCGCCGACTACGCCGGGACGACCCTGCCCGAGGCCGACACGGTCCGGGCCCACGACGGAGAGGTGGTCCTGCTGCCCCTGCTGGAAGGGCGCTCCACCACACGCCTGCTGTCCACCACGAAGGGAAACGCGTCATGAACGTCCTCATCACCGGCGGCGCCTCCGGGCTCGGCGCGGCCGTCGCGCGGAAGGTCGCCAACGACGGCGGGCGGCCCCTCGTCCTGGACCGGTACCCGCCGAAGGACGACGTCGAGCACATGCAGGCCGACCTCGCCGACCGCCGGTCCGCCGAGCGCGCGGTGCACTGCCTGGCCCGCTCCGCCGGCGGGCTGAACGCCGTCGTCACCGCCGCGGGCATCGACGCGTGCGGCACGCTGTGCGAGGTCCCCGCCGAGGACTGGGAACGCGTCATCCAGGTCAACCTGCTGGGCACCGCCGCCGTCGTGCGCGCCGCGCTCCCCTACCTGGAGAACGAGCCCCCGGGACGCGTCGTCACCGTCGCCTCGACGCTGGGTTTCAAGGCCGTGAGCGACGCCACCGCCTACTGCGCGTCCAAGTTCGGCGTCGTCGGGTTCAGCCGCGCCCTCGCCACCGAGCTCGCCGGGCGGGTCGCGGTCACGATGGTCGTCCCCGGCGGGATGAGCACCGCGTTCTTCGACGACCGTCCCGACCAGTACAAGCCCGGCCCCGACGCCCAGCTCAACCGCCCCGAGGACGTTGCCGCGACCATCGCGTTCGCCCTCTCCCAGCCTGCCGGGTGCGAGATCCGCGAAATGGTCGTCTGCCCCTCGCGCGAGCCGTCGTGGCCGTAAGCACCCGGCGGGCGCTCGCGCTCCGCGCCCTCGGGCTCGGGGACCTGCTGACCGCCGTCCCGGCGCTGCGGGCCCTGCGGCGCGGGCTGCCCGGCACGCGGATCACGCTCGCCGCGCCGGCCGTCCTCGACCCGCTCGCCCGCGCGACGGGTGCCGTCGACGACGTCCTGCCGGTGGACGGCCTGGAGCAGCCGCTCCCGCCCGCCGGTCCCGTGGACGTCGCCGTCAACCTGCACGGGCGGGGCCCGCAGAGCCACCGGCTCCTCGCCGCCTCGGCGCCGCGCACGCTGATGGCGTTCGCCTGCCCCGGATACGGCGACGGACCCGGCTGGGACCCGGACGAACATGAGGTGTCGCGCTGGTGCCGGCTCGTCGCGGCGTTCGGGTTCGACGCGGACCCCGCCGACCTGGACCTGCCCGCGCCCGCCACGGCCTCGCCCGCGCCCGGCGCCGTCGTCGTCCATCCGGGCGCGGCGTCCCCGGCGCGCCGCTGGCCCGCCGAGCGGTTCGCGGCCGTCGCGTCCGCGCTCCGGGACGGCGGCGAGCGCGTCGTCGTCACCGGCGGCCCCGGCGAGGCCGACCTCGCGGGCCGCGTCGTCCGGCTCGCCGGGCTGGACGAGACCGCCGACCTGTCCGGCCGCACCCCGCTCCGGGACCTGGCCGCGCTCGTCGCGGGCGCCCGCCTGGTCATCTGCGGCGACACCGGCGTCGCCCACCTCGCGACCGCCTTCCGCACGCCCTCGGTGCTGCTGTTCGGCCCGACCCCGCCCGGCCGGTGGGGACCGCCGACCGACCGCGCCGAGCACCACGTCATGTGGACGGGACACCGCGGCGACCCGCACGGACGCGTCCCCTGCCCCGGCCTGCTGGACATCTCCGCGGACCAGGCCATCGAAGCCGCCGAGAAAGCGCTCGTGAACGCTCATGAGCGAGGACCGACGAGAGGACCACGATGAGTCATCCACGCGCCGTCGTCACCGGAGGCTGCGGATTCCTCGGCTCGCACCTGTGCGAGGCGCTGCTGGCCCGGGGAATCTCCGTGGTGTGCCTGGACAACCTGCTGACGGGAACGTTCCGCAACATCGCGCACCTCATCGGCAGGCGCGACTTCCGGTTCCAGGAATGCGACCTGACCGAGCCGGTGGACGTCCCCGGCGAGGTCGGCCACGTCTTCCACCTCGCCTCGGCCGCCTCCCCGGCCGACTACCTGCGGCTGCCGATCCAGACGCTGGAGGTCGGCAGCCTCGGGACCCGCAACGCGCTGGAGTTCGCCGAGGCGAAGAACGCCCGGTTCGTGCTCGCCTCCACGTCCGAGGTCTACGGTGACCCGCTCGTCCACCCGCAGCCCGAGTCGTACTGGGGCAACGTGAACCCCGTCGGCCCGCGCAGCGTGTACGACGAGGCCAAGCGGTTCGGCGAGGCCCTGACGTCGGCGTTCCGGCACTCGCGCGGCCTCGACGCCGCGATCGTCCGGATCTTCAACACCTACGGGCCGCGGATGCGCCCGGACGACGGCCGCGCGATCCCGACGTTCCTGCGGCAGGCGCTGACCGGCGAGGACCTCACCGTGACGGGGGACGGTTCGCAGACCCGCTCGATCTGCCACGTGGACGACACCGTCCGGGGAATCCTCGCGCTCGGGACCTCCGGGCACCCGGGGCCGGTCAACATCGGCAGCCCCTACGAGATTTCCATGGCCGACCTCGCCCAGCTGGTCATCGAGCTGACCGGCTCGCCGTCCCGGATCCGCTTCGTGGACCGCCCGGCCGACGACCCGCGCGTGCGGCGCCCGGACACCAGCCTGGCCGAGGACGTGCTCGGCTGGCGGCCCCGGATCACGGTCGAGGAGGGGCTGCGCACCACGATCGAGTGGTTCGCCCGGGAACTGCGCCGCCCCGTCCCGGTACCGGCCGTGGGCACGCTCGTCCCGACGGCGCCGGACGACGCGGTCGCGGGCTAGCCGCCGAGGACGTTCAGCAGTTCGGCGACCATGGTGTCGGTGGGAGGCGGCGCGCACGCTCGCGCCCTGCCGTCCGGGGACAGCGCCCACTCCCACCACCGGTCGAGTTCGGCGGGATCGAGCAGCGGCGTCGCCGTCCCCCGCACGGTCACGGCGGCGGGCCACGACCAGGCCCGCGCCTGGGCGGCCACCTTCGCGCCACCGGCCACCGGGTCCACGGCCAGCGCGGGGACCCCGTTCTTCAGCGCCAGGACGAGGCCGTGCAGCCGCGTCGTCACCACCAGGTCGAGCCTGCGGACGACGGATTCCAGCTCCGCCGCCGTGCCGAACATGCGCCAGTCGCGCGGGTCGAGCCGGGTGTCGAGGGGCAGCCGGGCGCATTCCCGGGCGGCGAGCCACGCGGTCAGCTCCCGCTGGACGCCGCTGTGCCGCCGCCGCGCCCCGTACTCGGCCTGGCCAGGCGCCGACACCACCCCGACGACGGGCGCCGGCGGCGTCGCGGCGAGCGCCGCCAGGTCCGGCCGGGGCACCGCCTCGGGCGCGTCCCGCGCGAGGACGGTGTCGAATCCCTTGACGGCCGGGTCGTCCGGATCGAGGACGGAGACCCCGACGGCGATCCTGACGCAGCGCGCGTAACGGCGGTGGAGCTCCTCGATCTGCGGCCCGCTCAGCGGGCCGCAGGCGAACACCAGGTGGGTGTAGCGGCCGGGATCCGCCTGCTCAAGGCCCAGACCGTCCGGCCTGAAGACGGGACTCCACACCAGATCGCAGGCGACCCCGGCGTCGGCGAGCCCCCGCCGCACCGCCTCCATCGCCAGGACGTCACCCGCCGTGGCCTCCCCGTGCAGAAAGCTAGGCCACCCGGCCACCAGCACCCGCATCCCACAGCCTTCCACCAAGATCCCGCCGCCTTGGTGACGGCGGCGCGACGGGTCAGGACGGCGGGGCGGGGATCGGGTTCGCGGCCAGGGCCGAGGCGGCGGCGACCAGGTTGGACGCCATCGCGCGACCCGTACTGTGCGACCAGTCGTGGCCCTCGTCGGTCTCCAGGTAGCTCGGGCCGGGGCCGGGGCCCCGGTTCCAGTACGTCCACGCCTGGCCGGGGATCGTGTAGCCGAACTCGTTCAGCGCCCCGCTCAGGTTGTTGATCACATGGTGGGCGCCGTCCTCGTTCCCGGTGACGATCACACCGGCGACCCGGTTGAAGGCGACCGGGCGCCCGTCGTCGTCGGTCTCCGACAGCATGGCGTCCATCCGTTCGATGACCCGCTGGGCGACCGAGGACGGCTGCCCCGCCCACGTCGGCGACGCGAGGATCAGGATCTCCGACTCCAGCAGCGACCGGTGCACGGCCGGCCACGGGTCTCCGTCGCCGAGGTCGGTCTCCACACCCGGCGGGATGTCCAGGTCCACGGCCCGGATGCTCTCCACCGTGACGCCCCTGGCGCGCAGCGCGTCCTCCACCACCGCGGCGAGCGCGTGGGTGTTGGAGGTCGCCGGTGAGCGCTTCAGGGTGCAGTTGATCACTACGGCGCGCATCGGCGCCTCCCTCCGGGTACGTCGCGGGCCGCCTGCTCTCGCGACGTACCCGGGCCACCGCCGCGAAACGTCGGTACCCGGTCAGGCGCTCATGCTCGCCGCCAGCGTTCCGTGAACGACCGCGCCGTAGGCGATGACCGTGCGGACGTGCAGGTCTTGCGTCATGACGACGAGGTCGGCGTCCTTGCCGGACTCGATGCTCCCGGTTTGCTCTCCCAGCCCGAGCATGCGCGCCGGGGTGGTGGCCGTGGCGACGGCGGCCTGGGTGATCGGGATCCCGACGCAGCGCACGGCGTGGCGCAGCGCGCGGTCCATGGTGAGGGTGCTGCCCGCGTTGGTGACGCCGTCCAGCAACGTGACCTTGCCGTCGCGGGCGAGGACGGGCAGCGGCCCGAGGTTGAACCGGCCGTCCTTCACTCCGGCCGCCGGGGTGGCATCGGTGACCAGGGCGATGCGCTCGGCGCCCGCGGCGGCGAACGCGAGACGTGTCGTCGCGCTGTGCAGGTGGACACCGTCGTTGATGAGCTCGCACGTGACGTTGTCGTGAGTGAGCGCGGCGACGGCCGGGCCCGGTTCACGGTGGTGGAACGGCCGCATGGCGTTGAACAGGTGAGTGGCCATGCCGGCGCCCGCCTCGAACGCCTGGTGCGCTTCGTCGTAGCTGGCGTCGGTGTGCCCCACCGCCACGACCGCGCCTGACGCGACGACTTCGCGGACGAGGTCCATCCCGCCATCCAGCTCGGGGGCGAGGGTGACGGTGCGGACGGTCCCGTCGCCGCTGGCGAGCAGGTGCCGCAACGCGTTGACGTCCGGTGCGAGGACGTAGTCGCTGTGATGGGCGCCCCTGTGGTTCGGGTTGAGGAACGGCCCTTCGAGGTGGATCCCGGCGATCGACCGGTGCAGGGGGTCGGGCGAGCGCATGAGGGCGGCCACCGTGCGGGCCGCGGCCGCCATCTCCTCCACCGGTGAGGTGACGAGGCTGGCCAGCGTGCGTGTGGTTCCATGACGGCGGTGAAACGCGATCGCCCGCAGGATCTCCTGCGGATCCTCCGTGGTGACCTGGGCGCCGTCGCCGCCGTGCATGTGCAGATCCACGAACCCGGGCAGCACGTAGTCCGATCCGAGGTCGTGGACCTCGGCGTCGGCCGACCGCGGCGGGTCTCCGGCTCCCACGGCCGAGATCCGGTGACCGTCCAGCGCGACCCACCCGGGATCCAGGACGTGGCCGGGCGTCACCACACGGGCGTTGGCGAGGATCATGACCATCAGACTCCCTTGTTCTGTGCATCGCCGAGCTGGTCGGCCCATATTATCTTCTCTTGAAGAAAAAAACCTTGCCGTGGAGACGGGGACTTCCTTGGTTGCGATCGGTATGCCGGGTACCGGCGACGACGGCGGGCCGGCGGCCGGGCGCGTCCTGACGCTGCTGCATCGGCGCGGCCCGCTGACCCGCGCGGCGGTCACGGCCGAACTCGGTCTGGCCGCGAGCGCGGTGGGCACCGCCCTGAGCGACCTGGCGGCGCTGGACCTGGTCCGCGTCGGCGAACCGCGGCGCGGCTCCTCCGGCGCCTCGACCGGACGCGGCAGGCCGTCGCCCGTCGTCGAGGTGAATCCCGACGGCCCCGTGGCCGTCGCCGTCCAGGTGAGCGCGGACCGCGTCACGGTCGGCCGCGTCGGCCTGGACCGCAGGATCAGCCACGTCCGCGAACATGCCTTGACCAGCGCTGACACCGACCCCGCCACCCTCATACCGGCACTGGCGGACGCGATCTCCGACGCGGCCCACGGGACCGAGCGCCGGTGCGCCGGGGTGTGCATCGCGATGCCCGGCTTCATCAGGGAACACGACGGCTTCGTCCGGTCCACCTTGCACCTGGGCTGGAACGATGTGCCGCTCGCGCAACGGCTGGGCGGCATGGTGCCGATCAGCGTCCCGGTTGCCGTGGGCCGGGCCGCCACGCTGGCCGTCCTGGCCGAGTTCCGTTACGGGGCCGGCCGCGGCGCCGCGAGCATGCTGGCCCTGACCTGCGAGCGCGTCGGCATCGGCGGCGGGTTCATCGACGCGGGCGTACCGCTCACCGGGGGCGGCCACGCGTTGGAGGCCGGTCACATCATCGTCGAGCCAGGCGGCCTGCGATGCCCGTGCGGTGCGCGCGGCTGCCTGGAAATGTACGCCGACTCGCGTGCACTGCTCCGCGCCGCCGGTCGACGCCGTCACGTCCGGGAAGACGCCGCCACGGGGATCTTCGATGACGCCGCGGCCGGTGACCATGCCGCGCGGGAGGCGGTCCGCGTCACCGCAGGCCACCTGGTGACGGGCCTGACCAGCCTCGTCAACACGCTCGCGCCAGAACGCGTGGTGCTCATGGGCTTCCTGGCCGACCTGTACCGGGCCGCCGAGGATCTCGTCCGCGACGGGCTGACGGCGTCCTCCGTCGTCGCCCGCGCAGGCCGGATCGAAGTCACCACGGGCGACCTTCGGCACGCCACTCTCGTGGGCGCGGCCGAAAGAGCCTTCGCCCCACTCCTGAGGCAGCCGCGTACCGTCCTGGACGCCACCCCCTCCTGAGGCCGGATATCGCGGGCGTATCGAAAATCCCATATGCCGCTGCAACAGCCTCCCGTCTTCAGTGGACCCACAGACCACAACGTTTCGTGCCGGGGGCCTGGCCGCACGCTTGCCCCGGCTTCGGAACCGATCACGAAAAGGGGACGGCCGTGGCCGATGACAGGGAATGGGACCGGCGTTCGCTGCTCCGAGGGGCCGCGGTGGTGGCCGGTGCCGCCGCGACCATGCCGCTGCTGGGCGAGGCCGCCACGGCGCGGGCCACGGGCGGCGATGCGGACGCGCTGTTCAAGGCCGGGGAGTTCGAGCAGGCCGCCCGCGCCTACGAAGAGATCCTGAAGAAGGACCCCAAGAACGTGCACGCGGCACGCCAGCGCGGCTATATCGGGCTGCTGGCCAACCGGTTCCGTGACGCGGAGAGCTACCTCAACACGGCCCTCGACCTGGCACCCGCCGACAAGCAGACCAACCAGTTCCTGGCCGACTGCTACACCCGCCAAGACAAGTTCTCCCTCGCCGTACCCCGCTGGCAGGCGGCGGGCGACGAGGTCTACGCCAAATGGTTCGCGGCGGTCCGCGGCGAGCCGTACCAGATCCACGGCGACATCGCGCGGCTGCCGTGGCGGGGGATGGACCCGTTTCCGCTGCTGGAGGCCTCGGTCAACGGCGGGCCGCCGAAGACCTTCACGTTCTACACCCGTGTCGGGTGGCTGGGCATGTCCTCGAAGGTGGCCGAGGAAGCCGGGCTGACCCCCGTCGCCAGCCAGAAGATCGAGTACGCGGGCCGCACCATATGGCACTACTTCGGGGTACTGGACTCCTTCACCCTGGGCGGCATCGAACTGCGCAACATCCCCGTGCAATGGTCGAAGTCGGACGAAGAAGAGCCGGCCGGAGCACACGACGGCATCATCGGCACGTGGGTCATGTACCACTTCCTGACCACCGTCGACTATGCGGGCCGGTCGCTGATCCTGCGCCGCCGGACCCCCGAGACGGCCAGGAAGGCACGCGCCGACGCCGTCCGGGCAGGCGCCAAGCCCCTGCCGCTGTGGCTGGCCCGCGAACACCTGCTGCACAGCAAGGGCAGCGTCGCCGACTCCGGAGCGCAGGTCGTGGCCCTGGACATCGGCGGAACCGGCGAAATGGTCGCGGCCATGTCCGTCGAAACGGCGCAGGAGTTGCGGGTCCGCACGGACTACGACCGCCCACTGGAATCCTTCGCCGGCGGGCAGCCGGTCGTCAGCTACCCGTGCTACCCGAAGGAGGTCCGCCTCGGCGACGCCACCGCCAAGCACGTCTACTGCTATGCGGGCAAGTCCGGCGGCACCGGCGGCTTCGGGCCCGCGGACGCCTTCGGGCCCGCGAACACTAGAGCCGGATCACCCACCGACTACGGCTTCGACGTGCTGGCCCACTTCTCCCACAGCTTCTACAAGCCGTACAACGTCACCCTCGACTTCACCGACATGAACGCCTACATCGCCCGAGGCAAGGCCCCCTGACCACCACAACGCGACGACCACCGCCATGGCGAGTCTCGGACGTTGGCCGGTGGGTGGGTCGGGTCTGCGGCCCAGGGTCCGGGCCCGCCCGAGCACCGGCCCGAACCAGGCGGGACGGCTTGGGCCGGGTGGGCCTCTTGGATGGACCAGGTGCCGGACCCTCCGGTGACCTGGATGAGCGCGTGGGACCGCAGGTCCAGGGACTGGTCCGCCGCCGGGGTCGTGAGCGTCCGCAGGGGGACGAGAGCAGCGTCCAGGTGCACGAGGCCGAAACCGGCGTCAGCGCGGAACTGCACGCGGCCGGGTGGTCCGAGGTAACGCACGACCGCGGCACGATCACCCGCGATAAAGCCCTCGAACGGCCTGACATGCCCGGTGGGCGGAATCGATATCTCGCCTTCGGGCCCGGAATGCCGCGGGGAATCCACATCGGCTTGGTCGAGTGGTGTCACGTCGATCCGCCACTCGGTTCTGTTGGTCCTGATCTGGAGAATCGCACCTGACGGGACGGCGAACGCGCTCAAACTCGGCGCCGGGGACCCGTGTGCCGAGTTTTGCCCGAGCGCACCCGCGAACGCCACCGGGTCGCCTCCGTAAAGCGCGGAGAGGTCGGGGCCGCGGAGATGGACCTCGTGAAACTCCCCGCCGGGAGACGTCAGGACGGCGATCCCCGGTGGACCCTCATAGGTGAGGACTTCGGGTCCGTGTCCCGTGGCCGAGCGGGTGAACGAGCGGGCGCGGTCCGGGCCGCCGATCGTGACGGTCCACGACCCTTCGGCCTCGATGTTCAGGAAACGGCGGGCCGCCTCCTCCTCCGTCACCAAGCGGTCGTCCAGAACGATGACAGCGGCCGTAGGACCGGGGCCGCACGCCACCACCGGGACCCCACGTCCGAACTCGGTACGCCGCAGGGAGCCCCGCAGCGTGCCAGAGCCCTCGTAGGCGAACTCCGCGAGCACCGGCTGGACGAGGCGTCCCTTGATCTTGAGGCGGGTGTTCCCCGCGCCGTGGTACGTGCGCAGCCGGCCGTAGAAGACGTGATCGACCGATGTGAACCGCTGCGGTGGGGCCGTCTCCTCGTCCATCAGCCAGCGGTCGAGCTCGATGGCCACCCTGCGCGGTGCCTTGACCCGAAGCCACAGCGAGCGGACCGGACGTCCCCGCTGGGGGATCGTCGGCCGCGAAGCATCGCCGCTCGACGACAGCATGACCCAGAACCAGTTGCCCCACCGCAGCCGTCGCGCGGGGAGCGGAAGGGCGTCCCGCAGCCGCAGGACCAGGTTGACCTCCTGCCCGAACGGCGTCAGATGAGCCGCCTCCTCGTGGTGACGCCGGTCCGGCTCGCCGCCGTGGCGCACGGCCGCGATGCTCGTACGCGGGATCCGCAGCGCCTTCCACAGCAGCAGCCCGTCCCAGATGACGATCTCGTCACCGGCCACCCACATCCGCGGCCGCACCAGAACGAGCCGGAGCATCTGGACCGTGACGGTCGCCACGACGGCCATGAGGACCAGCGCCCACACGGCGACGATCGACTCGATCACCGACGCCCCCGCCCGGCCCACGAACCAGATGGCGCCCTGGAGCGCCGCCGCACCCAGCGGGATCACAGCGAGAAGCGCCACCGCGGTCCTCCCCCAGGACCTCGCCATACC
>NZ_SMJX01000145.1 GCF_004348535.1 Actinomadura sp. KC216
TCTTCGGCCTCCGGCGGATACTCCATGTCCATCGCGGTACCTCCGGCCTGCTCAGCGATTGCGCCAGCGGGGCTGCCGCCGCTCGGCGAAGGCGGCGACGCCCTCGGCGGCGTCCCCGGACCAGAACACGGCGTGGGCCAGCTCCCGCTGGCGCATCCAGAAACCGTCGGCCGCCGGCCCCTGGCAGCCGCGGAGCAGGTTCTTGCTCGCGGCCACCCCGAGCGGCGCGCCGCGGGTGATCATCTCCGCCATGGTGAGCGCCTCGTCCAGGGCGGCCCCGGGCGCGGCCAGCCGCGAGACGAGGCCGAAATGATGGGCCCGCTCGGCGCTGATGCGCTCACCGGTGAAGGCCATCTCGGCGATCAGCGGTCTGGGCAGAACGCCCGGCAGCCTGTAGAGCGCGCCGCCGCTGGGGAACAGTCCCACCCGGACCTCCGGCAGGCCGAGTGCGGCGTCGGACGCCGCGACCAGGATGTCCGCGACGAGAGCCAGTTCGAGGCCACCACCGAGCGTGACCCCTTCAAGGGCTGCGATCAGAGGCTTCTTCGTACCTTCCCGGAGGAGCACCTGCACGCCCCGCGGCTTACCGGTCCGGGCGAACTCCTTGAGATCCATCCCGGCGCAGAACGTCCCACCGGATCCGGTGAGCACTCCGGCACGGAGCGCGTCGTCCCGGTCCAGTTCCTCGAAGGCGGCACGCAGCCCCAGCGATACGTCGGAGTTGATCGCGTTCTTCACCTCCGGCCGGTTGAGCGTGATCACGAGGGTGTTCTCGTTCACCACCTCGGTGAGCACCGCGTCCGTCATCTACGAGGCCCCCAGCAGCGTCGAGGCCGCCTGGACCGGGGCCGGGGGCTCCGGGTGGTGGTAGAGGGCGGCGGCGTTCCCGAAGCAGATCTTCTTGACGGTCTCCGTGGGCAGCTGCTCCAGCTCCGAGCGGAAGAGGGCCTGGCTGTCGGGCCATGTGCTGTCCGTGTGCGGGAAGTCGACCTCCAGCATCATGCGGTCCTCGCTGATGACATCGAGGCGGCGGAACGCCGACGGGTCCTCGATCGAGGTGAACCAGAAGTTCCGGTGCAGGATGTCGACGGGATGCGTGGGGAGTGCGGCCCACACCTTGGGCTCCGCCTCCCGCTGGCGGTAGGCCCGGTGGAGGCGCTCGACCACCATCGGCACCCAGGAGATTCCGGCCTCCGACAGCACGATGCGGATATCGGGGTACCGCTCCGGAACACCGGAGAAGATCCAGTCGACGACCGTCTCGATCCCGTTCAGCGGGAACAGCGCCACCTGCACGGGCACGGGCGAGTCGGGAGAGGGGCAGCTGATCCGGCCCGACGAACCGACATGGAGGTTGATCGCCGTCTCGGTCTCGGCGCAGGCGCGCCAGAACGGCTCCCAGTGGTCGGAGTGGACGCTGGGATACCCGAGCGCCGCGGGGTTCTCGGTGAAGGAGACGGCGTGCACACCCCGCTCGGCGTTGCGGCGGACCTCCTTGGCGGCCAGTTCCGGGTTCTCCAGATAGGTGAGCTGGCACGGGATGAACCGGTCGGGATGGGAGCCGGCCCATTCCTCCACCACCCAGTCGTTGTAGGCCCGCACGCAGGCGTACGCCACCTCCGGGTCGGGCAGACGCGACAGCGTCGTGCCGGAGAATCCCCAGGTGACGGACGGGAAGCACAGCGAGGCCCACACTCCGGCCAGGTCCATGTCCAGGACGCGGGCGTCGGTGTCGTACACCGATCGCCGGTAGTCCTCCCTCCGCATCTTCATCGACCGCCACTGGCTGATGGGCCGGTTGGCCGCACCGTCCATGCCGGTGAAGAAGTGGTCCTTCCCGCCGATCCGCCACGCGGGCCGGCCGTCGACCTCGACCGCCTGCGGCGCGTCCTGGCGCAGCCTGGCGGGCACCCGGTCGAACAGCGTCGTGGGCTCGAACGCGTGGTCATCGACCGAGATCACCGGGCACCAGACGTCCCTCGGCTCCGGCTCGGGGAGGAACAACAGCTCGTCGCCGGGCCCGACTGAGAAGACGTCGTCGCGGGACAACGCGTCTTCGAGGTCCTTGGGCATGGTTCGACCTCCGTATCTTTCCGCCGCGATGCGGCCTCAGCGTGAACCTTGTGGACGGGGAGCCGATCGCCGGATCGGCGGCTGAGAACTGCCTGTGTCACCAGTGCTCAGGTCATGGCAGGAGGGGCAGCTGCTTCGTCTCGGTGAAGGCGAGGAGGCCCTCGACACCGCATTCACGACCGATCCCGCTCTGCCCGAAGCCGCCGAAGGGCGCGTCGAAGCTGCCGCCCTGGCCGTTGACGAGGAGCAGGCCGGCCCTGATCCGCTTCGCCACGTCGGACGCGTGCTCGGCGTCGTCGCTCCACACGCTCGCGGCAAGCCCGTACTCCGAGTCGTTGGCGATGGCCACGGCGTCGGCCTCGTCGTCGTACGGGATGACCCCGACGACCGGGCCGAAGATCTCCTCACGGGCGATGCGCATCGAGTTGTCGACATCGACGAAGACGGCCGGTTCGACGTACCAGCCCGCGTCCAGGCCCGCCGGGCGACCGCCGCCGTAGGCGAGCGTCGCCCCTTCGTCACGGCCGATGCCGATGTAGCCCTCCACCCTGTCCCGCTGACGTTCGGAGACCAGTGGGCCGATCTCTGTGGCAGGGTCCATCGGGTCGCCCACCTGCATCGACGCCACCATCTCGCACAGGGCGTCGGTGAACTGCCGCTGCCTCGACCGGGGCACCAGGATTCGCGTCTGGTTGGTACAGGTCTGCCCGCTGTTGCGGAAGGCGTAGTCCCGCAGGCCCTCCATCGTCTGCGCGACGTCCGCGTCGTCCAGGATGAGCGCGGCCGACTTCCCGCCCAGTTCGAGCGTGCAGCGCCGCAGGTCACGCCCGCAGATCTCGGCGATCCGGCGACCGGCGGCGGTGGAGCCGGTGAACGCCACGCGGTCGACGCCGGGGTGGCTGACGAGGTGCTCGCCCGCCGCACGATCGGCGGGGACGACGTTGAGCACTCCCGGCGGGATGCCGGCCTCGTCGAAGATCTCCGCCAGGACCAGCCCGTCGATCGCCGTCTCGGGGGACGGTTTCGCCACGACGGTGCAGCCGGTGATGAGGGCCGGCGCGATCTTCATCAGCAGGAGGGCCTGCGGGTAGTTCCACGGCGCGATGGCGGCGACGACGCCCGACGGGTCGTGGACCACGCGGGCGGGCAGGCTGAGCCCCTCGCGTACCTGCTCGAACTCGAACCGTTTGCCGAGCTCGATGAAGTACGCGAGAACGTGCTGCGCGATGGGTCCCTGGGCGCGGCGCGAGAACGTGATCGGGCTGCCCATCTCGGCGGTGATGAGCTCGGCGAGTTCTCCGGCGCGTTCGGCGTAGAGCTCACCCGCCCGCTCAAGGTGGCGGACCCGGTCGGTGACCGGGAGGCCGGACCAGGTTCCTTCGTCGAAGGCACGGCGAGCCGCCGCCACGGCACGGTCCATGTCGTCGGCGGTGCCGTCCGGGGCGCATCCGATGATCTCCAGGGACGCCGGTGACACGATGTCGCGCAGCGGCCCGGTCGACTTCACCCATTCGCCGCCGACATATACCGCCTCGCGCCGGCGATCCGCGAATTCAGAACGTTGTGACGACACTTCGGATCACCTCACCGGAAAGCATCGCCTGCATGGCGACATTGACCTCGTCCAGGCCGACCTGCTGCGAGACGAGTGCGTCGGTGCTGAGCCGGCCGCTCTCGATCAGGTCGATCAGGACCTGGTAATCGCGCCGGATCTGCGCCGAGCCGGCCACGCACCCCTTCACCGTCTTCTCCTGCGCCTGCAGGTCGAACGCGGGGACCCGGAACTCGCCGTCCATCGGCCCGTAGCCGACGAGCACCAGCGTTCCGCCCTTGCCGATCATGCGGTACGTGGACGCGACGATCTCCGGCGTGCCGACGACGTCGAAGGCGCAGTCGGCGCCCTTCCCGCGAAGCAGTTCCCTCACCTGCTCCTCCGGGGGCGCGACCGCCGGATCGACCGTGTCGGTGGCCCCGAGGCGGAGGGCGACCTCGCGTTTGGACGCGACCGGATCGACCGCGATGATCCGGGCGGCGCCGGCGACGGCCGCGCCCTGGATCACCGATTGGCCGACACCGCCGCACCCGACCACGGCGACGGCCGATCCGGGGCGCACCCGCGCGGTGAACAGGGCCGCACCGACGCCCGTGGTCATGCCGCAGCCGAGCAGGGCCAGATGGGCATCGGGCAGATCCGAGTCGATGCGGACGACCGATGCCTCGTCGCACGTCAGGATGTCGCTGAACGTGCCGATGCCGCTCATCGCGACGGCCTGGGATCCGTCGCTCCGGGCGGCGCGCGGCTTCCGCAAGAACGGGCCCAGCGCGTCGCACAGGTGCGAACTGTCGCGTACACAGTACGAACAGGTGCCGCAGGCCGGGCGGAAGGACGCGATCACGCGGTCACCGACGGCGACGCGGTTCACCTGCTTCCCGACCTCGACGACCGTTCCGGCCCCCTCGTGACCTCCGATCATCGGCCCGGAGACCATGCCGGCGAACAGTCCGTTGCGCACCGAGAGGTCGGTGTGGCAGATGCCGCTCGCACCAACGGCGACGACGACGTCGCGCGGGCCGGGCGCCAGCGGTTCGAGCGATTCGACCGCGAGGTCCTTTCCGAATTCCAAAAGCACGGCTGAACGCATGTCAGCGGTCTCCCTGAAACCGAAGGGGCAGATAATCGATGCCCATCATCTGACCCATCATCAGACGAGGGAGGTACCGCGGGGTTCCCACGAGCTCCAGCGGTGGACGTTCGACGAGGGCCTCCAGGAGAATCCGTATCTCGGCTCGCGCCAGTGGCGCACCGGCGCAATAGTGCGTGCCGATGCCGAAAGCGAGGTGCTGCCGGGCGTTCTCCCGATCCGCCCTGAACGTCGCGGGGTCCTCGAACTGCTCGGGATCGCGGTTGGCGGCCCCGTAAAGCAGCACGAGCCGCTCTCCCTCCGCCAATGCGGCGTCGCGGAGTCTCGTCGGTTCCGTCACGGTCCGGAACATGGTGTGGACGGGCGGGAAAAGGCGCAGCCCCTCCTCCACGATCCCTTCGATGGACGCGGTATCCGACCGCATCCGAGCCTGGAGCTCGGGGTGTGTCACCAGGTGGTGGACGAGGCTCGCGATGGACCGCGCCGTCGTCTCGAATCCCGCGAAGACGAAGGACCGGATGGTTCCGAGCAGCTCATCCTCGGTGAGCGGCCGGCCGCCGAAGTCCGCCTGGACGAGCGTGCTGAGATAGTCCCCGCGGGGCTCCTCCCGCCGCTGGTTCAGATGGGTGCTCGTGAGGGCGCCGAGCTTCTGCACGGCATCGGCCATCGCCGGTGTGCCGGCGTGTTCGAGGATCGCCGTCGCGAACTCCTGGAGCTGCTCGTTCGCGTCCTCGCCGAACCCGAGGAGGTGCCCCACGGCCCGCACCGGAATCTGCACGGCGACGTTCTGCACGAAGTCGGTGTCGTCGCCGTCGGCGAACGAGTCGAGGACGCGCCCGGTCAGGTCGCGCAGATATGGCTCGATCTTGCGCACCCGCGGTGCCTTGAGCACCTCCATGAACAGCTTGCGGTACGCGGTGTGGAGCGGTCCGTCGAAATCGATGGGAATGTTGGGCGGCTGACCGGCGTGCCGCGGGTGCACGACGCCCTGGGCGGAGGAGAACCTCTTGCCGTCCTTCTCGACTTCGACGACGTCCGCATGCCGGGTGATGAGCGCGAATCCGTCGTGCGCCGTGGTCCTGGCGACCGGGCAGCCCGCGAGAAGGCGGTCGTAAACCTGCGTCAGAACCTCGTGGTCGAGCGCTTCATCGTGGTGGTCGAAGTCGGCGGCGAGTCGGTCGACTTCCGCATCGTGATGCTTTCCTGTATCGCTCTGCATTTGCAATCCCTGACCCCTGACCCGTGTCTGCTGCCCAAAGCTTCGCTATCGGCGATAATCCGCGTCAAGGCGTGCTGGGTGGTGGCAATAGTGCTCGCATTCGGTGTTCATGCCTTTCCGCCGACGCGTTGATCGAAGCGCAGGCCGAGGTATTCCGATGCGATTCGCACACGCTGGACGTTCGGCGTGCCCCCGGCCAGCGACCAGCCGTGCGCGTCCCGGTGCAGCCGCTCGACCTCGTACTCCTCCGAATAGCCGTATCCCCCGTGCAGCTGGATCGACAGATCGGAGACCACCTTGGCCATCTCGTTCGCCGTGCATTTCGCGATCGATGCGGCCAGCGGGCTGGGCGCCGCCCGGCCGGCGTCCGAGGCCGCGGCGTAGATCAGCAGCCGTGCCGCCTCAACGCGCATCACCATGTCGGCGATCGCTCCTTGGACGAGCTGGAAGTCCGCGATCCGGCGGCCGAACTGTTCGCGCTCGGCGACGTGCCGGGCGGCGCGGTCCAACGCGGACTGGCCGACGGCGAGCGACATCGTCGCGTTGCCCAGCCGCTCGATCGAGAACGCGGTGAACAGCTTCGAGAACCCGCCGGCCGGGACGATCAGGTTCTCGAGGGGCACCCGTGCATCGGTGAAGACGATGTCGGCCGAGCCGATTCCCCGGAACCCCATGAGCCGCTCCTGCGGCCCGAAGGTCAGGCCGGGGGTGTCGCCGTCCACGACGACGGCACCGATTCCCTTCGCGCCCGGCCGGTCGGCCAGCCGCACGTAGACCAGGTACCACTCGGAGTGCCCGGCGCCCGAACACCACCGCTTGACGCCGTTGAGGACGATCTCGTCCCCGTCGATCCGCCCCCTGGTGGTCATGTCGGTCGCCGCCGAGCCCGCGTCCGGTTCGGAGATCGACACCGCGAGCGTCTTCTCCCCGGCCGCGATCGGCGGCAGCAGGCGCGCCTTCTGCTCCTCGGTGCCGAGCAGCTCGATCACCCGGGCCGGGCCGGTGCACGCCTCGAACACCGGCCAGGCCGCGACGGGTGATGCCTTGGCCAGTTCCTCCAGCACGATGAGCGCGTCCAGCAGCGGCCGGCCCTCCCCCCCGTACTTCTCCGGGATGGTGATGCCCAGCAGCCCGAGTTCGGCCAGGCCACGCCGTTCCACCGCCGGTAGCGGTGTGCGGCCGGAGTCCCACTCCCGCGCGTTCGGGGCGAATCGTTCGGCGGCCAGCGCCGCGACCATCTCGCGCAGGTCTCGCTGGTCGGAGTCGAGCCGGGCGAGGACGTCCTTCGTCATGGCGCCTGCCCGGCCCGCCGCCGGGCGATCGCCTCGTTGACGCGCTCCGCGACGGCGGCCGACCTCTCGTCCGGCTCCGCGTCCGGGTCGCTGACCGGGTTGACGCCGCGGGCCGCCGAGAAGATCTCGACCGACAGCGACCCCTCCGGGCCGGCGACATGCGGCCCGTAGAACTCACCCGGACGCGAAACCATCACGTCGCCGGGGACGAGCGTCTGCCCGCCGGGCACTTGGAGGGACCCCCGCACCATGACCTCGACCCGGAAGCAGTCGTGGGCGTGCCGGGGCAGCGTGTCACCGGGAGCGATCTGCAACAGCGACGCGACCGGGACCTCCGGGTCGTCCGGGTCGTCGCCCATGAAGACGCTTCCGAGGTCCCATCCGGGCATCACCTCGCGGGTGACCTCCCCGGCCCATCTCCTTTCCGGTGGCGTCATCACCTCGAAAAAATCGGGATCGTCGAAACGGAAGTACTCTGGCATGGCAACGCTCCAGTTTCTCTGGTCCCTCGGTCAGGCGGGCAGAAGCAATTCACCGTTGGTCGCGAAGAAACGCTCGCGGGCACCGTCCGGCGCCTGTGCGAGTGCGGCCTCCTGAAGAGCACGGGAGTCCTTGCCGCCTTCCACATGCGGATAGTCCGTGGAATAGCAGTAGACGGACGACAGGTCGCGGTGGCGCTCGAAATAGCGGGCGATCGGCTCGAAGTAGAAAGGCGTCACCCTGACGTTGCGGGCGAGGTATTCGGACGGACGCATGCTCAGCGTGCCGTCCAGCCTCGACCGGAACTGGCCCTCGGCCCAGCAGTCGAGCCGCTCGGCCAGCGGGCCGACCCAGCCCGCGGCCAGCTCGATCGCCCCGAACCGCAGCGACGGGTGCCGTTCGAAGACGCCGCCGAGCACCATCGTCGAGATCAGGTTCTCGGCGCAGAAATGGATCGTCGTGGCCCGGTAGGGCTCGATGGGCAACTCGACCGTGGACTTGTCCGAGGGGTGGAACACCTCCACGCCCTTGGACCACGCCCCCGAGGCGAGAAAGCCGAAGTCGGTCCCGAGGTGGATCGTGACCGGCACATCGGCCTCGGCCGCGAACCGCCAGAACGGATCGAGGTCGGGGTTAGCCGGCGATGTGCCCGCCGGTGGGACGTTCGCCGGGATCATCAGCGCCCGGATTCCACGCTCGAGCATGGAGCGGGCCTGCCGCACCATGTCCTCCACCGAGGTGTCGGTCAGCACGATCCCCACCGGCCGGACCCGGTCCGACGTCGACCTGGTGATATCGGCGGCCCAGTCGTTGTGCGCGGCGACGGCCATGCGCCCGAGCTCCCGGCCGTCGACCCGGCCCGGGTCGAATCCGAGCCAGGCGTGCGCGTTGGGGTCGTTGACGAGGATGAGCGCGAACAGCCCGAAGGTCGGGAAGACCAGCTGCCGGGTGATGCCCATCTCGTCGAGGACGTCCGGGCGCCGGCGCAGGTCGATGGCGGACGGAGCGCTCGCGCCCTTCAGCCGCCACACCGTCTCCTGCGTGATGGGCGTGGTGTCGGCGACCAGGCCGGGAACCGACAGCGGGTTCGCGCGGGCCCGGCTGTGGATGTCGAAGCCGACCTCGTTCACGCGGCGGGCGATCTCCTCGCCGAACAGCTCGCCCCAGAGCTCCAGCGGCGCCATCTCGTGGCTGTCGACGTCCAATACTGCCGTCACGGGCTCCTCCTCCAGGCTGTTTGTCAGGCGATATTCCGTCACCGCCCAGATCGGTACAAGGGACTCCTTATGCTGTTATTCGTTGAACCACCCGAGAAGCAGTGCGCGCTCGCGTAAGCGTGATTTCATGAGCCGGATGTCCAGCTCCGATGTTCTCGTTCACTCAGCCATCGCCAGGGCGCTCGCCGCGCAGGGCATGACGACGCTCTTCGGGGTCGTGGGAGAAGGCAATATCCGCGTGCTCGCCGACCTCGTCGAGGACCACGGGGTCCGTTATGTGAAGGCGGCGCGCGAGGACGGCGCCGTCCTCATGGCGGCCGGATACGCGTCGGTAACCGGCGAAGTCGGCTTCGCGACCGTGACCCACGGCCCGGGCCTGACCAACACCGCCACCGCGCTCACCCAGGCCGCCCGCGCCGGCCTGCCGGTCGTGGTACTCGCCGGCGACACCGACCCGGCGCTGCCCCACGGCCGCCAGCGGATCGACCAGGCGGCCCTGGTGGCGCCGACCGGCGCGGGCTTCCAGCCGATCGTCTCCCCCGCCACGGCCGTCAAGGACGTCGCGCGGGCCGTCGGCAGGGCCCGCGCCGAACGGCGCCCGATCGTGCTCAACGCCCCGGTCAACGTCCAGGCGGGGACGGTCGCGTACGCGCCGGCGAAGGCGAGCCCGCCCGCCCTCCAGGCGGTCGGACCGGACCTCGACGCGCTCGATCGCGCCGCGGGGGTGATCGCCACGGCGCGGCGGCCCGTCGTCGTCGCCGGGCGCGGCGCCGTCCTGGCCGGCGCCGCGAAGTCCCTTCGCGCGCTGGCCGCGGCGATCGGTGCGCCCGTGGCCACGACGCTGCGCGCCAAGGACCTGTTCCGCGGGGAGCCCTTCGACCTCGGCATCTGCGGCACCCTTTCGCACGCTCCGGCGACCGAGACGATCCTGGCCGCCGACTGCCTTCTGGTCTTCGGCGCCGGCCTCAACTCCGACACCACGGCGGGCGGGTCACTGGTCGACGGGAAGCGCATCGTTCACATCGACCTGGACCCGGGCCGCCTCGGCCTGCGAACCGAGGTCACGGTCGCCGTCCAGGCCGACGCCGGACGCGCCGCCGACACCCTGCTCGAATGGCTCGGCGAACTCGATCTCCCGCACGGGAGCACGCTCTGCACCGAGGAGCTGCGGACCCGTCTCTCCGAGTTCGGTCCCCGATCGGAATTCGCGCCCCACGACGGGGGTTCCGTTGACGGCCGCGATCTGACGCTTCTCCTCGACCGGGTCTTCCCCCGAGAGCGGACCTTCGTCTCCGGCTCCGGCCGGTTCATGCTCCCGGGATATGCCTGGATGCGCGTGACCGAGCCGTCCGCCTTCATCGAGACGGTGGACTTCGGCTCCATCGGGCTCGGCCTCGCGACCGCGATCGGCGCGGCCGTGGGGCGGCCCGAACGCCCCGTCCTGCTCACCGCGGGCGACGGCGGGCTCGCCATGGAGCTGCCCGAGCTGCTCACCGCCGTCAGATATGGGCTCGACCTCGTTCTCGTGGTGTACAACGACAGCGCCTACGGGGCAGAGGTGTCGATCACCGATCGGCTCGGCAAGGCACACGACCTCGCCGTCCTGCCCGATACCGACTTCGCGTCGATCGCCCGGGGGATGGGCGCCTCGGGCGTGACCATCGCCGGCCCGGCCGACCTGCCCCGCATCGCGGAGGCGATCGAGAACCGCCGCGGGCCGCTCGTGGTCGATGTGAGGACCGATCCGCGTACCCCCATCCCCCACTGAGCCACCGGCGCCGGCTCCGGGAGCACCCCGGAGCCGGTGCCGGCCATCATGCGGGCGCGCGGTACATCGTGACGACCGCGGCGCCGCCGAGGCCGATGTTGTGCTGAAGGGCGGTGCTCGCGCCGGCGACCTGCCGGGCCGCTGCCTCGCCGCGGAGCTGCCAGCAGAGCTCGGCGCACTGGGCCAGGCCCGTCGCGCCCAGCGGGTGGCCCTTCGAGATGAGGCCACCCGACGGGTTCACGACCCACCGGCCGCCGTAGTCGACGACCCCCTCGTCGATCAGCCTTCCGGCGCCGCCGGCCTCGCACAGCCCCAGGGCCTCGTAGGTGATGAGCTCGTTCGTGCTGAAGCAGTCGTGCAGCTCGATCACCTGCACGTCCTCGGGCCCGATGCCCGACCGGTCGTACACCGCGCGGGCGGCGTCCCTGGTCATGTGGTATCCCACCAGCCCGGCGTCACCGCCGTCGAAGGTGGACTCGGTGTCGGTGGTGAGCGCCTGCCCGGCGATCTCCACCGCCCGCGGCCCCAGGTCGTGGCGCTCGACGAAGGATTCGCTCGCCACCACGGCCGCCGCGCCGCCGTCCGAGGTCGGGCAGCACTGAAGCCTCGTCAGCGGATCGTGCACCGCGGGCGAGGCGAGGATGTCGGCGAGCGAGTACTCGTCCCGGAACTGCGAGTACGGGTTGTTCACCGAGTGGCGGTGGTTCTTCTCGGCGATCCTGGCGATGGTCTCCCGGCTGACCCCGTACCGCTCCATGTACTCGCGGCCGGCGTTGCCGAAGATCTGCGCCGCGGCCGGTGCCCCGGTGAGACCCCGCCGGGCGGCCATCGCCTCGATGTGCCGTCCGGTCGGTGCGGCACGGTCGCTCCAGTACTCCCGCAGGCTGCCGCGTTCCATTTTCTCGAAGCCGAGCGCCAGCACGCATTCGGCGAGCCCCGCCCGTACGAACTGGTTGGCGAGATACAGCGCCGACGACCCCGTGGAGCAATTGTTGTTGACGTTCACCATCGGGATGCCGGTCAGCCCCACTTCGTACAGGGCGCGTTGCCCGGACGTCGAATCTCCGTAGCAATAGGCGAGGAACGCGTGGTCGACGTCCCGATAGGGAATGCCCGCGTCGGCGAGCGCGTTCACCGCCGCCTCCCGTCCGATGTCGGGGTAGTCCCACCCGGGGCGTGACCCCGGCTTCTCGAACCTGGTCATCCCGACACCGATGACGAACGATCGCCGCGTCATGCTTCTCCTTCACGTTCGGTACCGCCCGGCGACCGGTGCTATCGCCGGTCCCACTCGACGCCGCTCTTCTCGCGGTCCCAGGTGGCGGGGGTGCATCCCTCGTCACGCAGCCTGTACTTGTGCACCCGGCCGACGTGGCTGGTGGGCAGCGCCTCACGGAACTCGATGTACCGCGGCAGGGCGAAGTAGGGGACGCGTTCCTTCATCCAATCGAAGAGCTCGGGCTCCGCTATGCCGGCGCCCGGTGCCAGGACCGCGGTGACCTTGAGGTCGTCCTCGGTCAGCTCGGACGGCACCGCGTGCACGGCCACCTCGGCCAAGGCCGGATGGGCAAGGAGCGCCTGCTCCACCTCCTGGCTGGAGATGTTCTCGCCGCGGCGCCTGAGGTAGTCCTTCTTCCGGTCGACGAAGTAGAAGAACCCGTCGTGATCGAAGCGGCCGAGATCTCCGGTGTGGAACCACAGGTTGCGGGTGACCTCGGCGAACGCCGCCGGTCGCCGCCAGTACCCCTGGAACATCACACCCGGCCGCCGGGGCCGGCACACCACCTCGCCGACCTCGCCCACCGGCACCTCCCGGTCGTCGCCGTCGAAGATCCGGACGTCGAAGTCCTCCGAGTTCGCCTTCCCGGAGCTGCCCGGAGGAGCCGGGACACCGACCTCAAGGGTCGTCAGGGGGAAGCACTCGGTGAGCCCGTAGGTGTTGCCGCCCACGCGCTCCACACCGAAGCGGGTGCGCCACACCTCCTGCAGCTCCGGTGGGAAGGGCGCACCGTGCACGACACGGATCCGCCCGTGGCAGCGCTTCATCTCCGGCGTCTCGTCCATCTGCGCGATGAGCGATCCCATGGAGCCGAGGAGGTTGACCATCGCGGCACCGGTTCGCTCCACCTCGGGCCAGAACCTCGACACCGAGAAACGGGGGGCGATGGACGCCGAGCCCCGCAGGAGCATGGTGCCGAGGATGGTGCCGCTCACGAGGTTGAAGTGGTAGATCGGCAGCGGGCTCCAGTTCAGCTCGTCCTTCGTGCGCCCGCTCTGCACCAGGAACCCCCGGGCGGAGCTGAACACATAGCCGTTCGAGATGACACAGCCCTTGGACGGGCCGGTCGTCCCGCCGGTGTAGATGATCAAGGCCGTGGCGTCGGAGCCGCGGTCGGCCCAGATCTGCTGACCGGCGTCGGCGAGGTACTCCTCCAGTGGCTCGACGAGGACGTCGCCGATGCGGCCGGCCGCGCTGAGCCCGCGGACGAGAATGCGCTCGACGTCCGGCAACCGCGTGATCTCCGCTCGGAACCGGTCGACGAAATCGGCCTCGCACACCACCACGCGAGCGGCGGAATCCGCCACGACATGCGACAGGAAGTCGCCTTTCAACGCGGTGTTGACGGGCACCCAGATACCGCCGAGAAGGTTCGTCGCGAACCACAGCGAGACCGCGTCCGCGTTGTTGTCGAGCATCGTGACGACGGTCTGATCGGGCCGGACCCCCGCCTTGCGCAGCCCCGCCGCGTACGAGGACGCCCGCTCCCACAGCCGGCGGTAGGTGTACGGCTCCCCGCCGAAGTCCAGGAACGGCAGGTCGCCGACCTCCTCGGCGCATTCGCGCAGGAGGCCGACGGCCGTCAGCCCTTCGACCGAGCCGGTCCCCCAGTCACTCATCGCTCCTCCTGTCCTCAACTCGTCCGACGCCGCGCGACCACGGCGGAAGGCGCCGCTCGGCGAAGGCGGCGAAGCCCTCTTTCGCCTCGGCCGTGCCGATCGACGCGGCGACGGATCGTTCGTCGACCGGTGGGAGATGCTCGTGCACCGCCCGCTTCCACGCGGCCCGCGCTTGCGGGCCGGCCTCAAGCAGCTCGTACGCGGTGCGCTCGGCCGCGTCATGAAGCTCGTCGTGCGGCACCACCCGGGCGACCAGGCCCATCGCGTGCGCCTCCGCGGCGCTGAACGAACGCGACGTCAAAGCCAGCTCCTTCGCCCGCGCGAGGCCGATCACCGAGGGCAGCAGAGCCGAACTCCAGGGAGCCGCCACGCCGAGCCGCAGCTCCGGCAGCCGGAAGCGGGCCCGTTCGCTCACGACGGCCACGTCGGCGAGGACGGTGAGCCACAGGCCGCTCGCCTGGCAATGGCCGTTGACCGCGGCCACGACCGGGACGTCCCCCCGCCGCAGCGGCGAGAACGGCAGGTCCTCGTCCCGGAGTGGGGCGCTGCCGGAGTCGTGCGACGCCATATCGCCACCGACGATGAAGACGTCATCGACGCCCGTGATGATGAGTGCCTCAAGCCGGGGATCATCCGCGACACCCCGGATCGCGCGGCCGAGACCGAGGTACATCGCCACCGACAGGGAGTTACGCCGCGCGGGGTTGTTCACCGTGCACCAGGCGATCGGGCCCTGCCGCTCGAATCGGAGGTTCGGCGTACCGAGGTCCATCAGACCCCCAGCATCCGGCGGCCGATGATGTCCTTCATGATCTCGTTGGTGCCGCCGTAGATCGACATCGCGCGCCCGTCCCGCCAGGCCCGGCCGACCGCGCACTCCTCCATGTACCCGTACGCGCCGTGCAGCTGGACGCATGCGGTCAGCACGCGGGAGTTCAGTTCCGTGCACCACCACTTGGCCTGCGCCGCCTCCTCGGCGGACAGCCGGCCCGCGGCATGCGCGGCAATCTGCGCGTCGACGAACGCCTGGGTGACGTCCAGCTCGGTGCGCATCGTGGCGAGCTGGAAGCGGGAGTTCTGGAAGGAGCCGATGGGCTGCCCGAAGGCATGACGTTCCTTGCAGTAGGCCAGGGTCTGCTCGAAGGCCGCCCGCGCGTGTGCGAGGGCCATCACCGCGATGGACAGGCGTTCCTGGGAGAGCATCGCCATCAGGTGATAGAACCCGCGGCCCTCCTCGCCGAGGAGGTTCTCTCCCGGCACGACCACGTCGTCGAAGAACAGCTCGGCGGTGTCCGCCGCGTGCTGGCCGAGCTTGTCGAGATTGCGTCCCCGGCTGAATCCCGCCCGGCCGGACTCGACGACGAGGAGGCTGAGGTCGCGCCGGGCGGTCTCGCCGCCCCCGGTGCGGCACACGAGGATCACCAGGTCGCTGTGGATGCCGTTCGAGATGAAGACCTTGCTGCCCCGGACGATGTAGTCGTCGCCGTCCCGCACGGCGCGGGTGGCGATCGCGGCCAGATCCGACCCCGTGTCCGGTTCGGTCATCGCGATCGCGCCGACGAGTTCCCCGGAGCACAGGCCGGGCAGCCAGCGTTCCCGCTGCGCCGGCGTCCCGTACCGGACGAAGTACGGCACGACGACGTCGGCGTGGGTGGAGATCCCGAGGCCGGCGTTCAACACGCCGGCCCGGCACATCTCCTCAAGCACGACAGCGTTGAAACGGAAGTCCGGGTGGCCGGCGCCGCCGAACTCCTTGGGCACGCCGAGTGCCAGGATCCCCGCCTCCCCGGCCTTGCGGAAGACGGCCTTGTCGGTGATGCCGGCGCGTTCCCACTCCTCGAAGTGAGGGGTGATCTCCCGGGCGATGAAGGAGCGGACCGACATCCGGAAGAGGTCGTGATCGTCGTGGAAAATGGCTGGTCTCCTCGGGTATGCGGCTCCTACGCCGTCCTGATCGACTCGACGAGCTCGGGGAGCGCGGCGGCGATGGCGTCCACGGGAAGGTCGTGGATCGACTCGCGCCGTTCCCCGATCTGCCATGGCGCGAGCAGGAAGGAATCCACGCCGAGTTCGCGGAGGGCGGTCATCCGGGCCCGCGTCACCGTGCCCCTGATTCCCGTCCGGATCTCGAATGGACGGTCCTCGGTGCCCGCCTCGGCGCGTGCCTCGGCGAGCCGGGCGACGATTCCGGCGAGTTCCTCCAGCGAGTGGTTCGCGCCGACCCAGCCGTCCGCCTCCGCCGCGCAGCGCCGCAGGGCGGCATCGGACGTCCCGCCGACGAAGATCGGGAGGACGCCCGGTGGAGCCGGGTTCACGGCGACCTGGGCGAAGGAGAAATGCTCGCCGTGGTGGGCGACGAGCCCGCCGCTCCACAGCCGCCGGAGCAGCGGCAGCATCTCGTCCAGGACGGCGCCCCGCCTGCCGAAGTTGTCCTGCCCCAGGGCCTCGAACTCCTCGCGGAGCCATCCGACGCCCACACCGAGGTCGAAGCGCCCGCCGCTCATCGCCGCCACCGACGCCGCCCCCTTCGCCAGCGGCACCGGGTGCCGCAGCGGTGCGATGAGGACCGCGGTCATGAACCGGACACGGGTCGTGGCGGCGGCGAGCGCGGCGGCGGCGACGAGCGGATCGGGAAGCGGCGCCTCGGGTGGCAGGGTGACCGGCTTCGCGCCGCCGTAGGGATACGGCGACGCGAAGGTGGCCGGCACACAGGGGTGGTCCGAGAGCGCGAGACCGGTGACACCGGCCTCCTCGGCGGCGAGCGACAGCCGCCGCAGACCGTCCGCGGGCAGGAACGGCAACGAGAGCCAGACCTTCATGGCCGTCCGGACGGGCCCATGTGCCGGCGCGGTCACCGCCTCGCCGCGGGCGGCTCGGGCAGCTCCAGGTTGAACACCCGCGCGGCGTTGGTCTGCATGACCTTGCGCTTCACCTCGTCCGAGAGGCCCGCGAGCTCCTTGTGCGCCACCTCGATCGAGTTCGGCCACGTCGAGTCGGTGTGCGGGTAGTCCGTCTCGATCATCACGTTGTCCACGCCGATCTTCTCGATGGCGCTGACACCGAAGGGGTCCTCGATGAAGCAGCCGAAGATGTGCTGCCGGAACCGTTCCGACGGCAGGATGGACAGGTCGAGGCCGCCGAGGTCGCTGCGGTCTCCGACGGCGCCCGTGGTGAGGTCGCCGCCGCCGAAGTCGCCCTTGGCCGCCCAGGCCCGGTGCACCTCGACCACGTGGTCGCAGCGCTCCAGCACGTAGGGGATCCAGCCGATACCGCCTTCGGAGAGGCACAGCTTGAGGTCGGGGTACCGCGGCAGCCACGGGCTGAAGAGCCAGTCGATGCACGCGGCGGCCGTGCTGGCGACCGGCGTCAGCGCGATGACCCCGGCCATCGGCATGTCGGGGGACGTGGACGGCAGCTGCGAGGACGAGCCGAGATGCATGCAGATCGGCATCCCCGTCTCGGCCGCCGCGGCGACCATCGGCTCCCAGTGACCGCTCGGGTCATGGATGGACGGCAGGCCCAGCTGGTACGGGTTCTCGCTGAAGGCGATCGCCTTCGCACCCATCGCCGCGGTGCGCTCGATCTCCTCGGCGGCCAGCCGCGGGTCCCAGAGCGGGAGGATGATCATCGGGATCAGCCGGCCCGGTGCGGTGGCGCACCATTCCTCGATCATCCAGTCGTTGTAGGCCTTGACGCACGCGAGGCCGAGTTCGCGGTCGTCGGCCTCGGTGAACGCCTGGCCGCAGAACCTCGGGAACGACGGGAACGAAAGCGAGGCCAGCACCCCCGCACGGTTCATGTCCTCGATCCGGGCGGCCGGGTCGTAGCATCCCGGCCGCATGTCCTCGTAGGTCACCGGGAGCGGGCTGAACTCCTCCCGTTTCTTGCCCGCGGCGGCGGACAGCCCGGTGGTCGGCATCCGCTTGCCCTCGAAGACCCACGCCTCGCCCTGATCGTCCCGCACGATCCGCGGGCCGGCCTCCTTGAGCCCGGCCGGCAGCCGGTCCTGCCAGACGTGCGGCGGTTCGAGCACGTGGTCGTCGACCGAGACCAGCCAGTCGAGCGAAATCTCCATGATCGCCTCCATTCGTGTGGTCACGGCGTCGCTGCCGTCGCGGTGGGCGTGCCGATGCCGCGCCGGGCGGTGTAGGCATCGAGGGAGTCCCGGAACTGCGGTAGCGCGAACGTTTCGCTTTCGGACGCGAACGCGAAGTCGATCACGTTCGCGATCGCCCTGCTCATGTGGATGTTGATGGCACGTTTGGTATCGGCGAGCGC
Source organism: Actinomadura sp. KC216 (assembly GCF_004348535.1). Lineage (GTDB taxonomy): Bacteria > Actinomycetota > Actinomycetes > Streptosporangiales > Streptosporangiaceae > Spirillospora. Next base: position 17,868 of record NZ_SMJX01000145.1, read on the forward strand.
CTGGCGCGGCTGCCGCGCCAGGCGCTCGGCCAGCGCATGCGCCCGCGGCAGCACCTCGTCCGCCGCCACGACGTGGTTCGCCAGCCCGATGCGCTCGGCGGTCACCGCGTCGATGCGGTCGCCGGTGAACAGGTACTCCTTCGCGCGGAGCACGCTCATCATGAGGGGCCAGGCCAGCACGCCGCCATCGGCCGCGACGACGCCGAGGCTCACGTGCGGATCGGCCAGGAAGGCCTCCTCGCTCATGAAGACGACGTCCGACATCACGGCCAGGCTGCATCCCAGGCCGACGGCCGGACCGTTGACCGCGGCGATGATCGGTTTGGGAAAGTCCAGCATTTCGGTGACGATGCGCCGCGCCTCCGCCATCGTCCGGTAGCGGAACCGCGGGTCGCCGGCGACACGGGTGAGGAACTCCATGTCGCCCCCGGCGGCGAAGGCCCTTCCCGCACCGGTGAACACCACCGCCCGGACCTCGTCGTCATCGCGCAGCCGGCCCCAGACCTCCGCCAGCTCCGCGTGCAGCTCCTCGTCGACGGCGTTGAGCCGGGCGGGACGATTCATCGTCACCGTTCGTGTCGGACCATCGCCTTCGACGAGGAGCACAGGCGATCCATTGCCGTTCATCCTCACCAGCCCTCCGTCGGAACTGACCCAAGTATTAGCGGACGGCCGTGTTTCGAAACAGATTCAACGGATGCCATTACCCGTACTGCCACCCTGCCGTTCCGTTGTCTACAAAAGGACCCGGCGCCTCGAATGACGGGCCAATTGGCGTACATTTACTCGGGCACCGAATTGAATCCGGAGGAACCATGCCCGAAGCCGTCGTCGTGGAGGCCGTCCGCACCCCCATCGGCAAGCGCAACGGATCGCTCGCCGACGTCCACCCCGTCGACCTGTCCGCGCACGTGCTCCGGTCGCTGCAGCAACGCACCGGGATCGATCCCCAGGTCATCGACGACGTCGTCTGGGGCTGTGTGAACCAGGTCGGCGACCAGGCCGCGCAGGTGGGCCGGTACGCCGTCCTGGCCGCGGGCTGGCCGGAGACCGTACCGGGCATCACGCTGAACCGGGCGTGCGGGTCAAGCCAGTCGGCCTTCGACTTCGCCGCCGGCATGGTGATGGCCGGGCAGTACGACGCCGTGGTGGCCGGTGGCGTGGAGACGATGACCCGGGTACCGCTCGGCGCCGGCCGCGACCTCGGCCGGCCCTTCGGTCCACTGGCCCGCGCCCGGTACGCGGCGGACCTGACCGGCGGCGAGTTCCCGGGCGAGGACTTCCACCAGGGCATCGGCGCCGAGCGGATCGCCCGCCGATGGGGCCTGTCCCGGCAGCGGCTCGACGAGTACGCCGCGCGCTCCCACGAGCTCACGGCCGCCGCGATCGACGCGGGCGCGTTCGACGCGCAGCTCGTCCAGGTCCCGGGCAAGCCGGAGTTCACCACGGACGAGGGGCTGCGCCGTGGGACCACGGCCGAGACGCTCGCGAAGCTCAAGCCGTCCTTCCACGAGGACGGGCTGATCCACGCGGGCAACGCCTCACAGATCTCCGACGGCGCCTCGGCCGTGCTGATCACCACCCCGGAGAGGGCGCGGAACCTCGGCCTCACGCCCATCGCCCGCTACCACTCCGGGGCGGTCTGCGGCGCCGATCCGCTGATGATGCTCACCGGCCCGATTCCGGCGACCCGGAAGGTCCTCGGCAGGTCCGGGCTCTCGGTCTCCGACATCGGGGTCTTCGAGGTCAATGAGGCGTTCGCTCCGGTCCCGCTGGCCTGGCAGGCCGAGCTGGGCGCCGGCGACGCGGTCCTCAACCCGCTCGGCGGAGCGATCGCCGTCGGCCACCCCCTCGGCGCGTCCGGCACGATCCTGCTGACGAGGATGCTGCATCACATGCGGGACCTGGGCATCCGCTACGGCCTGCAGACCATGTGCGAGGGCGGCGGCACCGCGAACGCCACCATCGTCGAGCTTGTCTGACCGGCCGGGCGGCGGCCTGCCGTGAGCCGTGACGGCAGGCCCTGGCCGCGCTCAGGTATAGGCGCGCAGGAACGTGTCCACCCCGTCGGCGAGGATCTCGTCGACCC
>NZ_SMJX01000146.1 GCF_004348535.1 Actinomadura sp. KC216
ATCTATCGCAACGGGGCATTCACCTGCTCCGGCACCGTCATCGCCGCGACGTGGGTCCTCACCGCGGCCCACTGCGTCGGCAGCGGCCTCACGGTCCGCGTCGGCAGCGTCTTCCGCGCGCAGGCGACCACGATCAACGTGACCGAGTACCAGGTGGCGCCGAAGGGCGACCTGGCGCTCGTGCGGCTGGCCTCCGGCCACGAGACCGCCTACTCCAAGCTCGCCGACGCCGACCCGCCCGTCGGCGCGACGAACCAGATATGCGGATGGGGCCGTACCAGCTACAACGGCCAGTTCTCAGAGCAGCTCAAGTGCGCCGACGTCCGCGTCACGTCCGTGGCGGGAACGTGCCTCGACCACCGCTACGGCCCGGCGATCTGCACCACCAAGATCAACGGAAACGCCTGGAGCGGCGACTCGGGCGGACCGCAGCGCTACAACGACCAGCAGGTAGGCGTCGCCTCCACCGCCGACGGCCGGTCCGAGCAGACCTACGGGAGCGTGCCCGCGGCCCGCTCCTGGATCCGCTCGGTGGCCGGCGTCTGACAGACCCCGCCCCCCGCCCGGATCGCCCGGCCGGAACCACGTTCCGGCCGGGCGTTTCCGCACGGCGGGCAAGGCGCGCCCACGGGACGGTCAGTCCCACTCCCAGCGGATCCCGTGCACGCCCGGCCGCACGTCCAGATCGGCCATGTGGACGGTGTGCCAGCCGGACAGCCGCAGCTCCTGCACATCGGCCGCGGGCGTCGACACGTTCGGCTGCCAGGTGCGGTGGCAGCGGGTCGGCAGCGTGTCCGGCTCGAACTGGACGCGCAGGAGATAGGTGTGCGCGGGGAAGCGGAACCACCGCTGGTAGAAGGTGGCCTCCGGCCCGCCGCCGCTGTAGCCGAACTCGTACTCGACCATGCAGGTGTCGCCGGACCGCAGCGGATGCTCGAACAGCAGCTCGGCGGCGGTGACGCCCGTCTCGGGGGCGGTGCGGACCCGGCCGAGGCGGCAGAAGGACGTCCGGCGGATGTCCGGAAGCATCTCGTTCTCGCAGTAGTGCACGGCCACATGCCGGTCGACGCCGTCCGCGCGGGCCTGGAACACCGCCTGGGTCCGCACGGACCGCTCGTCGCGGTCGGCGCCGACCCGGAAGGTCTCCGTGCAGCTCAGCCAGCGGAGCTGGCCGTCGAGCGGGTTCTCGATCTCCCCGAGGAGCCGGTCGACGCTGTCGTGCACCTCGCAGACGTCGCGGTACGACAGCCCCCCGTGCACCGTCCGGACCCACCGCCCGCGCGGACGCCGCGGGCCCAGCAGCGAGGCGAGGGAGTACGGCGCCAGGTCCAGGATCTCCTCGAGGGCGCGGACGGCGCGCAGCGACTGGGAACGTTCCGGACGGCACCGGCCGCGCTGCCAGTTGCTCAGGCTCGCCATGCTGACGTGGATGCCCCGCTCGGCGAGCTTGACGTGCAACCGCTCCAGGCTCAGCCCCCGCGCCCGGATCGCCCCTCGCAGCGCGCGATCGAACGAGTCCGCCATCGTGGGTCCTCCTGACAGCGTCATCCTGCCGCTTGCCCGGCGGTCACGAGACCGGGTCGTCGAGCGGGTCGTCGAGCGGATCGCCGGGACCGGGCCGTCAAGGGCTGAGAGCAACGCCGAACGTACTGGAGCGGCGGCGGCCCCGTCCAGGGTGCCTCGCGAGGTCGCGCCGCCGCGCCCGGGCGGTGTCACCGCCCGTGAAGGCCCGCCCTTTCCTGAATCTAAAGATTCAACTCCGCCGCGCCACGCTGCCCCGCCGTTCGTGGGAGACCGGCCGGACGGCGGTGGCCACGCCGCCTTTCACCTGCCGCGATGCCGTATCGGCCTGGGCCGGGCCGGCCGGGGTTTCAGCTTTTTGAACTGAATATTCAGAGTTTTGCCGCGCACTTCCGCCGTCGCCTTGCCCGCCCCTTTTCGGCGGGCGCAATCTACGGCGCGGCGGTACTGGGGGCGTGCCGCCGGTCCCTCGATCGAAGGAGAGAATCGTGTTCCACCACAGACGGGCGGCCCTCTGCGCGACGGTCACGCTCGCCGGCCTCCTCGCAACGTCCGCGCCCGCCGCGGCGCTCCCGTCCGCCGGGGCCCCGTCCAGTGCCCAGTCCGCCGGGGCCCCGTCCGCCGCCGCGGACCTCACGCAGGCCGTCACCGCCGCGATGCGGCACGGGCTCGGCGCTCGGGCCAGGGCCTCCTACGGCCTCGACGCCGGCTCCGGCCTCCGGGTGCTCGTGGAGCCGCAGCGCTGGTCGTCCGACCGGGCGTGGACGTTCGGCAGCGCGGTCTTCCTGATCCCGGAGGGCATCGAGACCGCCCCAGTGACCTCCCTCTTCGTGGCCAGGATGGCGGGCGGCGCCTGGAAGGTCGGGCTCCAGGGCACCGCGGACTTCGCGGCCCTGTCCCATCAGGCCCCGGCGTCGGTGGTCAGGGACGGCGAACGCGGCCCGTTCGCGCGGACCGTCCAGCCGCGGGCCCTCACCGCCGACACCGGCCTCTCGCTGCCGTGGCGGCAGGGAACGGGATGGGGGCACTGGGGCGTGCACGGCAACAGCGGCCAGTCCCGCCCGTACAACTCGATCGACTTCTTCGGCGGCGACGGCAACGTGCTCGCCTCCCGCGCCGGGACGATGTACCGGCACTGCACCAGCGGGGGCCGCTGGCCGTACATCACCGTGATGCACGACAACGGCTACACCACCGGGTACTACCACCTGCGCGACACCACAGGGAAAGCAAGCGGAAGCAGGGTGAACCTGGGCGAGTACCTCGGCCGCATCGCCGAGGAGCTTCCGTGCGGCGGTTCGGCGAACGGCGACCACACCCACTGGACGCTGTGGTCGGGATCTGACGGGAACACCCCGGTCGCCGTCCAGGGCAAGACCATCGGAGGCTGGACCTGGTGGGAGGGCGCGTCGGCCTACACCGGGTACGCCGAGCGGAACGGCACCCGGATCTACCGCAACGCCTGCTGCAACCTCGTCAACCACGGCGGCGGAGGCGATCCCGGAAAGGTCTTCGAGAACGCGGCGAACGTCGACATCCCGGACCAGGGGACGGCGGAGTCGTCCATCACGGTCGGCGGGATCCCGGGCAACGCCCCGCGGTCGCTGTCGGTCTACCAGGACATCCACCACACCTGGCGCGGCGACCTGCAGATCGACCTGATCGGACCGAGCGGCCGGGCCTACCGGCTCCGCGACCCGGCCTCCGGCGACGACGCCGACATCGTCCACGAGACCGATGCCGTAGACGCGTCGGCCGAGACCGCCAACGGCGTCTGGAAACTGCGGGTCACCGACACGGAGGCCAACGACAGCGGCTACATCGACACCTGGAGCCTCACCTTCTGACCGGCGGCTCCCTGCCCATCTGGCCCGGGCCCGTACGCGCGCACGCCTCGCGTACGGGCCTAGCCCTGGGTTTTAGCGGTTGCGCGGACGGCGGCGCGCAGGTCATCATCGGAACATGATCTCCAACCGGAAGGGCGGCGACGCCCGCGCGCGGTGACCGCGCCTATGCGGCGCGGTGACGCCGCCCAGCAGCCCGCGGCCGATTTCCGCGGCAAGAACGCTCACGACCGGTGGCGGGAAGCAGTCAAGATCCGGCAGGAATGGCTGGAGCACGGCCTGTCCACGGAACCCGCAGACCGGCAGACCACCGAACGCGGCCTGACCGCGATCTACGCACGAATGTCCCGTCCACGGCCCCGGTTCGTGTGGGTCGACTCTCCGGCGCAGGCGATCCCGCTGGTCGCGGGCCTGCCCACGCTGGACGAGCTCTACCGGCAGGTCTGGAACCCGCGCGCGACGGGCCGGCCCCGGGTGGCCAGCGATCTCGCCATGGTCGCGTCCAAGCTCCGCGGCGCGCTCAGCGCGCAGATCGACTATGTCGATCCCGAGCTGACTCCGGCACGGAAGGGCAAGGACGGTGGACGCTGGCCCGAACTGCCGCCCGTGGAGGCACTCCGCGCCGGTGTTCCGCTCGGCGTCGTCCTGCATCGGGGCGTCCACAACGCCCTGCACCGGAGCCTCGCCCGCGGGTTCCGTTCTCCCGTCCGCGCCGCGCTGACCGCACGCGGGCGCGTGCCGGTGTGCTGGTACGGGCAGCAGGACGCGGCGTGGATCGCCTACTACGACGTCCTGCACCGGATCGGCCTGGCGCGCTACGACCCGCGCCAGCTCGACCACCTCGGCCATTGGGCCACGGTGGCGCGCTCGTGCGGGTGGTGGTGGCCCGGCGAGGACGTGTGCGTCGTGGTCGACCGCCCCGACCGGATCCGGACCGAGGCCGTCCCCGGGAGCCGGCACGACGAGGTCCGGCTCAGCCGCGACGGCGTCCGCTACCGCGACGGCTGGCAACCGCAACCGGCATGACCGCCCGGCGGGCCGGGACGGGATCCGCTCCCGTCCCGGCCCGCCCTTCAACGTCGCATGGGTACCGCCGCAGGCGGGAAATCCCGCATCGCCTGCGCGATAATGATCACTAAATCGCGCACATGGGGGCATCCGTGACCGACCATCGGCAACCAGTGCGTCCGCCTGCGACGCGCCTCCTGACGGTCCTGGCGAGCGCCGTGTTGGCCGGAGCAGGGTTCGGCGCGCTGACCTCCCTGGTCAACGGCGTCTCCGACCACTACGCCGACTTCGAGAGCCGGCAGGCCACGACCGGCGGCACGTCGCCCGTGGAGATCGCCAGCGTGCTGCTGGACTCCGGCTGGGCCTGGGCGGGGGCGGCGGTCGCCATAGGGTGGCTGGTCACACGCGCCACCAAGAACCTTCCCGTCGCGCTGACCCATGGTGCCGTCGCCGGCGTTCTCGCCCTGCTGGCGGCCACAGGCGCCTACGGCCTCACGGACACCATTCGCAACGAGGCCACCTACCCCTGGTACGAGTCCGAATCGCCTCTCTGGTGGGTGGCTTCCTTCGTCCTCGGCGCGCCCCTCGGGGCGATAGGCGCGTGCATCAAACGGCCCGGATGGACGGGTCTCCTCGCGCGATTGACCGTGCCGGTCGGCGCCGCCGCCCAGATGATCGTGCTCCCGCCCGGCAGGAACGAGCGGATCACGACGATCGGGCAGGCGGTCGTCCTGACCGCGGCCGCCGCGCTCAGCGGCTTCGTCATCGTCCGCTTTCTCCGGACGGAACGACGGCGTCCCACGCCCCTGACACCGACCGGCCCTGATTAAGGACTTATGCGTCGGGCCCGTCGATGTATCGCGCGAGCCAGGCCGGTACGCGCGGACGCGGATACGCGTCCAGATCGTTCTGGTAATCCTCGGGCGGCAGCAACTGGTCGTGCGGGAAAGGACCGTCGCCGTAGTCATAGTTCACGGTCGTCTCGCCGTGGCTGGTGACGGTCAGCAGCAGCCGCCACCACGGCCCGGCCGACATTCCCGCCGCGACGTGCCGCTGCTCGCGGACGAGCGCGGCCACCGGTTCCGGAACCGGCACGACGACCGACCGATGGTAGGACGAGAACCGCAGGTGGGCGATCTCGGCGGACACCGTGAACGCGAATTCCGCCCACAGCCACTCCCACGCGGGCGGGCCGAGCAGTGCCAGCTGCTGCACGATCGGCTCGATCAGCCGCGAGGCCTCGGCGGCGAGCACATCGTCGGCCCCGGGCTCGGCCCCGGGCCGGGCACCGGGATCGGAACCGACGATATTGAACCCGTTGATGGCCGCTTCGCCGGACGAATCCGCCCGCTCAAGCCACTGCACGAACTCGGCCATATAGGCGTCGGCGCCCGTCCCGCCGTTCATGGCACGTTCCCGCGCGGTGAACTCGTCTTCGGCAAGGTGCGGCGGAACCGAGGACGACACCTCCTCGATGCGGCCGGAGTCGCCCACGAGGAACACCGAACGTCCCACCGGCATCTCCAGAAATGCCATGGGGTCGCTCTCATCGACCTCCACCGGCGCGTACACGCTCCACCCGGCCGCGAAGCGATCCGCCGCCAGCCCCTCCGTGGGGTAGTCCAGGCCGCGAGACCGGATCCAGTCGACCACCAAGGAAATCGCTTGCGCCGCGTCCATGCGCCTGGCCTCCCGCACGTTCGTCGGGGGCACCCTACGTGGTGAGCCGGACACGCGGAAGTGCCGCGACGGCCCGGAGCGGCGAATCTCACAACGCGCCCGCCTTCCGCGCCCACCCCCGAACGACCACCCTGAACCGATGGAGGTCAGCTTCGCCGAAGACCGCATCTGCTTCCTTTGCTACGACTTCCGCGGCGCCAGCGTCCACCCTTTCGGAATGGTCACGCCCGCCCAGATCCGCGATGCCGACTGGAAGGCCATCAGCCCCGAAATACGGACCGTCAGTGGCGAGACGCTGTTCATACCTGGACGGCGGCGGGACGACCTCGAACAGTTCTGCCGCCGCCACGGGATCGTCCGGAAAACCCGCCCCGATACCTGGAGCGATCTCCTGGAGCCTTTCCTGGACACCCGTTTCGACCCCGAAGACGAACGCGCGACCGTCCTCCGGCTGGGCGAAGCCGGATTCTCGCCGGAAGAGGTCACCCGCATCCGGCAACGCCTCACCCCGCTCATGCACGCCTACAACTTCGACGCCATGGTCTGGGAATGGGCGGACCTCGGCCTGTTCGACCTCCTCAACGCGGCCAACGCCCCCATCGTCCCGTCCAGCCTGCAGAAAGCCCTCGGCGACCCGAAAACGTTCTACGACTGGGCCATGAAGACAGCCGAACGCCACCGCTGACGCCGTCCCGGCGTCGAGACGGACGAGGACCCGGCCGAGCGCACCGGGCGGGAGGGAAGGCCCAGGCTGGACCTATGATCAGCAGGTATGGCGCTCCGACTGGTTCAGGTGAACATCAAGGCTCAGGACGACTCGGCGCTCGGCCGGTTCTGGGCGGAGGCGCTCGGCTGGAGCATGTCGAGCGAGGCGCCGGGCGTGACCAACCTCGAACCCGCCGGCTTCAGCTGGCCGGACCCCGCCGCCTTCTACATCGATCTCGTCGCCGTCCCGGACCCCGGGACCGTGAAGTACCGCGCGCATCTCGACCTCGCCACCACGTCCGCGGCCCACCAGGCGGAGCTGGTCGCGCGCCTGAAGGAACTCGGCGCGACACCCGCCGACACGGGGCAGGGCGACGTGCCGTGGACGGTGCTGGCCGACCCGGAGGGCAACGTGTTCCGCGTGCTGGAGCCCCGGGAGATGTACCGGGACACGGGGCCGATCGCCGCGGTCGTGGTCGACTGCGCCGATCCGCGGGCCATGGCCCGGTTCTGGGACCAGGCGCTGGACTGGACCCTCCACGAGGTGACCGACGATCACGCGCTGCTGCGCTCGGCCGCGGGCACCGGGCCCTACCTGGAGTTCCGCCGCACGTCCGGCGCGCAGACCGGAATGCACCGCACCCACCTCGACCTGCTGCCGGACCCCATCGACGGCAAGGAGGCGGAGGTGGCCCGGCTCCGGGAACTCGGCGCCACGCCCGCCGACGTCGGCCAGGGCGACGTTCCGTGGACGGTGCTGGCCGACCCGGAGGGCAACGAGTTCTGCGTCCTCGGCCGGGGCTGACGGCCCCTGACGGCGAAGCCACCGATTCCGGCCCGCGTTATGCGCGCCGATGCCACAGCCCGGACACCCGGACACCCGGACTAGAGGGCAGGACGGCGCGGGCGGATGGGCCGGGCTACTTCGCCTCATGCGGGCGGGGGTGCCACGGGTGGTGGTGCTCGGTCAGGACGGTGAGCAGGCGCGTGAATTCGTCCTGCTCGTCGGGCGCGAGGGGAGCGAGGAGCTCGCGCTGGGCCTCGGTGACCAGTGCGTCGAGGCGCTCCAGGCGGCGGTGGCCGGCCGGGGTGAGGGTGATGACGTTGCGGCGCCGGTCGGCGGGGTCGGGTTCGCGGCGGATGCAGCCGGTCTCGGCGAGCTCGTTGAGGACGGCGACCATGTCGCTGCGGTAGATGCCGGTGCGGCGGCTGAGTTCGGCCTGGCTGGCCGGACCCTCCTCGGCCAGCGCGACCAGCGCGGCGAAATGCCATTTGCGCGCGCCCTCGGCGGCTAGGCGCTCGCTGACGAGCCGGTCGGCGATGGCCGCGGCCCCGGCGATCAGGCGGCTGGGGATGGCGCGCAGCCGAGCCGGGGCGGGTTCGGGCGTCGTGCTCATGGGATCCTCCACCTCTTGCGTTCGTGCGACTAACAGTCTAGCTTCGTTAGTGGCACGAACGTTTGTGCTCCGAACGAGTACCTAGGGGAGCGAACACCATGATCAAGCCGTTCCGCATCGACATCCCCCAGTCCGATCTAGACGACCTGGCCGACCGGCTCTCCCGCACCCGCTGGCCCAACGAGATCGCCGGCGCGGGGTGGGACTACGGCTTCCCGCTGGCCAGGCTGAAGGAGCTGGCCGAGTACTGGCGCACCGGCTACGACTGGCGGGGGCATGAGGCCGAACTCAACGAGCTTCCGCACTTCAGCACCGAGATCGACGGGCAGAACGTCCACTTCGTGCACGTCCGGTCCGCGAACCCGGACGCGATGGCGCTGATCCTCACCCATGGCTGGCCCGGCTCGTTCCTGGAGTTCCTCGACGTGATCGAGCCGCTGTCGCGCGACTTCCACCTGGTGATCCCGTCCATCCCGGGATTCGGCTTCTCCGGGCCGACCCGCGAGCGCGGCTGGGACGCCGTCCGCGTCGCGCGGGCCTGGGCCGAGCTGATGCGCCGCCTCGGGTACGAGCGCTACGGCGCGCAGGGCGGCGACTTCGGCTCGGGCATCTCCACGGCGCTCGGCGCGGTGGCTCCTGATCAGGTCGTCGGGGTGCACGTCAACTACCTGCCGACCCGCCCGGTCCCGGGCATCGCACTGTCCGAGACCGATGAGGCCCGGCTGGACAAGATCCGGGAGCTGATGGCGAACCGTCCGCCCTACCAGGCTTTGCAGGCCCTCACCCCGCAGACCATCGGCTACGCGCTGACCGACTCGCCCGTCGCCCAGCTGGTCTGGATCGCCGAACGCTTCGCGCACTGGACCGACCCCCGCTCGCACATCAGCGACGATCAGATGCTCACCAACATCTCGCTGTACTGGCTGACGGCCACAGGGGCGTCCTCGGCGCGGCTGGCCCGCGAGACCCCGCGGAAGACGGAGCCGTGCCCGGTGCCGGTCGGCGTGGCGGTGCTCCCGCACGACATCACCCAGTCGGTGCGGCCGCTGGCCGAGCGGCTCTACGACATCAGGCACTGGACGGAGTTCGACCGCGGCGGCCACTTCGCCGCGATGGAGGTGCCGGACCTGCTCGCCGAGGACGTCCGCGACTTCTTCCTCACCCTCACCAAATGACACCGGCGAGACCGGCCGGCTCTTCACCCGCCCCGTGGTCGCTCCGGGGACACTGACCGAACCCCGCGACCGAGCGCTGCAAAGGAGACCGCCGGCCGCGAACTCCCCACCGCCCCTGGAGCGGGAGCTTCGCAGCCAGCGGCCCTTTCACATGCGGCGGTCGACCCTCCGAAGGCCCACTGGACGTCCGCCCAGAGGATCAGGAATGAGTGGGCACAGGTTCGGCGTCCCCGACGCTCCCCGCCCTCTCGGCGTCCTCCCCGGCACCGGCCTGAAGTTCGGGGCGCGGGGAGTTCATCAGGACGGCGACGATCAGCGCTCCGGCCAGGACGATCCCCGCGGCCCAGGTGCCGGCCGTCACAAACCCCTCCAGCATGGCCTCCTTGGCGACGGCCGGGTTCCCGCCACGCGAGGCGAGGTAGTCCGCGGTCGCGGTGGCGGCGATGGTGTTGAGCAGCGCCGTCCCGATCGAGCTGCTGACCTGCTGCGCGGTGTTGACGCTGGCCGAGGCGATGCCCGCGTCGCGCCGGTCGACGCCGTGGGTGGCGTAGTTGAAGGCCACCGGCATGATCATGCCCGCCCCGAACCCGAGCAGCAGTCCCGACACCAGCACGCCCTCGGCGTACGCGGTCCCGGTCTCCAGCGTGCGCAGCCACAGCATGCCGGACGCGATGAGCAGCATGCCCGGCACGATCAGCGTCCGCGGCGGGACCCTGGGCAGCAGCCGGGTGGCGAGCCCACCGGCCGTCACCAGGACCGCCACCGTCATCGGCAGGAAGGCCACACCCGTCCGGATCGACGAGTACTCCTTGACGATCTGCAGGTAGTAGGTCATGAAGAGGAACGCGCCGAACATCGCGACCATCGTCACTCCCACGCTCAGATAGGCGCCGCCACGGGTCCGGTCGGCGATCAGGCGCGGCGGCAGCATCGGCTGCGGCACCCGGCTCTCCACGAACGCGAACGCCGCGAGCAGCACCGCACCCCCGGCGAGCGGGCCGACGACCGTCGCCGAACCCCACCCGTCGGCCTCCGCCTGGCTCGTCCCGTACACGAGCGCGACGAGCCCGCCCGTCACCAGCAGCACGCCGGGAACGTCGAACCGGGCCTTGCCCTCGCGCCGCGACTCGTCCAGCAGCACCTGCCCGCCGACCGCCGCGACCAGGGCGACCGGAACGCTGACGTACAGGCACCACCGCCAGTCCAGGTAGTCGGTCAGCGCCCCGCCCGCCAGCAGCCCGATCGCGCCGCCCACGGCCGTGATGGCGCCCCAGATCCCGAACGCCTTCGCGCGCTCCCCGGGCCGGGTGAACGTCACGGTCAGCAACGACAACGCGGACGGCCCGAGCAGCGCGGCGAAACCGCCTTGCAGGGCACGGGCGGCCAGCAGCATCTCGAAGCCGTCGGCGGCGCCGCCGAGCGCCGACGCGCCGGCGAAGCCGAGCAGCCCGATCAGGAAGGTCCGCTTGCGGCCGGTGTAGTCGGCGATCCGGCCGCCGAGCAGCAGCAGGCTGCCGAACGCCAGCGTGTACGCGGTGATGATCCACTGCCGGTCGCCGTCGGAGATCCCCAGATCCCGCTGCAGCGACGGCAGCGCGATGTTCACGACCGTCCCGTCCAGAACGATCATGAGCTGGGCCAGCCCGATGCAGAACAGCGCGGCCCAGCGGCGCGAGCCGCCCGCCGGGGCCTGCGCCTTCGTGGTCGCCATGGTTCTCGTCCTCCCTCGTGATGCGCGCCGCGCCGAACGATCCGCGCGGCGTTCCCGACGATCACGAGACGCCGCCGGCCCGGCCCCTGTGACAGCGCGGCCAGGTGACAAGCGCCATGCGCCCCGGGTGTTACAAATCGGTGGGGAGCGGCGTCTAGTGCGAGTGATGGGGGACGGTGAAAGGCAGGAGCCAGAAATGACCCAGCGAACGGGCACACCCGATCGTGCCGACAGCGTGGACGCGGCCACCGAGGTGTTCGTCGCCCATCGCAACCTGCTGTTCACCGTCGCCTACGAGATGCTCGGCTCGGCCGCCGACGCTGAGGACGTCCTCCAGGAGACCTGGCTGCGCTGGGCCACCGTCGATCTGGCCAGCGTCCGCGACCAGCGCGCCTACCTGGTGCGGATCGTCACCCGGCAGGCGCTGGACCGCCTGCGCGCGCTGGGCCGGCGCAAGGAGTCCTACGTCGGGCCGTGGCTGCCCGAGCCGCTGCTGACCGCACCCGATGTGGCCGAGGACGCCGAACTGGCCGACAGCATGTCGATGGCGATGCTGCTGGTCCTGGAGACCCTCGCGCCGATCGAGCGGGCGGTGTTCGTCCTGCGGGAGGTGTTCGACCTGCCCTACGACGAGATCGCCGACGCCGTCGACAAGACCCCGGCGGCGGTCCGCCAGCTCGCCTACCGGGCCCGGTCGCACGTCGCCGCGCGCCGCCCCCGCGGCGCCGTCTCCCCGGCCGAGACCCGAGCCGCCCTCGCGGCCTTCCAGCGCGCGGTCGAAACCGGCGACCTGCAGCGCCTGCTCGACATCCTGGCGCCGGACGTCGTGGCCCTGAGCGACGGCGGCGGAGTGAGACACGCCCTGCTGCGTCCCATCGTGGGCGCCGACAAGGTGGCCCGCCTCCTGGCCGCCGGCTGGTGGACGCGCGGCGCCAAGAGATCGGTGGAGCCGGTACAGATCAACGGCGGCCCGGCCCTGCTGGTCCGGGTGAACGGCGAGATAGACGGCGTGGTGGCGGTGCGAGTAGAGAACGGCCAGGTAACCGGCGCCTACCACGTACGCAACCCCGAAAAGCTCTCACGCATGGCGCACGAAACCCCCGTAACCCGCTGACCCGCACCTACGGCGCGTCGAAGATGCCGACGGCCGCGTGCCCGAGTGTTCGGTCGAGTCAGTTCTCCGTCTGCCGGGCACGCTCGTCCACGCGGCGCTGAAGCGCTTCGATCGTCTCTACGCTTCTCCGCGCCCCCTCCACCTCACTCTCGTCGATGGAGCCGGCGCCCCTGTTCCACGGTTGCCTGATCTCCCATTCGGCGAGGCGGTGCCCGGCGGCGGCGTACTCGTGCAGGACCGCGAGCAGGGAGTCGCCGGAGACGTCGGCGGACAGCTCACCATCTGCGTCCTCCCGGTGCCACGGAACGCCGATCACGGTGCTCCGTCCGGCGGCGAGCTCGCTCAGCCGGTAGCAGTGGATCAGGCCGCCGTGCGGTGCCACACGCCACGCCCCTTCACCGTGGTCCCACCGTTCGTCGCCGTAGAGTGCGACGAGCGGGACGAGGTCCGAGTCCCAGGCGAAGATCCGCCGCTCGGCCGGCCGCGTCCACAGCGAGGGCCGCAGCCGCGGGCCGCCCTCTTCAAGCGGGACGGCCAACCCCCACGGCAATCCCGTCCGCTCCCCGGGGACCGCGCCGTACTCCGACTCCTCGGCGAGGACGGCGAACTCGTCCGGGAACTCCACTCCGTAGCACTCGGCCAACACCTCGCGGGGGCGCCTCCCGGTCGAGTACAGCGCCCACGCGAGCCGCGCCATCGACCGGTAGTCGTCGCGGGACGCCCGGCCTCGCAACAGGGTCAGCGTCTCCATGGGCACCGGTGCGATGAACGGGGCGGTCGCTTCGGAGCGGGTCACGCCCGGCGCTGCGTCCGGCGCCTCGTCCGGCGCCTTGTCCGGCGCCTTGTCCGGCAGCAGCGTTCCGGCAAGGCGCAGCGCGGCGCGGTGCGCGGGGAGCGCTCCGACATCGGGGTGATCCGGCGCGAGCCTCACCAGCATCTCCAGCCGGTCGATGACGATCGTGTGGTAGTCGCGCAGGACCGCCGCCAGCGAGGGGCCGAGCCGTTCCACCCGCCTGTCGTCGTCGAGCACGTCGATGCCGAACACCGTCGTCTCCCCGCGGGCGAGATCGGGCAGCCGGTAACAGAGCACGAGCCCGCCGTACTCGGTGCGCGGGTCGCTCAACGTCAGCACCGGGACGAGCCGCCGGTCGCGTTCGTAGACGACACGGTCCTCGTAGTCGAGCAACGAGCCGCCGACCGCCGGCTCCGGACCACCACGCTCGGGCGGCAGCGCGAGCCGCCACACGTGGCACCGCAGATCGTCGGGCCGGTGCCCCGGCAGGGGCAGGCGGTCTGCGAGCGCGAAGAACTCGTCAGGGAACGGGGCGCCGTAGCACTCGGCGAGCACCTCGCGCCGGTCCTTCCCCGTCGAGTACAGCGCCGCCGCCAGCGGCTGCATCGACTCGTACTTCGCGCGGGACGCCTTTTTCTTCAACCGGTCGACGTTCGCGAGCGCGTCCGGGGCGGAACGCCCGGCCGGGGCGCCCTCCGGGCGGGGAGCGCCCTCCGGGCATGGGGCGCCCCGCTCGTGGCACACGTCGACCGCACCCGCGTTGACCAGCCGTCCGATCAGGTCCTCGACCGGTTCGCGGGCGATCGATCCGGCGTGCTGCAGCTCGCGCCTGCGGGCGGCGGCGGCGTGCAACGCCGTGTGCCCCTGCACGTCGACGGCGTTGACGTCCACGCCGGCGGCGAGCAACCGGGGGAGGAGCAGCACGTGATCGAGGTGCGGCAGCAGGTGCAGCAGCGTCAGGCCGGACCGATCGCGCACCAGCGGATCGGCGCCCTCGTCGAGAAGCGCGCACACGCCCGCCGTGTCGCGATGAAACGCCCGCTCCAGCAAGGCCACCGCCCCGCCCGCAGGGGACGGCCCGGCGCCCGCGGAGAGCCCGGGGCCGCTCGAACGCGCCGGAAACAGCGCCCCGGTGACCGCCGGATGCAGGTCGTCCGGCCCGGCGAGCCCGAACCGCAGCAGGTCGAAGTCGATCGGATGGCGGTACTCGGGGGCGGTGAGCAGCCGGGACTCCCCGAGCCCCGCGTCGCGGCGGCGAGCCGTCACGAGACCGCCGTCGCCGAACGTCAGCTCGATGTCGGTGCCGACCTGGCCCTCGTCGTGGCACTCGACCCAGATCCTCCGCGCTGGCCCCCGGGGCCGCTCCGACAGGGGAAGCTCGAAGACACCCTCATCGAGCACCGACCGGGCGTCCTCGACCAGCCGCTCGACGGCCACCCACGGGCGCTGCGACCACACACCACGGGCACCTTTGGCGAGCGTGATCCCGGCCGCGGCGAGGGCCTCGCCGGTGCGGCCCTCGTCCCACAGAAAGGTCAGCCACTCGGTCATGGCGGCCGGGTCGTCCGTGCGCGGCCGGGTCGGGACGGCGTCGATGAGGCGGCCGTCCACGTCGTGGAACGGGATCCGGTCGGGCCCGCCGCCGCAGAGAGCGCGCAGCTCACCGGTGTATCGAGCGTCCCAGTACGCGCGCGGCAGGTGGTACCTCCCGGGGGCGCGGTCTGGCAGCTCCTCCGTCCCGTCCGGCCGGCATTGCACCCACAGCACCAACCGGCCCTCCTGCTTCCAGGCGGTCCTGACCATGAGGTTCGCGCCGCCGCCTTCCGAGTACCGGCGCAACAGCCCACCACCGATGGGCGTGCCGGACTCGTCCAGCGTCCGAGGGATGTTCCAGCGCAGCAGGTCCGGCGCGACGTGGTAGATGTCGTCGACGATCCGTTCGGCCAGCTCACGGCCGTAGTCCCGGTTGATCCTGGGGATGTCGACGTCCAGATCGACCCGGGCCGCGGCACAAGCCCCGGCCGGATCCCCGGCGAGCCGCCGCGCCGTAGCGGCCTCGATCATCGCCCCTGGGACGTCCAGCGGCCGCGCCCGCCGATACATCTCCAGAACTTCCCGCCGCTTACCGCCCACCGTAGCCATTCACCGGACAATATCGTCCGCGCCCACCGCCGTTCCGCGTGAGTTTGGCGCTGTCGTCTCTACCGACCAGGTTGAGGATGCTCCCGCGGAAGGGGCTTGCGAACGTTGGGCCAACATACTCGGCTCGCATGCCCCGATCTGAGCGAAGTTCCGCCGGGCCTGAGTGAGACTCAAAGCGCCATTCGGACCGCCTCTGACCACGTCGGCGTCGTGCTCATCCTGGCCGTCGTCCTCCCAGAAGCAAACGTCGCAGATATCGAAGTTTCCCCTACTGTCAAGCGTGAGATATCCGCAGCAGGGACACGGAAAAGCCCGCCCTGCCTCAAGCTCTCCACTGCCCTCTTCAGACTCGCGCCCCACGATGCCACCCTCCCAGGCTCGCACTCCCCCCGCACAGTGGTGAGCGGTGACTCAGCTGTGTGACTTGGCGATCCGCTGGGAGACGACCGTCAGCGTCGTCGTGCTGGCAGGGATCGCCGCGGTGTCGTCGTACAAGCACATGCGCACGCTACTCCTGGAGTAAACGAGCCGACCGGATCGCTCGCGCAGGAGTCCTATTTTCGCGACGTCAATGTTGATGCACTGTGGATCAACCCCTGGTACGTGTCGCCGATAGTGGACGGTGGATGCGATATCGCCGACTACCGTGGGTAGGGGTGTCAGCCGATCAGGAGGCCGAGTCCCAGGAGGAAGGCCACGCCGCCGATGATCCCCAGGAAGACCCAGCGCAACGACACGCCCGCCCGGCTGCGGTATCGCACCGCGATCCGGGCCAGCAGCGCACCGGGGACGCCCCAGATCAGCACGGTCATCACCAGGTTGAACCAGGCCGTGGCGTCGGTGTGGGTCGCGCCCAGACCGGTCTCCTCCACCAGGCCCACCATGACCGTCAGCTTGATCACCAGTTCGGCGAGCGGGTAGAAGACCTGCAGGCCCGCCGCGCCCGCGAGGCCACCGAGCAGCAGCCAGCCGGGCACCCGGCGCCCCCACGAACGGATCGTCGCCTGCGCCATCGCGACGGTCAGGGCCCGCAGCCCGCAGGCGAGCACGATCACACCGTCGGTGCCACCGAAACTCTCACCGCGTAGCGGCTTGCTTGCGACCAGCACGGCAACGAGGGCGATGAACGCCCCAACAGCCCAGGTCACAGCCGTAACAGGCCAGGTCTCGGTTCGAGTGTCGGGCCCGGGTGCACTGATCGTGGTCATGCCGACATCATCACGACGACCGCCCCGTCGCAACCTCCCTCCAGCGGGTGGCCCACTTCCCCCATCGGGCCGAAACGCAGGCCTGACTATCCACCGGCCGGGTGGGGGGACGCGGTGATGGCGCCTGCTCCGGCCGCCGAGTCGGCGCGCTCCGTCTCCCCGGGGTAGGAGATCGCAGCGTCGAGCCCGCCTGTTTCATATCTCGCTGTTGTGGATCGTGGCGTTGCCGGTGGTCGCGGAGACGCGTCCAGTGATGCGTTTGCTGTCGATGCGCGCTGCGTCGATGACGGCGCGGACGGACGGGGCTGGGGTGAGCGTGCCGTGGCGCGTGTGTCGTTGAGCGGCGCGGTGCGGTTCAGCGTTGGAAGTAGATCCGGGTGGTGGTCGCGCCGGGGCGGGTGTGCGTCCGGGTGAGGTCGGCGAGCTGGTTGACCAGCAGCAGTCCCCGCCCGCCGGGGCTGTCGGGTGGGACGGGACGTCGACCGGTCAGCGGATCGGCGATGTGGCCTTGGTCGGTGGTCTGGCAGACCAGGTGCCGTGGCTCGGTCCAGATCCGCAGGGTTCCGTGGCCGCCGCCGTGCATCAGGGTGTTGGCGGTCAGTTCGTTGACCGCCAGCTCGGCGTCCAGGATCCGCTCGGCCGGCAGGCCGGCCCGCCTGGCGTGTTGTGTGACCAGGTCCCGGACGGTGTCCAGGGACGCCGAGTCGTAGTCCAGCTCCGTGATCTGGGCGCCGGGGACGTCGGGGAGCGGCTGGTTGGTGGCGTGCACGATCTCGTCGGCCGCGTACCGGTCGCTGGCTCGTGCGCCGTCGGCGTCGGCCAGGACCGGGTGGGTGGCGGCGGCGTCGGCCAGGATCTGCGGGTCCAGCGCCTCGGCGTCATAGGGGCACAGGATCGTGGCCCGCCGTCCGGTGAAGGCGTGATTGATCAGCGCTTCGTGCTGCAGGCACGCGGGGTATTCGGTGTGGCTGCGGCCCGGCCAGATCGGCTCGCCGATGATCCGCACCCGCCGGCCGGGGTGGGCGTCGGCGAACGCGCGCAGCACACCGGGGATGATGCGGCCGGGGTTGCGGCCGACCTGTCCCATGTCCAGCAGCGTGATCTGCTCGGCGGCGGCGCCGAGTTCGGCGCGCAGCAGCTCCAGGTTGGGCTCGGGCACCGCGGCCGCGACGGGCTCCCCTGCGGCCAGACCGTCCTGCAGGAACGGCACCGTGCCGGCCAGGTACTCGGCGCGGGTCCGGTAGAACAGCGCCGGGTGACGGAAGGGGTCGGCGGCCGAACCGTCGTGTGTCGGGGGGTGTGGATGGTTGGGGGCGTTCATCGCCCGGTCACCTCGATTCCCGCCGCCTCCGGCCAGAGCAGGTCAAGGATGCGGCACAGCGCCGGGGGCGGGTCGTGCAGCACGACGCGGCCGCGCGGGGTCAGCCGCTGGGCGGTGACGGCCACCGCCGCGGCGCCGCCGGCGTCCACCATGCGCAGGCCGGACATCTCCAGGTGGATCTCCGGCTCCGATCTCGCCAGCTGTTCCAGCGTGCCGGTCCACGCCGTCCGGTTGCTGACGTTGATTTCGCCGGCGACCTTCAGCCCGGGACGGCCCGCTAGCGGCTCCAGGATCAGAGGGGTCACCGATCCCACACTCCTGCGCCCCCGGGCGAACCGGCCGGCCTGCCAAGGACGATCATCCTTCACCACCGCCTAGTCGTCTCGGTGGGCTACTGCCCCGCCTGCCCGCAGCCGGGGCTTGGGCGCGGTTATGCCCGCTGGCTGATCATTCACACGCCGGTCACGTTCCTGACTATTCGGGTTGTGGGCGGGAAGAGGCGGACGACCAGGTATCGGGCCACCACGAGGCCAGGTATCCGGCGGCTGGCGGGGAGGTGGAGATGTGACGGGTGATGGCCGGCGGCTCCAGCGGCTGAGCCGGCGGTTGCCGGCCTTGCGCACCAGCAGACCCGCATCGCTGGCGTGCACAGGAGCAGACTGCACTACCGCTAACGTCCGGCCATTGGCCTCCGCGCTGCAGCAATCCTTGCCGCCGACCGCCTTCCCCGGACATCCCCGGGGTGCAGCCGCCTGTCACTACGTCACCGCCTCGCCGCACCGGGTCGGCGGCGACTTCAATGATGTGTTCGCGCTGGGACCAGACCGGTACGGCGAGGATCGGTCAGCGTCGTACTTCGGTGACGTGTGCGGTGAAGGCGCCCCTGCCGCCGCAATCACCCCGTTGATCGGCTCCACTGTGCGCACCGCCGCGCGTCACGATCCTGGCCCGGTCGCCGTCCTCGGCGAGGGTGGCCTGCCCGACCACTTCACCCGGCTGCTGAACAAGCCAGCAGCGCCGACCGGTGCTCCACGGCGAATCCGCGACAAGTGTGCACTGTTGGAAGGCTGCGCCTGCGGGTCCGGTGACCACGTCGCCATGCTGGGCCCCACTATCGGACCCGCCTTGGTCGGCGCATCGTCCACTCAGGCGAGCGACATCGGCACCGCACAGGTGATCTGGCGATGACCAGGGATCTGGACGTCACCATCGCGCTTGTGCGGGAACAGATCGCGGTCCTGACCGCCGCCGGTGAGTTGAGCTACCGCACCAGCCCGGCCCTGATCCAGCACGCCACCACCATCGCCGAGCGCGGCCACCCGGACCTGATTCTCGACCTGGCGCAAGTGCTGTTCTGGGACTCCAGTGGGCTCAGCGCACTCATCGTCACCTACCGCCGCCTGACCTCCGTCGGCGGATCACTCACCCTCACCGCGCCCCCCGAACGCCTGCGGCACGTGCTGACCACAACCGGGATCGACCAGGTCATCTCCACCCACCCCACTCTCGACGAGGCACTTCGTGCGACCCAACCTGTCGCATCGGACCCCGCATCAGACCTCCCGTCGCCGCCCTCACCTCCGTCAGAGACCTAGCCCACGCAACGAGATGGACTCCACCAGGTTCGCCTACCTGCTCATCGACCAGCTCACCGCGCGCCGCGAGATCAACCTCGGTGTCGTTCGGCTGCCCGGGCTGCAGCCTCTTGGGCGGCATGTCATCCGGCAGACCAAGCTCGATGAACGCATACCGGTTCACCGCGATGCGACCGCGGCCCTCCACTCCGCGCTCACCGGAATGCCAGTCGTAGGTCGGAATTGCAACCGGTTGCGGTTCTGGTTGGCCGGGTCGCCGGAATAGCGAGCGCGGGGGAACCGGCATTTATTTGCCGCATTCCCGGACCAAGCACCCTTTAACGGGATGTCTTCGTTCCGCGATTGTCACTAAGTATGAGATTTCGTCGAGTGGTCTGGGAAAATCGTCAGAAGAGCGGCCCGTCCCCGATGTGCGTGCGGCGCGCTGGTATCCGCTCGTGGCGAGACGTGCCGGGGTCGTTTGCCGGGTTACGGCTTCGCGGATGCTGAGGGCGCCGATATGTGAGGACGTGTGTGACCGAGGGCCTGCGTGCGGCAGCGGACGAAGGGGTGGGGCG
>NZ_SMJX01000147.1 GCF_004348535.1 Actinomadura sp. KC216
GGCCGGTGGTGCGGACCTCGGCGGCGCAGACCTCGGAGAGCCTGCCGAGGACGACGGCGAGGCTGAGCAGCAGCGTCCCTCCCGCGTCGACGAGGACGGTGATGCCCGGTTGCAACCCGGTGACCAGGTAGGCGACCGCGCCCGCGATCTCCCCCGCCGTGAACCCCTGGTGCTCCGTCAGGTAGGGGGACAGCAGGAGCAGCGCGAGCAGCGGAACGTGCACCCCGAACGCCAGCACGGGGATGCGGACCAGGCGCGTCCGGGCGTAGGCGCGCAGGGCCCGTGCCTGGGCGTCGACGACCCGCCCGACCGTGGAGAGCGCGCGGTCCTCGGCGGCGCAGGCGACGACGTCGCGGACGCCGTGCACGACCACCGCCGCCGCCTCGCCGATCTCCTCGGCCCGCACCACGACCGCCCGGTACCGCCGGACCTGGACCCCGACGAACGCGACGAAGATCCCCAGCCCGAGCGCGACCGAGACGGCGGCCACCAGCGCCAGGCGCGGGGAGAGCAGGGCCAGCCCGGCGAGCGCGGCGACACCGGCCGACAGCAGCTGCCGGACGTTGCGCAGCGCCGACCCGAGCAGCGCCCGGACGGCCTCGGCCTGCTCGGTGACCTGGGAGACCCCGGCGCCCGCCATGCCGGACGACGCCCCCCGGCGCAGGACCGCGGTCACGACCTCCTCCACCAGGGAGTCGCGGAGCGGCTCGACGGTCGCGGCGAGCCACGGGTAGATCCGTCCCGTCGCAACGGCGCCGACCACGTACAGGGCGGCGAGGGCCGCCAGCCAGGCCAGGCCGGAGAGCGGACGGCCCGCGAGGAAGCCGTGGTCGATGGCGCGGGCCAGGAGCAGCCCGGAGGCGAACGCCGGGACGGCCTCGACCGCCGACCACGCGGCGAGCCGCCGCATCGCCGCCCACTGCCCCCGGACGTGCCGGTGCAGGAGGCGCGCGGCAGGCACCGCCGTCATGTGCCTGCCGCTTCCCGTGCGGTGGTCGGACGGGTCGCGAACACGGCGCGGTAGCCGGGGTCCGGCCAGAGCTCGGCGTGGGGCGCCAGCACGCGGATCCGGCCCGCGTCGAGCCACGCGACGAGGTCGGCGCGGGCGGCCGTGGCCGGGCGGCGGGCCACGACGAGGCTGGTCCGTCCGGCCAGGACGCGCCGCAGCGCCTGGGTGACCTTCAGCTCCGTGGCGGTGTCGAGGCTGCTGGTGGCGTCGTCGAGGACGACGATCCTGGCGTCGCTGAGAGCGGCCCTGGCCAGGCCGAGCCGCTGCAGCTCGCCGCCGGAGAAGGGCGCGCGGTCGAGCGGGGTGTCGTACCCGTCGGGGAGCGCCCGGATGAAATCGTCGGCCGCCGCCGCCCGCGCGGCGCGGCGGACCTCGGCGCGTGTCGCGCCGGGACGGGCATAGGCGATCGTGTCGTGCACCGTGGCGCCGAGCAGCGCGGGGCGCTCGAAGGCATAGGTGACGGCGTGCCGCAACCGTGGGAGCGGAAGATCGGTCACGGGCACGCCGTCGAGCTCGACGACCCCGTCGTCGGGGTCGAGGAGCCGTCCTATGGCCGACACGAGCAGGCTCTTCCCCGTCCCGGACGCGCCGACGACGGCGACGATGGCGCCGGGCGGGACGTCCAGGTCGAGGCCGTCGAGCACGGCCCGGCCCCCGGCCCGGACGGTGACCCGCCGCAGCCGGAGCCGTCCCGGGCCGTCCGGGAACGGCGCCGGGTGGGCCGGCGGCCGCACCGCTGGGACGGCCGCCAGCACCTCGCCGACCCGGCCCGCGCCGACCTGGCAGTTGAGCAGCGCGACGAAGGTGTCGAAAAGGGACGCCGACGCGACGGCCATCGCGGCATAGGACACGCTCGCCACGAGCTGGCCGGGGGTGACGTCGCCCGTGGACAGGCGCATTCCGGCGACGCCGACCACCAGGACCTGGGTGAGGGGCGCGAGGAGCGCGAGGCGGCGGCTGACCCGGCCCTGCACCGCCCAGGTCTCCTCGCCCGCCCGGCGCAGTCCGGGAAGCGGCGCGAGGATCCGCCGGACCTCGGTGGCGGCGGTGCCGCTCGCCTGGATCGTCCGGATGCCCTGCCGGGCGTCCAGCAGCCGGGTCGCGATCGCCGCCTGGCCGGCCTGGTAACGCGCGAACGGCTCGGTCGCCTGGGCGACGAACAGGCGCAGCACCACGATCAGCGGCGCCGCGCCCGCCGCGAACGCCACGGCGAGCCACCAGTCGATCAGGGCGAGGGCGGTCACGGCGCCCACCGTGGTCGCCAGCGCCGCCGCCGCCGTCACCGCGAGGACGGGGAACGCCGAAGGCCCGGACGCGCTCTCGGTGAGCCGGGACAGCACGTCGCCGGTGGGGAAGCGCCTCCGGCCCTGCGGCCCCAGCGCGAGTACCCGCGCGAGCAGCCGGTGCCGGAGCCAGACGGTGATGTGGCTGCCGCAGTAGGCGCCGACGACGTCCTCCGCCGCGTCGGCGAGGAGCGCGATGCCCAGGGTGACGGCGAGCTGCGCCGTGGCGGCGCCCAGATTCTCCTGGGTGTGGGCGGCGTCGACGGCCCTGGCCAGCATCACCGGCGTGGCCAGCATCGCCGCGACGCGGATCGCCGTGAGCACCGACAGCAGCGCCATCCGCACCCGGAAGCGGCGGACGGCCTCGCGCAGCAGCCGCCGTCCACCGGCGCGCAGGACGGCGGACGCGCCCGCACCGGCGGCGAGGGCTGTCGGTTTCCGGGCCACCTCGTCCTCTCTGTTCCGTTCGCGCGGCGTCTTCTAGACTCGTGTGTGGGTCCGGTCACGGACCGGCATCAGCCGGTCCGTGACCGGGGTTCTGCGGGCCGGGGTCTCTCAGGGGTCCCGGGTTCCGCATGGGGTGCGCAGGACTATGCGCAAGAGATGCCGACGCACACGGTGTTGAGCAGCGTCAGCAGGCCGACGCACGCGCACGTGCCACCGAGCTGGATCCCCTCGATCTCGATGGGGTCCGACTCGGGCAGCTCCTGAAGAGCGGCAACGAGGTCACCGTCGAACGTGTCCATGACTTCACCTCCTTTCCTTTCCGGTGGCGTAGGTCCGCTCCGCCGTGAGGCAGAAGCGGACCACCGCTTCGCGCAGGACCGCGGGCCATGCCTGGACGACGCCGTGATGGTCGTCGTCGACCTCCAGGTAGACGAAGTCGGCTCCTTCGGTCCTGCCGAGTTCGAGGAGGCGCCGCCGCAGCGCCCGGGACTGCCCGACCGGGACGACCTCGTCCCGGGTGCCGTGGGCGATCAGCAGCGGCGCGGTGATCGACGCGCACGCCCGCAGGACGTCGCGCCCGGACACCGGTTCGCCGGTCGCGCACCGGCTCAGCCGCGCGACGCGCTCGCGGACCGCGCCGGGCGCGGCGGCCCGCAGGCCGTCCGCCGAGGTGAAGGGCGCGAGCGCCGCGCAGCCCGACCACAGCTCCGGCGACCGGCAGGCCGCGAGGAGGGCGAGGTAGGCGCCGTAGCTTCCGCCGAGCAGGATCGGGCGGGGCAGCCCCGCGGCGTCGCGGTCACGGCTGATGGCGTTCGCCAGATGGATGACGTCGTCCAGGTCGGGGCCGCCCCAGTCGCCGATGACCGGCCGCAGGTGCCGTTCGCCGTAGCCGGTGCTGCCCCGGTAGTTGGGCGCGACGACGGCCGCGCCGGCGGCGGCCAGGTGCTGGAACAGCGGCTCGAACTCGAACCGCCAGGCGGACAGGGGGCCGCCGTGCAGGGCCAGCACCAGGCGCGGCCGCTTCAGGTCGCCGTAGACGATCGTCTCGATCGGCCCCGCCGCCCCGGGCAGCTCCATCAGCTCGGCCCGCCGCCAGCCACCGCTCCCGCCTCCGGCTCCGGGGGCGTCCGGGGCCAGTGACCAGGTGGGTCGCGCCGGGGCCGGGACGGTCGCCAGGGTGGGCGGGCGGTGCGGAGCGGCGAACCGCACATGGATCCGGCCGTCGTCCGCCCACCGGGCGGGCCCCCAGACCATCCCGCGCGGGCCGGGGACGGGCGTGAGCCGGTCCGCCACCGGGCTGTACACGGCGAGCCGCGCCACCGCGCCGTGGATCTCCCTGACGAGCAGGCGCGCGCCGGTGGTGTCGAAGGCCAGCGGCGTCCGGAGCCGGGGCGGCCGGTTGAGCGTCTCGGGGAACCGGACGGGGCCGCCGTCCGGGAACCGCAGCCCGATCTGCTCGGTCCCCGGCTGCTGGACGCCCGGCGCCGTGGTCGTGACGGCCAGGACGCCCGAGCGGCGGCTGCACGCCGCGATGCGGTCGGTCGAGGTGCCGGACACCGACCAGATCCGGCGCCAGGCGCGCTCGCGCAGGTCGACGATGATGCCGTCGGTGCGCTGGCCCGGTGCGGTGTGGTCGAGGGCGAGGGTGCGGCCGCCGTCCACCCAGACGCCTCCGGCGAGCACCCCGGGGATCCGCAGGACCGTCTTGAGGCCGGACGCGGTCAGCTGCCAGATCCGGGAGGTGCGGGCGTCCTCGACGGTGACGAGCAGGACCGACCGCCCCGGTCCGGGCCCGGCGAGCAGGAACCCGCCGAGCATGGACGGGACCGGCCAGGTCCGGGTGACCTGGAGCCCGGGCCCGGCCGGTCCCACCGCGAGCACGGTTCCGTGCCCGGCGGGTACCCCGTGGGCGTCCGTCGCAGGCCGGACGACGAGGACGCGGCCGTCGTCCAGCGGCAGCGCGCCGCACCCCCGGTCGACCGCCGAACGGGCGGCGGCGGCGGGGCGGTCGAGCGCGCGGCTGGTCGGCGCGGGACACGCCAGGTCCCATCGTTCGAGGGTGACGTCGTCGTCGACGGCGCTCAGGCACGCGGCCCACCGGCCGCCCGCC
This sequence comes from Actinomadura sp. KC216, assembly GCF_004348535.1. Lineage (GTDB taxonomy): Bacteria > Actinomycetota > Actinomycetes > Streptosporangiales > Streptosporangiaceae > Spirillospora. The sequence continues at coordinate 4,850 of NZ_SMJX01000147.1, forward strand.
GAGAACGCGAACCCGAACCGGCTCGGCACGGCCTTCATGACGGCCGCCCCGAACCGGCCGCCGCGGTCGCGTCCACACGGATGGAGGTGTCGGCCGTCCACAGGCGGGGGGCGCCGTGCAGCAGCCGGAGCAGGAAGGCCAAAATGCCGCTCATGCCGTCGCCCCAGGTCACCGAGACCTGGCCGAACTCGTCGGGGAACGCGATGTGCCCGTCGCGGTGCGCGCGGTTCGCGACGACGATCTCGGCGAGCCGCCAGGCGGCGTCGTGGTGGCGGTCGGCGCCGGTGAGCGCCGCCATGTCGAGCAGGAAGTCGCCGTTGCCGGACAGCCCGTGGCACTGGCCGAGCGGCGCGCGCCAGCGGTGCTCCATGACCGCGCGCGCGGAGCGCTCGGCGCAGTGGACGAACCGTTCGTCGCCCGTCGCGCCGCCCAGACGGGCGAGGAACGCGCCGATCCCCGCGGCGCCGTGGCACCAGTAGGGCGCCGTCGGCGCGTCGCCCGGACCGGCGCCCCACATCGCCGACCGTTCGGCGGCGTCCGCCGTGTCCAGCAGGTTCTCCCCGGCGGTGACGGCGAGGTTCCGGTAGTCGTCGCGGCCGGTCGCCTCGGCGCAGGCGATCAGGAAGTACCCGACCCCGGCGATGCCGTGCGCGAACCCGTGGTACCGCTTCCCGGCGAGCTTGGACGCGTGCTGGGCGGGCGTGCTCCAGCCGAGCCCCTCCGGCCCCTGCTCGGCGCCCGCGACCAGCGCGTCGGCGGCCGCGACGGCCCGGCGGGCGTACTGCTCGTGCCCGGTGCGGGCCCACAGGTGGAGGGCGGTCAGGCCGAGGCCCGCCGTCCCGTGGGTGACGTCGGGGCCGGGCGCGGCGAGGGGCAGCCGGTCGGCGACGGCCAGCGCGCCGCCGACCAGGCCGGCGTCGTCCAGCGCGAGCCCGGCGTCGAGGACGGCCCACGCGGCGCCGGCGGTCCCGAAGTACAGCCCGGCGGGACGCGGCGTGCCGTCGTCCAGCCGCGCGAGGATCCACCGGCTCGCGTCGGCGATCGCCTCCGGGAGGCCGGGGACGGGTGCGGCGGCGAGCTCGTGGCAGCGGACCAGCGCGCCCAGGACCCCGGCGGCGCCGTGCTGGACGCTGCACGGGTCGGGCGCTCCGTGCACGCAGGACGCGGGCCACAGGGCGCCGCCGTCCCCGCGCGTCATCGACGCCAGCAGGTACCCGACGATTCCGGTGACGGCCTGCCGGCTCTGCTCCCGCAGCCACTCCGGGCCGTCGTCGGGCGGCGGGACGTCCGGCGCGGCGACGGTCAGGGACGGCGCGAGCGCTTCGCGGGCCTGCTCCGGTGACCAGCGTTCGGCGGGGTCGTCGGCCATCAGCCCCAGGAGCAGGGCGGTCACGGAGGCGGGCGGCTTCAGGTCGCGGGTGCGGGCCCGCAGCCACTCCGCGAGCCGTTCCGTCCCTGGCCTCGTCGCGGGGCGCTCCTCCAGGAGGTAGGGCGGGCCGCCGGTGATCACATGGCAGAGCGTCGCGCCGAGGCCGAAGTAGTCGGCCGTAGGGTGCGGGGCGGCCCCGTCCAGTTGCTCGGGCGCGGCGTACCCGGGGGTGCCCGCGCGCAGCGGCGCCGGTTCGGGGTCTCCGGCGGTGACCGCCAGCTCCAGGTCGATGAGGACGGGCGTGCCGTCCGGCCGGACCATGACGTTGTTCGGGTTGAAGTCGCGCAGGACCAGCCCGGCGCCGTGCGCCTCGATCAGCAGCGCGGTCAGCCGGCGCGCCATCTCCAGCGCCCCGGGCAGGTGCGGCCCCCAGCCGCGGTCCGCGATGAGGTCGGCCGTCCATTGCCGCAGCGTCGTTCCCGGGATCATCTCCTGCGCCAGGAACAGGTGGCCGCTCTGGGTGAACAGCTCGACCGGGCGGGGCGCCAGCCCCAGGTGCTCGATCGCGGCGAGCGCCCGGGCCTCGGTGCGGAGGCGGTCGCGGACGTCCGCCCCGTTCTCGTCGGCGGCCACGTGCGGGCGCGCCTCCTTGATCACCACCGGGTCGCCGGTCCGGGTGTCGACCGCGCGGTACACGCCGCCCTTGTTGGTGTGGCGGATCGCCTCGCGGACGGCGAAACGCGTCCCGATCAGAATCTCACTCCTGCCGCCCGGGGGTTGACCGGCCGGTCGGTGCTCCGGGAAGGGACATTCTGCCCAGGAGGGAGGAAGGTATCTTCCGGTTCGGAGGTCTTCGACGGCATTGCCGTCGGGGTCGAGAATCATCCACGCGTAGAACCCGTCATTGGTGATCCGGCGATCTTCGACGAAGGCGCCGTACCGGTAATGGACGAGGCTTCCCGGGGCATAGGGCCGGTCGGACAGAATGCGCGGCCCGGCGAGGCCCTCCGTCGCCCGGTGCAATTCCAGGGCCAGCCGGACGGCTTCGTCATCGTTCCGCGGGTAGACGGTGATGAACTTGCCCGAATGGCCGCGGGAGGTGTTGCGCGCGTTGAGCGCCGCGACCTGGTCGTGGCTGGCGGCGAACTTGAAGGAGGAGCCCGCGGCCAGCAGCACCGCGAGCGAGCGGGCGAGCACCTCGGCGGCCGACGCCGGCGTGGCGGAGACATGGAGTTTCCAGCCCTGAGCAGGGCACTCTCCGCCCTCGGGTTCGACGTGGCACCACATGGCGCCGCGGCGCGCCGTCCAGCGCGCGGCGCCGGGGAGCGCGGCGAGCGCCCGGTCCAGGACCTCGGTCAGCCGGCCGTCCCCGGCGTCCGGGGAGGTCGCGCCGGAGAAGACGCTGAAATTGAATTCCGCCATGGTGGGTTGCCGCCTTCTTTCCGCTTCGTCCGGTTTTCCGGTCCGGCTCGCGGTGCGATCTCGTCCGTCTTTCCGATCTATCGCCTTCGATCATTAAATGTGCGCATTCGGCGAACGAGAACACCGTAGCCACGGAACCCCGTAGGCGCCAGCGGAGCTTCTCAACGGCCTTTTGCCGGAGCGATACAAGAGGCTTACCGAAGGAAGGAGATCGTGTGACGGCTGTGGCGGAAACGATGATCCAAATACCGTCGAAGTCCTGGAATGCGAGTAATGTCCGTCTCGGCCGGCTCATGAATCGGCATGGATTTTACCAATTTGACGCCGAATCGGTTTCGACGCCGGTCATGGCCGGAGCCCGCCACTCGGGCCGCTGGCGGGTCGCCGGGCGATGTGCTAAATGCCGGTCGCGAAGAGTGACCGGAAGGGGCGGAAGAAGGCCCGGAGTTCCTCGGCGTAGAGCTCGGGTTCCTCGAACGGCGCGAAGTGCCCGCCGCGCTCGGGCTCGGTCACGCGCACCACGTTCGCGGTCCGCTCGAGCCACGCCCGCGGGGGCCGGACGATGTCGCCGCGGAAGAGCGAGAACCCGGACGGCACCTCGACCCGCCGGGCGTGCTGGGCGGGCGGGATCTCGCCGTTCGCGTGGTACATGCGCATCGACGAGCCGATCGTGCCCGTGAGCCAGTAGAGCGTGACGTTCGTGAGGATCTCGTCCTTGGTGAAGCGCCGCTCGACGTCCCCGCCGCAGTCGCTCCACGCCCGGAGCTTCTCGACGATCCACGCGGCGAGCCCGGCCGGCGAGTCGGTGAGCCCGAACGCGGCGGTCTGCGGCTTCGTCCGGTGCACGGCCCCGTAGGCGCCCTCGGCGGCGCGCCAGTCCGCGACGGTCGCGAACCAGGCGCGCTCTTCGGGGGTGAGGCCCGCCGGGTCGCCGGTGAAGACGGGCAGGCCCCCGTCCATGCGATGGACGGCCACGACCCGGTCCGGGTGGTCGAGCGCGAGGTAGCGGCTCACATGGCTGCCGAGGTCCCCGCCCGCCGCGCCGAACCGCTCGTAGCCGAGGACGCCCATCAGCTCGGCCCACAGCCCGGCCACGGCGATGGAGTCGAGCGGCCGTCCGGCGGGACGGTCGGAGTACCCGTAACCGGGAATGTCGGGGACGACCACGTCGAACGCGTCGGCGGGGTCGGCGCCGTGCGCGCCCGGATCGGTGAGCAGCGGGATGACCTTCGCGTAGCGCCAGAACGAGTCCGGCCAGCCGTGGCTGAGGACCAGCGGCAGGACCGGCCCCGCCGGTGCGGCGGCGCGGGCGTGCACGAAGTGGATCCCCAGGCCGCCGCCGAGCCGGACGCGGAAGCGGGGAAGCCGGGCGAGCGACGCCTCCTGCGCGTGCCAGTCGAACCCGTCCGCCCAGTAGGCGGCGAGTTCGCGGAGGTAGGCGAGGTCGGTTCCGAGCGACCAGCCGGCGTCCTCGGGCGCGTCCGGCCAGCGCGTCGCGCGGAGCCGCGCACGGAGGTCCTCAAGCGCCGAAGGCTCGGTCTCCGGCGTGAACGGCTCCGGCCGATGCACCGTGTCCGACATGGTCCTCACCCTACGCGCGCGCCACCGCACCGCCGATCAGGGGGCCGAGGGCCCAGGACCGAGGGCCCAGGACCGAGGGCCGGGCGCCGCCACCGGAGTTCGGGCTCCCGGTGCATATGAGTTCGCCGCTAAATGATCTTCTTCTGCGGCCCGGAAATGGTCGCTGAGCACCGGAGGCGCGGGGAACTGACGGAAGAAGCTCCCCTTTTAGTCAATCTTGTCGGATTGTTCGCCCTTTGCCCAAAACCTAGTGTTATGGCCCGGCGGCCCGGCTCCCGGCCGCCGCGCCACGGTCAACGGAGGCGAACGAGAATGGAAACGGCCAGGAAGAACCCGAAACGCACCGGGACCCGCCACCCGGTCCTGATCATGGTCACCGCGCTGCTGAGCGCCGCCGGCGCCGGTGTGCTCGCCGCCCCGGCGGGCGCCGCCGAGGGCGCCGTGCTCAACGCGGACGCGCCCGGCACCGTCGACGGCCAGTACATCGTCGCCCTGAAGGGCACGACGTCCCTCGCGCCCGGAGCCGACGCTCCGGTGGCCGCCGAGGCGAACGTTCTGACGCGCCGTTATGGCGGCTCCGTGCAGGGCGTCTTCAGCGCCGTGCTGCGCGGTTTCGCCGCCGACATGACCGCCGGGCAGGCCCGGCGGCTGGCGGCCGATCCGGCGGTGCGGTACGTGCAGAAGTCGGTGATGGTCCGCACGGCCGGGGGCGGCACGCAGCCCAATCCCCCGAGCTGGGGCACGGACCGCGTCGACGGCAAGCAGGACCGCGCCTACAACTACCCGGGCACCGGAACCGGCGTCAGCGTCTACGTCCTGGACACCGGAGTCCGGATCAGCCACCGGACGTTCGAGGGCAGGGCGGTCGACGGCTACGACTTCGTCGACAAGGACACCACCGCGCAGGACTGCCACGGCCACGGCACGCACGTCGCGGGCACCGCGGGCGGCGAGGAGTACGGCGTGGCCAAGGACGCCAAGATCGTCGCGGTGCGGGTCCTGGACTGCGACGGCTACTCCCCCGACCGGCTGGCCATCCAGGGTCTGGAGTGGGTGGCGAAGAACGCGCAGAAGCCCGCCGTGGGCAACATGAGCATCGCCTCCGACCCGCCCGCCCCCGAGCCGCAGGCGTTCCGCGAGGCGACCAGAGGCGCGATCCGCGCGGGCATCCAGTTCGCGATCGCCGCCGGCAACGATTCCCGGAACGGCTGCGACGCGCCCGGCGACGTGTCCGAGGCCGTCACGCTCGGATCGACGGACCAGGGCGACTGGGTGTCCTTCTTCTCCAACTACGGCCGCTGCCTCGACCTCTTCGCACCCGGCGGCGACATCATCTCGGCGGACGCCTGGTCCGACACCGGCTCGACGGTGCTGGGCGGCACGTCGATGGCGACGCCGCACGCGGCCGGCGCGCTCGCGCTCTACCTGGAGAAGCACCCGGACGCGACGCCGCTGGAGGCACGGAACGCGGTGGTCAGCGCGGCGCAGCGCGGCGTCATCTCCAACCCCGGTACCGGCTCGCCCAACCTCCTGCTGAACGTCACCGCGCTGGGAACGGCGGCAACGGCGGCCGGGCATCCCTAGCGCACCGGCCCTGTCGCATTCCGGCCAAGGTTCGGCCTTCGCTCGCACCGCGTCGCCGGTTCGGCTGGAATGGGGCGGGTGAGGAGCCGGGGAGTGCGGGCGGCGGCGCCGCTCGTCGCCGCCGCCGTCGCCGTGTCCGCGGTCGCCTCGTGCTCGTCGGCCGGTGATGGGGGGCCTGGTGAGCGTCCGGTGAATCCCTCGAAGGCACGGCAGCACGGGATCGCCCTGCCTTCCTGGGACGCCGACGACTACGCCGGTCCGCAGGCGGGCGCCTACGTCGCGTCGATCGCCGCTGCGGGCGCGTCCTGGATCCAGCTCAACCCGACCTGGTACCAGCGGACGCCGCGGGACGGCGAGATGCGCCGCACGCAGCAGACGGCCAGCGACGCCAGCGTGCGCCACATCGCCCGGCTTGCGCGGCGGGCCGGGCTGCGCGTCCTGCTGAAACCGCATGTGGACCTGCCCGGCGACGAGGACCGCGCCGCCATCAGGCCACGGGACGCGGACCGCTGGTACGCCGCCTACTCCCGCTTCATCGGGCACTACGCCGACCTGGCGCGGGAGACCGGCGCGGACGCGCTGTCGGTCGGCACCGAGCTCGCCGCGCTGTCGGGCGACCGGGGCCCCTGGCTGGCCGTCGTCCGGACGGTGCGCGCGAGATTCCACGGGACGCTCGTCTACGCCGCCAACTACGACGAGTACGAGCGGGTCGCGTTCTGGGACGCCCTCGACCTGATCGGGATCGACGCCTACTGGCCGCTGGCGAGCCGTCCGACCACCGACGTCGCCGTACTGCGGCGCGCGTGGGAGCCGATCCTGCGGCGGGTGGGGCGCTTCTCCGCGAGCCGGGGACGTCCCGTCCTGTTCACCGAGGCCGGGTACGTGAGCCAGCGCGGGTCCACGACCGAGCCGTGGGCCTGGGCCATCAGCCGGGTGAACGGGGCCGCGGAGCAGGCCGCCGCCTACGAGGCCCTCCTCGCGAGCTGCACCGGCCGGTCGTGGTGGGCGGGCGTCCACTGGTGGATGTGGGACGACTGGCCCGGCGCGGCCGAAACCCCGCCGGACCTGTCGTACTCGCCGCACGGGAAGCCCGCGGAGCGGATCCTCCGGCGCTGGTGGCGGCCCGGGTGACGCCGAGCGCGCCACCGGAGGCGCGCCCCGGCCGTCACCGGTCGCGTCCCGGCTCGTCACCTGTGACGTCCGGTCGGGGCACCGGAGGATCCGCCGCCCCTTACGGGACCAGGCTCGCCGGGTCGACGAAGGTGTAGCCGAGGTCCCGGATGCCGGTCACGATCTCCGTGAGCGGGCCCGTCCCGAAGTACGGGTGGTAGAAGGTGCTCGCGAAGCCGTCGCGGACCACGAGGTTGTAGCGGGCCGCGCGGATGATGTCGGCGGGGAGCCGCTGCGCGTGGTTGTTCTGCGCCTCGGGTTCGTAGTTCCCGAGGTTCTCCGGCAGGACGGTCGCGCCGCCGACGTCACGGACCGGGTACGGGAAGTACTGGCCGATGTAGCGCTGCCCGTCGATGGGGGCGCCGGAGAGCTGGCCCGCGAAGTACAGGCTGCGCTCCAGGCGGGCGCCGTAGGACTGCTCGACGGCCTCGTAGGTCAGGGCGGAACCCGCGTAGTGCGGGGTCGTCCAGATGTTGGGCACGGGCAGCCCGGCCGGCTCGTAGAGGGCCTTGCCCGTGGTGACCCGCTGGGACGCCCAGGCCAGGGAGTCCTCCGGCACGGGTCCGTCGAGGATGACGGAGTTGTTCGCGTCGATGTGGGAGCGGAAGAACTCGAAGTCGTCGCCGGTCACGCCGGTGTAGGGGTTCTGGACGTCCTGGTACTGGTGGGTGTAGCCGTGCGCGACGATCCGTCCGCCGTTGGCGGCCATGTACTTCAGCGCGTCGACGACCTGCGGCCGCTGGGCCAGGGTGATGGTCTCCGGGACGCCGTCGTTGTAGACGCCCTTGGGGTCGGTGTAGACGGGGATCACCTGGAACGCGTACGGGATGTTCTGCGAGGCCAGGTACTGGGCGATGGCCATCAGGTCGGCGGGGTCGCTCGCGGGGCTGATGTCCTCCAGGCGGAGGAGGGCGCGGTGCCGGGTGGGAGTCTCCGGTGCGAGCGCGTCGAAGAGCAGGTCGTGCCAGGCGATGAGCCGGTCGGTCTCGTTGGTGTAGGTGTACGGGATCTCGCCGAGGTAGGTCAGGTTCGCCGACTTGATCGCCCACGGGAAGGTCGTCACCGGCGTCGTGCTCGTGTCATGGGCCGTCGCGAGGGTGGTCACCGCGGCCGGGTCGGTGATGGCGGGACGCAGGATGCCGCCGTCGCCGCCCGCCGGGATGGTGCGGGTGAGCGGCTCGTTCTTGTAGTCGACGCGGGTCACGTTGCCGACCGGCTCGAAGGACGACCGGGTCGGGTCCCACCCGTACTTGCGGGTGAAGGCGGGCACGCCGACCTTGCCGGCGAGCGTCCAGATGTTGTCGTTCATCCACACGACGGGCTTGGCCGTGCCGGCCACGTCGGCGTAGAACGCGTCCGGGATGGCGTCGGGGACCGGACCGCCGTAGTAGGTGGAGCCGATGTAGATCGTGGCGGTGTGCTGCTCGACCTCGCCGGCGGCGTACTGCTGGACGGGCTTGGCCGTGACGGCGCCGAAGTGGCCCGCCAGGTTCGCGGTGGCCATCCCGTACAGCTCGCCGAGGAACCCGTACGGGCCGGCCGTGTCGTAGAGCACCAGAGCCGAGGCGTCGGCGGCCTTCCGCGGCCCCGTTGCGGAAGGCGGCCTGAGCCTGACTCCCTTGAGCGGGCGGATCACCGGCGGCTTCTGCCTCCGGAGCCGGTCGGCCGTCCGCTGGGCCCTGGCCCAGTCCTTCAGCTTCAGCGCGGACGCCGGGCGCCCGAGCGAGTGCGGCCCGGCGTGCCGCACGCCGGGGCCGGTAGCGGCGGTGTGGGCCGGCTGTGCGGGCTGGGCGGCCTGGGCGGTCGCCGTCCCGGGCACGGCCAGCGCGGCCACCACCGCGAGCAGGACCGCGCCTTTTCGGCTGCGCCATTTCATGGTCATGGAACTGCCTCCACGTCCTTAACGAAGAGTGAAAAACTCCGCACAACCGGCCGAATGCCGCACCACCGCCCGGATATTCGATGAGGCGTTGGCACGATCCGGCCGTTCCGCGGCTTTTCCATCTTCTCGACTTTGACAGGACTTTACTTCGAGGTACCGTTCCCAGTGAACACTTGACGAGTCCCGGAGTGGAACGGCACGGAGGGGCCCGCACCCGTGGAAGGGGAGCCACGGAGAAGCGGCCCTTCCGCTCTCAGGCATGCACGAAAACGGGGGTATATGGCGGTGTACATAAAGTCTTCCATCGGCGTCCTACTTGCCTTCACCGGCATCGTGGCGGCGCCTGATCAGACACCTGTCATGCAGGTGGCACGAATTTTCCTGCAGATAACCGGAATCGGTTTCGGGTTATACTGCGTGGCCGCTTTCGGCCTTTTCCTGGCCGGTGTGCGGATCCGCGCCGCGGCCGGTGTAAGGGCCAGGCGCCACAGGGAATGGCCATGATCGGCCAGCTCGCGGTGGCCGGCAGCCTTGCCATCATCGTATTGGCGGTCTCGTACAACAGCGGAATGTTCGTGCTGTCGCGGCGCCTGACACCGCATCCGCGCGAGACGGGAAGGGAGCGAACCTATGTCTTCATGCTCGCGTGCCTGAACGAGGAGAAAGTGATCGGCGAAAGCCTGGCACGCCTCGCCGGACTCCCGCTGGAGGACTTTCTGGTCCTCGTGGTGGACGACGCGTCCGACGATGGAACGGCCCAAATCGTCACCGCCGCGGCGGCGTCCGCACCGGGCCGAATCCACCTCTACCGGCGCAGATTTCCGGATGCCCGCAAAGGAAAAGGCGCGGCGCTCAACGCCGGACTCGAATGGCTGAGCGAAACCAACGTCCTGGACGGGCGCGATCCGCACGACGTCATCATTTGCGTGGTGGACGCCGACGGCCGCCTCGACCATCACGCGGCGGAACAGGTCGATCCATTCTTCAACGATCCGGGCATCGGTGCCGTCCAGGTGGGCGTACGCATGTACAACCGCAACATTCGTCTTCTCGCGCGGCTGCAGGACATGGAATTCGTCGTCTACGGGGAGATATTCCAGAACGCCCGGCGGCATCTCGGCAGCGTCGGGATGGGCGGAAACGGCCAGTTCATGCGGCTCGCCGCGCTGCGCTCGCTGCCCGGGAAGCCCTGGAGCGACTGCCTCACCGAGGACCTCGACCTCGGCGTCCGGCTGATCGCCGCCGGGTGGACGAACGCCTACTGCGGGACGGCCGCCGTCCACCAGCAGGCCGTGCTCACGCTCGGGCGGCTGCTCAGGCAGCGGTCCCGCTGGTTCCAAGGGCACATCCAGGCATCGCGCCTGACGCCGCTGATCCTGCACAAGATCGCGCCGCGGCCGGCGGCGGACCTGCTGTACCACCTGTCGAGCCCGGCGCTGCTGCTGCTCACCTCGCTGCTGCCGATCTCGTTCGCGCTGATGCTCGGCGACACGGCCGTCGCCTCGATCCGGACCGGGCACAGCGCCCTGTCCCTGTGGTGGCTGCCCTGGTTCTACGTCATGACCTTCGGCCTCGCGGCCGCCTACGCGTTCGTCTACCGCAAGCGTGAGCCGGTGAGCAGGCCGTACTCGCTGCTGCTCGGGCACCTCTACGTGATCTACGGCTACGTCTGGTTCGTCTCCGGCTGGTGGGCGCTCGGCCGCGTCCTCACCGGCAGGCACACCTGGTTCAAGACCGCACGGACCTGAAGACCGCACGGACCCGACGCACCCGACCGGCCTGACGCACCTGACAGGCCCGGCCGGACACCCGCCCCACCGCAAGCCCACCCCGACCTTCCGCCGCGCGGCGGCCGTCTCGCCGTCGCCCGGTCCGACCATGCCTGCGAGGAGCAGAGATGGCTGTTCTCCCTCAGCGTGATCCCGCCTGGAATCGGTCGGGGGGCGTCGTGACCGAGCCCCCGATCCGGGCCATGGTCGTGCTCGGCACCCGGCCCGAGGCGATCAAGCTGGCGCCCGTCGTCCGGGCGATGGACGCGTCCCCGCTCTGCGAGCCGCTCGTGGTGAGCACCGGCCAGCACCGCGAAATGCTCGCGCCGATGCTGGCGGCCCTGGACGTCAAGGCGCACACCGACCTCGCCGTGATGCGGGACCGGCAGCGGCTGTCCGGGCTCACCGGGAGGCTCGTCACCGCGCTCGACACCGTCCTGCGCGACGAGCGTCCCGACGTGGTGCTCGTCCAGGGCGACACGACCACCGCGCTGTGCGGCGCGCTCGCCGCGTCCTACGAGCAGATCCCCGTCGCGCACGTCGAGGCGGGGCTGCGGACCGGCAACCTGTACAACCCGTTCCCCGAGGAGCTGAACCGCCGGCTGATCGCGCGCATCGCCCGCTGGCACTTCGCGCCGACCGAGCGCGCCGCCGAGCACCTGCGCGCCGAGGGGATCGCGGGGCCGGGCGTCCAGACGACCGGGAACACCGTCATCGACAACCTCCACTGGATGCTCCGCCAGGACAGGGGCGAGGCGGCGTTCCGGACGACCGGCAAGCGGATCCTCGTGACCCTGCACCGCCGCGAGAACCAGGGCGGCGGGATGCGCGGCCTCGCGGGGGCCGTGCGCCGCCTCGCCGACCGGGGCGACTGCGAGGTGCTGCTGCCGCTGCACAAGAGCCCGGCGGTGCGCGAGGCCCTGCTCCCGGGCCTGTCCGGGCATCCCGGCATCACGATCTGCGAGCCGCTCGGCTACCCCGACTTCACCGCGACGCTGGCCGCGTGCGACCTCGTCCTCACCGACTCCGGCGGCGTCCAGGAGGAGGCGCCGAGCCTGGGCAAGCCGGTGCTGGTGCTGCGCTCCACCACCGAACGTCCCGAGGCGATCGACGCCGGGGTGGCGCGGCTCGTCGGTACCGACCCCGGCGAGGTCCACGCGGCGGCGTCCCTGCTGCTGGACGACCCCGCGGAACGCGACCGGATGGCCCGCGCGGTCAACCCGTTCGGCGACGGCCGCGCCGCCGAGCGGATCATGGACGCGCTGGTCCGCGACTGCCTCCGCCCCGATGCCCTGCGCCCCGCGGCACGGGACTGAGCCGTGCCGCATGATGGCAGCCATGTCGCCCTCCGCCACGCCCCGGGCCTTCCGCTGGTCACCGGCGCTCGCCCTGGCCGCCCTGCTCGCCGTCGCCGCCGTGACCGCCGTGCTCGACCGCGGCGGGGACCGGTTCGTCCGGTGGCGGGACGGCAGCGTCCACCACTCCTGGCGGGCGGTGTTCGACGGCCACGGCGTCAACGGCACCCGCGGCGGGGTGATCTCGCTGCGGCCGAAACCGGCCACCGACCCGGCGGAGACGCACGCGGGCCTCGTCGTGTCCCAGGCCCGGTACGGGCGCATGACCTTCCGGCTGCGCGCCCGCACCGTCGCCCAGCTGCGCGACCGGGCCCCCAACCCCTGGGAGGCGGCGTGGGTCGTCTGGGCCTACTCCGACGAGCACCACTTCTACTACTTCATCCTGAAGCCCACGGGCTGGGAGCTGGGCAAGCGCGATCCCGCCTACCGGGGAGGCCAGCGGTTCCTCGCCACCGGCGACCGCGCGTTCGCCATCGGCCGGTGGAACAGGGTCAGCGTCGTCCATGACGGCGCCACCATGAGCGTCCGGGTGGACGGGCGGCACGTGACCGAGTTCACCGACGCGGAACGTCCGTACACGTCGGGCTCCGTCGGCCTCTACACCGAGGACGCGGAGGTCGAGTTCCGCGACATCTCCGTCCAGCCCCGCGACTGAACCCGCAGGCCCCTAGGCGTCGCCGCGGAGGGTGCGCAGGACGGCGGCCTCCGCGGCGGGGTCGCGCAGCTCGGCGGGCCCGTCGGTGAGCGCGCTGAGCGCGACGCCGGCCGCGGCGTGCGGCTCGGGCCACAGCGCGGCGTTCAGCACGATGGTGAACCAGTGCCGCAGGGTCCCGGTGTTCTGCTCGTCGGCGTCCATCTCGACGGGAGCGATCGATTCGTCGGGCGGTCCACCGGCCTGGCGCGCCTGCCACAGCCAGGACCGGACGTGCGTGCCGAGCTCGGACTCGGGCGACACGGTGACCGGCTCGCCGCGCCCGGCCGCGGCGACCGCCTCCGCGAGGCCGGGCGTTGCGTCCAGGCCGAGGACGGAGGCCAGCCGCATCGTCTCGCGCGCGACGACCGCGCGGAGCACGTCCGGCGAGGCGGCCTGGATCGCCGCGATCATGGCCGGATCGGTGGGTCCGTAGGAGTGCGTGGGCGGCGCGTCGGTGAACCAGGGCGCGATCTCGGCGGAGGTCAGCTCCCCGGCCAGCGCGTCCGGATGCGGGACGGCGCCGGTGATCAGGCCCGCGAGCAGCAGCGCCGGGACGTAGGCGCTCGGCACGGCGCCGTCGTCGTGCTCGGGCCCGCCATCGCGGTCATCACCGCCATCGCCGTCATCGCCGTCTGCGTCGTCTGCGTCGTCTGCGTCGTCTTCGCCATCGATGTCCAGGTCCAGGCCCACCGCGCGCATCTGCCCGAGCAGCCGGTCGGGGTCGGTCCCCCATCGGTCGTCAGGCCAGGTCGGCTCGAATCCGGTGACGAGCGTGCCGTCGACGGCGTACCGGAAGGCGTGGTCGCCGTAGTCGTTCCGCGACACCGCCACCGCCTCGGTGCCCCGGGACAGCGCCGCCAGCGGCTCGTCGAGCGTCCCCCGGAAGCCGCTGGGCTCGATCAGCACCGTCCAGCCGCCCAGGTTCAGCGCGAACGCGTAACGCGTGTAGGCCGCCTCGAATGATCTGAGCGCCTCGTCCGCCTCTTCCAGAGTGCGGGGACGCATCGTGTCCGGCAGGCCGCCCAGCCGTGTCAGCGCCTCGGTCTCATCGACTCCCTTGACGAAGGTGAGGCAGAAGAGCTCGCCGAGCGGGCCGCTGCCGTCTCCGTCGATCCAGTCGACGCCGTCGTGCGTCACCTTGAGCATGGCTTCTCCGGGAGGGTCGTCGTTGGCATGGCCCGTCGATGATGGCAGCGTCCTGTGACATAGGACGGTAAATCCGCCGGACACTGGCAGCCGTTGCACAGCCGGGAGCAGGCAGACTTACCGTGTACGGGTAGAGGCTTACCGTGTACGGGGAGCGAGTTCGCCGGGAGGACGATCCATCCATGACCCTACGGACCGGCGCCGACGAGGTGGCCGAGCAGCCGCGCATCCCGCTGAGCCGCGGGCGGGTGCTGCGGGCGGCCGTGGCGCTCGCCGACCGCGACGGCCTCGGCGCGCTCACCATGCGCCGGCTCGCGCAGGAGGTCGGGGTCGAGGCGATGTCGCTGTACCACCACGTCGCCAACAAGGAGGCGGTCCTCGACGGCATCGTCGAGGTGGTCCTCGGCGAGGTCATGGCGGCGGTGGAGAGCGTCGAGGCGCCGCCCCCGGACCGGGACTGGCGGGCCGCGCTGCGCGCGCGGATCCTCGCCGCCCGGGACGTCTTCCTCCGCCACCCTTGGGCCCCGCAGGTCCTCGAAAGCCGCACCACCACGAGCCCGCTGGTCATCGCCTACTACGACCATGTCGTCGGGGTGCTGCGGGCGGGCGGGTTCTCCTACGACCTGGCCCATCGGACGCTGCACGTCCTGGGCAGCCGCGCCCTGGGCTTCACGCAGGAGCTGTTCACTCCCGGCGCCCCCCGGCCGGCCGAGGCGGCTGACGCCGGGACCGCCGAGATGGCCGACCGGTTCCCCCACCTCGCCGGGATGGTCGCGGCGGCCGTCCACGACGATCCGGACGGCACCCTGGGCTTCTGCGACGACCAGTTCGAGTTCGAGTTCGCCCTCGACCTGATCCTCGAAGGCCTCGAACGCCGCCGCGCCGCGGACCAGTAACCCCAGCCCCGACGCCCGGCCCAGCC
>NZ_SMJX01000148.1 GCF_004348535.1 Actinomadura sp. KC216
AGGGGCCTTTCCGCTCGACTTGCATGTGTTAAGCACGCCGCCAGCGTTCGTCCTGAGCCAGGATCAAACTCTCCATTAAGGCCACACGACCAGCACGAAGGGGCGAACCTCCACACCGGCCAAACCTTGGAAACAATCCCAGCATCACAACCCCAAAAAGGGGCTGCATTGCCTCAAAGAAATCCCTGACCGCCCCAAAGGACGGCCACGGGGACGACCCAACCCATACAGGCCGGGCCGTTATAAAGGCACTGGCTTTTAACACGCTGTTGAGTTCTCAAGAAACGGACACCCACCGCGCTGGATTCGCTTTCGCGTTTCCCGCTCCGGGGCGACTCGCTTTACTTTACCGGATCCGGCCGAATTGTCAATTCCGGCCTTTTCCGATGCCTCGGTCGTCGCCACTTGCGTGGCTTCTTCCGGGGCGGTGGTCCTATTTCACCAGATTCGGCTCGATTGTCAAAACCGAGCCTTTCCGTCCCACCACGACAGTCCGGACGCGACAGAGCCGCGTCGGCTGATTCGGTGGTGGGTTCCCCTCGGGCCGGCCGCCTACCGGCGTCCGCTACCCCGTGGGGCGAAGTGAACAGTATGCCCCTGAGGTGCGAACGTCAAACCGGCTCGGGCGTTCCGGTGGCGCCGAATCGGCCGGTGCGCTGTCGCGGCTCGGCTCTCGCGGTCGCCCTACCTTGGGTTTTGTCCGATCTTGCCCCGTCCTGTCACCCGATCGAACGCCCGCCGACCCGCCAATGTTTCTTTTTGGCAACGACGGCACCGCACGGGACCACACAGCATCACACAGCACTGTTTACGGCTTGGCCAGGTATCCGCCGATGAAGAGGACCGCTTCGGCCAGGACCCAGAGGAATGCCGCCACGGTCAGAAGGGCGTCCAGCCGGTCGGGCCTCTGCCGCACACCCGGCATCGCCCAGCTCGTCACCGCCACGACGAGGGCGAGAACGGCCACCGGTGCCGAGGCGCGGACCGCATCGTCGAATCCCGCGCTGCAACCCGGGTCGCGCTGCCCGTCCTCGCCGCAGAATGCGGTGGCGCCCCAGCCGCCGAGGGCGGAGAAGGCCCAGAGCAGGCCCAGCACGCAGTTCGCGATCGTCGGAATCGCCGGCGAGATCCACCAGCTGTTCGGACGCCCGGGCGTGGCCTGCACGAATGGAACGTACCTTGCGCCAGCGGGACCCGTGAAGCCCTAACCGGGAGCCCAGGTGCGAGATCGGCGACCGGGCTTCAGGTGATCTCTTTGGCCTCGTGCAGGTTCATGTCCATGACGATCGCCGTCATGACGGCCATGGTCCGCAGCGGTTCGGGAACGGGGTCGAAGATTTCCACGGCGTACTTGTCGGCCGTCGTCAGCAGGTGGGTGGCGAGGCCGGCCCATCTCTTCCGGACGTGCGCGACCTTCGCGCCGTCGGTGTCGGTCACCTCGAAATTGTTCCGGGGCACGTCCACCGAGACGGCACCGATCAGGGTTCCTTCGCCGTCGTAGACGACATAGCGGCGCCCCACCCGTTCGGTGACGAACGAGCCGAAGGCGTCGCCGTCCGGGTTGAGGATCTCGGTGTATTCCCGTCCCCGCTGCTTGTCGACGATCAGGACGGGGTCTCCGTCGGGTGTCGTCAGCACGACGGCCCGGGCATCGAGGTTCGATTTCCCGGCGAACACGCCCCTCATGTCGGCGCGTCCCTGGTCGTCGGTGGAGGCCGCGACGGCGAGGACGATGCCGTCGCCGTCGAGGACCTTGTACCGCGATTTGGCGAACGGGCCCCTCCGAGGCTGTTCGACCTTGAGCACCGAGGAGCTGAACAGTTCGTTCACGCGTTCTCCCGCCTCATCGGCCGCGCAGGAGGCGACCTTCTATTCACCGTTCCGGCGCACCGGCATCCGCGGGTGCGCCTCGCCGTCCAAGCGGCGATCCTGCCAAGCCCGGCCCCTCAGTGGAAGTATTTTCCGTGTCCGGCCAGCCGCGGCGAACGCTGGCCGCCCGGCTGACCTGCGCAGGAGCCGTCGAGTGTGCCGTCGGGGAAAGCGACTTGTGTCCGCCGGAAAGCACCGTCCATGGGGACGTCCGATAAGGGTCGTGCTTTGCACCCCCTGAAACCCGTCGCCCGCCTGCGCGGGCCTGGTGCGGCTTGCCCCCGGTGGTCGAGGGTCATGGGGTAAGGCCGTCCAGGAAGTTCGGGATGTCCTTGCCTTCGTAGAGGATCAGGTCGAGGGCGATCGGTGCCGCTATGACGAGAATGCGCAGCGGGTCGGGCGGGGTGTGGAAGAACGTCACCGCGTACCGGTCCGCGGTGGTGAGCAGTTCTGTCGCCGCGCCTTTCCATTTCTTGTCCACCTGCGCGACGTGGGTTCCGGCGGTGTCGAGCACTTTGAACTTCCGGGCGGTCTTGTTGCCCTCCAGGCGTCCGACGGAATGTTCCGCCGCGTTGAGCAGCTGGTAACGCCATTGGTAGCCGTCCTGCCGGATCGAGCCGTGCAGGGCGCCGTCCGGTGTGCTGATCCAGGACGCGCGGGTGCGCTTCGGGCGTTCGATCACCAGTACCGGTGTGCCCCGGGCGTCCTCGACCTGGACGGTCCGCCGGTCATCGCCGTCGAGCATCACCGCCCGCCACGCCTGGCGCCGGAGCGACACGGCGCGCTCTTCCGCCTTGGCCACCAGGACGCCGCCCGCGTCGAACACCTTGTACTGGGACTTCGCGGAGGGGACGCGGCGCGGCTGCTCGATCCTGAGCACGGGAGAACTGAAGAGATCGCTCACATGTCCCCTTAACGCTGTCCTGCGGCGTGGACGTCCGGTCCGGGCCTGCGCCGCCCCCGGCCCCGGCCGAATGTCCTGATCATCCTTTCTGACGTGCGAGCGTCCGGGCAGGTTCGCATGGCGCGGCGGAAAGCGCGAATGCCGAAGGGACGGCCCGTGCGGGACCGTCCCTTCGGATGCGTGCCGTGTCGGACGCCAGAACCCGATCGAGCAGGATCAGAAGTCCATGCCGCCACCGTCGGGCATGCCGCCCGCGGGGGCCGGGTTCTTCTCCGGCTTCTCGGCGATGACCGCCTCGGTGGTCAGGAACAGCGCGGCGATCGACGACGCGTTCTGCAGCGCGGACCGGGTCACCTTGGCGGGGTCGAGAATTCCCGCGTCGAACATGTTGGTGTACTCGCCGGTCGCGGCGTTGAGGCCCTCACCCGGGGTCAGGTTGCGGACCCGCTCCACCACGACGCCGCCCTCAAGGCCGGCGTTGACGGCGATCTGCTTCAGCGGCTCCTCCAGAGCGCGCTTGACGATGTTCGCGCCGGTGGCCTCGTCGCCCGTGAGCTCCAGCTTGTCGAACGCCTTGGTGCCGGCCTGCAGCAGCGCCACGCCACCACCGGGGACGATGCCCTCCTCGACCGCGGCCTTCGCGTTGCGGACGGCGTCCTCGATGCGGTGCTTGCGCTCCTTGAGCTCCACCTCGGTCGCGGCACCGGCCTTGATCACCGCGACACCGCCCGCGAGCTTGGCCAGGCGCTCCTGGAGCTTCTCGCGGTCGTAGTCGGAGTCGGTGTTGTCGATCTCGGTGCGGATCTGGTTGACCCGGCCGGCGATCTCGTTGGCGTCACCGGCGCCGTCCACGATGGTGGTCTCGTCCTTGGCGATGACGATCTTGCGTGCCCGGCCGAGCATGTCGACCGTGGTGTTCTCCAGCTTGAGGCCGACGTCCTCGCTGATGACCTGGCCGCCGGTCAGCGTGGCGATGTCGCCCAGCATGGCCTTGCGGCGGTCGCCGAAGCCCGGGGCCTTCACGGCCACGGACTTGAAGATCCCGCGGATCTTGTTGACGACCAGCGTGGCCAGGGCCTCGCCCTCGACGTCCTCCGCGATGATCAGCAGCGGCTTGCCGGACTGCATGACGCCCTCGAGGACGGGCAGCAGGTCCTTGTTCGCCGACACCTTGCCCTGAACGATCAGGATGTACGGGTCTTCGAGGACCGCCTCCATCCGCTCGGGGTCGGTCACGAAGTAGTGCGAGATGTAGCCCTTGTCGAAGCGCATCCCCTCGGTGAGCTCGAGCTCCAGACCGAAGGTCTGGCTCTCCTCGACCGTGATGACGCCTTCCTTGCCGACCTTGTCCATCGCCTCGGCGATCATCTCGCCGATCTGCGGGTCGCCGGCGGAGATGGAGGCCGTGGAGGCGATCTGCTCCTTGGTCTCCACGTCCTTGGCGAGCTTGGACAGCTCCTCGCTCACCCGCTCGACCGCGGACTCGATGCCGCGCTTCAGCGACATCGGGTTCGCACCGGCCGCCACGTTCCGCAGCCCCTCGCGCACCAGCGCCTGGGCCAGGACGGTGGCGGTGGTCGTGCCGTCACCCGCGACGTCATCGGTCTTCTTGGCGACCTCCTTGACGAGCTCCGCGCCGATCTTCTCCCACGGGTCCTCGAGCTCGATCTCCTTGGCGATCGACACACCGTCGTTCGTGATCGTGGGGGCGCCCCACTTCTTCTCCAGCACGACGTTGCGGCCCTTGGGACCAAGGGTCACCTTGACGGCGTCGGCGAGCTGGTTCATGCCGCGCTCAAGACCGCGGCGGGCCTCCTCGTCGAACGCGATCATCTTTGCAGCCATAGGCTCCAGTCCTCCCGGAACAAGGTGGCTTAGACGGATCGAGCCGACGCCCGCGACGGACGGCCCCCGCCGACGACTGCCATTCCGCCGCCGAACTGAGGCCTCATCGCCCCGACCCAGACTGTGAAGTTGTCACTCCCCACAGCAGAGTGCCAACCGTTTTTTAGCACTCTACCCTGCCGAGTGCAAGCAACGCGCATCCTCGCCCCCGGAACCCTCACCGGGATGCTCCAAGCCGGTCCTACCTGCGCCGGAGCCCGCTCGGGGACGTCAGGGGCGTGCGGCTGTGATCCACAGTGCGCGGTCGTCCGCCGGTAACCGCGGAACAGTCGCGGAACGCGGACCCCGGGCTGATCTCCTCGTCGCCGTCGATGCAGTGAGCATATGTGCTCTGGAGCATGGCCATCGAGTGCCCGGCGCGGGCGGCCCGTTGGCCGCCGGCACCCCGCCGTTGAACCAAAGCGACAGGCATGGAACGACCGGCCATCTTCGGCCGTGCCTCCCACTCGCGAACGGCGGTGTAGTCCTCGTGCCTGCGGTACAAGCCCATCTAGGTGTAGTCGGCTCTCCCGGCCCCGGGGCGCGTGTGCCGGGGCCGGGTTCCGGGGGTCAGCCGCCGGCTACGGCGGGGATTATCGAGACCTGGGCGCCGTCGGGGGTCGGAGTGTCCAGGCCGTCGGCGAAGCGGACGTCCTCGTCGCCGACGTAGACGTTGACGAAGCGGCGGATCTTGCCGGCGTCGTCCAGGATGCGGGCGGAGATGCCGGTGTAGCTGGCCTCCAGGTCGGCGACGACCGCGCGCAGGGTGGCGCCCTCGGCCTTCACCTCCGACTCGCCGCCGGTGTAGGTCCGCAGGATCGTCGGGATACGGACGGACACGCTGCTCATGGTGCTCCTTTTCAGGCGAGGCCCGCGGCGCGGAACGCTTCCAGGGACGGGGCGATGTTCGCGGACGGTGCGACGACGGGTGCGACGGCGTCCAGGGTCTTCAGGCCGTCCCCGGAGTTGATGATCACGGTTTCGGCGGACGGGTCGAGGGCGCCGGAGGCGATGAGCTTGCGGAGGGTCGCGACGGTGACGCCGCCCGCGGTCTCGCCGAAGATGCCCTCGGTGCGGGCGAGGAGGCGGATGCCCTCGACCACTTCGTCGTCGGTGACGTCCTCGACGGCGCCGTTGGTGCGGCGGGTGACGTCCAGGACGTACGGGCCGTCGGCGGGGTTGCCGATGGCGAGGGACTTCGCGATCGTGTCGGGCTTCACCGGGCGGATCACGTCGTGGCCCGCCTTGAAGGCGTCGGCGACCGGGGCGCAGCCGGTGGCCTGGGCGCCGAAGACCCGGTACGGCTTGTCCTCGACGAGGTTCAGCTTGATCAGTTCCTGGAACGCCTTGTCGATCTTGGTGAGCTGGGAGCCGGACGCGACCGGGACGACGATCTGGTCCGGCAGCCGCCAGCCGAGCTGCTCGGCGATCTCGTAGCCGAGGGTCTTGGAGCCCTCCGCGTAGTAGGGCCGGACGTTGACGTTGACGAACGCCCAGTCGTCCTGCTCCCCGGCGATCTCGGAGGCGAGGCGGTTGACGTCGTCGTAGTTGCCGTCGACCGTGACGAACGTCCCGCCGTAAACGGCCGTTGTGATGATCTTCTGCGCTTCGAGGTTCGAGGGGACGAACACGGCGCTGCGGATCCCGGCGCGGGCCGCGGCCGCGGCGACGGCGTTGGCGAGGTTGCCGGTGGACGGGCAGGCCAGCACCTTGAAGCCGAGCTCGCGGGCGGCGGCGAGCGCCACGGCGACGACGCGGTCCTTGAACGAGTGGGTCGGGTTGCCGCTGTCGTCCTTCACCCACAGGCTCTGCAGGCCGAGGCTCTCGGCGAGGTTGTCGGCGCGGACCAGGCGGGTGAAGCCGGGCTCGGTGTTGGGCGTGTCCGTGATCGCGGACGGGACGGGCAGCAGGCCCCGGTAGCGCCAGATGTTGCGCGGGCCGGACTCGATGCTCGCGCGGGTCACGGCCCCGAAGTCGTAGGCGATCTCCAGGGGGCCGAAACACTCTTCGCAGGCGTAGTGAGGCCCGAGGTCGCGGGACGCACCGCATTCGCGGCAGATGAGGCCGGTGGCCGGTCCGAGGTCCGTGGCAGGCGTGATGGCCATGAGTGCGAGGCCTTTCTTCCCATCTTTCCTGCGCCACCTTGGTCGCAGGCCGGAGTTGGCACCATCTCCCGGCCGGCCTCGCAGGATCGCGAGCGCGCCTGAGCCGGGTGGTTGCCGGGGCTTCGTCGGGCCGATCCCTCCACCCCTCTGGATGAGCGATATTCAGTTGTGAACCGCGAGCGCTTAGTGCTCGTATGCGTGACTTTACCTGATCTGACCGGATGCAAGACAGGCGGGTCCGTCGGGTGAGACGTTACCCGGCCGCCTTCTTGATCACGCGCGCGTCGGGGTGCTGGGTCGGGTCCAGGAACACGTGGCGGACGGCCGGAATCCGCTCCCTGAGCCGCCGGTCGATGGCGCCGGCGACGTCCTCGGCCTCGTCGGCGCTGATGTCGTCGGAGAAGTGGACCTTGGCGGCGACGAGGATTTGCTCCGGGCCGAAGTGCATGGTCAGCAGCTCGCCCACGCCGGTCACGCCGGGGGCGCCGGTGATCTCGTCGCGGATGCGGCGCTGCTCGGCGGGGTCGGCGGCGCGGCCGATGAGCAGGCCCACGCTCTCGCGTCCGATCGAGAACGCCAGCCCGGCGAGGAGCACGCCGATCAGGACGGACGCGAGACCGTCCCAGAGGTCGGAGCCGGTGATCTCGCGGAGCGTCAGCCCGGCGGCGGCGAGCGCGAGGCCGATCATCGCGGCCGTGTCCTCGAACAGCGCGGTCTTGAACGTGACGTCGGGCGAGCGGCGGACGTGGTCGACGAGGTCGCGGCCGTTGTCCCGGGTCTCCTTGCGCGCCTGGTGGTAGGCGCGGAACCAGGACGTCCCTTCCAGGACGAAGGCGAGCGCGAGGACGGCGTAGGCCAGCCACACGCTCGTCCCGGTGCCGCCGTTGCCCGTCATGGTCAGGATGCCCTCGAAGACGGAGAACCCGGCACCGGCGATGAAGATCCCGAACGCGGCGAGCAGCGACCAGACGTACCGCTCGTTGCCGTAGCCGAACGGGTGGCGCCGGTCGGGTGGACGCTCGCTGCGCCGCAGGGAGGCGAGGAGGAAGCTCTGGTTGAGGGTGTCCGCCACGGAGTGCGCGCCTTCCGCGAGCATCGCGCTGGACCCGGCCAGGAGCCCGGCGATGAGCTTGGTGATCGCGAGGATGAGGTTCGCCGCACCGGCGACGAGTACGGTCTTCGTCGTCTCGGCCCTACTCATTTCGGGGCGGGTACCCGGCGCTTTGCGCGCTAACCGCCGTATGGGGGCGGGCGCGGGTGATGTGCGGGTCGCTTTGAAGGGGCTCTCCGTCAACTGAGACCCTGCCGGTATGACCCAAGTGCTGGTGGCGTCCAACCGTGGCCCGGTGTCGTTCTCGCTGTCAGAGGACGGGGAGCTCACAATGCGGCGTGGGGGCGGCGGGCTCGTGTCCGGGCTCGCCGCCGTCACGGGGACGGACGCCTCCGTGTTGTGGGTCTGTGCGGGTCTCGGGGACGCCGACCGGGTCGCGGCCCGGCGGTCACCGGACGGGCGTCTCGATCTCGCGGGATACGAGACGGGCGGCGCGGCCGTGCGGATGCTGGAGATCCCCGAAGGGACGTTCCAACGCGCCTACAACTCCGTGGCCAATTCGACGCTGTGGTTCGTCCACCATCTGCTGTACGACACACCGCGCAGCCCGCATTTCGACGCCCGCACCCGCCGCGACTGGCAGTCCTACGAGGCGTACAACGCGGCGTTCGCGGACGCTCTGGCGCGTGACGCCGCGCCTGGGGCGAAGGTCGCGATCCAGGACTACCACCTGTCGCTGGCACCGCGGATGCTCCGCGACCGGCGCCCGGACCTGAAAATCGTGCACTTCTCCCACACGCCGTGGGCGCCGCCCGAGTATTTCCGGCTGCTCCCGGACGACATCGGCTCGCAGGTTCTTCTGGGGATACTCGGGGCCGACCATGCCGGGTTTCTCACCGAACGGTGGGCGTCGGCGTTTCTCGACTGCTGCGAGATGCTGCCGGGCGCGCGCGTCGACCGTGCGGCCCGGACCGTCACCTGTTCGGGGCACGTCACGCGTGTGGGCGTGCATGGGCTCGGCGTCGACGGGGCGGCGTTGCGCCAACGCGCCGCCGAACAGGACGTCGCGCAGCGGGCGCGCGCGCTGAGCGAGCAGGTGGGCGACCGCCAACTCATCGTGCGCGTCGACCGGACGGAGCTCTCCAAGAACATCGTGCGCGGGCTCGCCGCCTACCGCGAGCTGCTCGTCAACCATCCCGAGTGGCGCGGACGCGTGGTGCATCTGGCGTTCGCCTACCCGTCCCGCTACGACCTGCCCGAGTACCGGGAGTACACGGCGGCCGTCGAGCGGACGGCCGAGCAGATCGTCGAGGAGTTCGGCACGGCGGACTGGAACCCGCTGATTCTGCAGGTGAACGACGACTATCCGCGTTCGCTCGCCGCCTACCGCCTCGCCGACGTGCTGCTCGTCAACCCGATCAGGGACGGGATGAACCTGGTCGCGAAGGAGGGACCGGTGCTGTCGGAACGCGGGTGCGCGCTCGTCCTGTCCAGGGAGGCGGGCGCCGCGGCGGAGCTGGGCGAGGACGCGCTGACGGTCAACCCGTTCGACGTTTCCCAGACCGCCGAGACCCTGCACCACGCCTTGCTGATGCCGCGGGACGAACGGTCCGAGCGGTGCGGCCGTCTCGCCGCGGCCGCGACCGCCCTCCCGCCGCAGCGCTGGTTCGCCGACCAGCTCGCCGCCCTCGACTGACGGACATCAGGAGGTGTGCGCGGGGGCCGGGGTCAGGAGGCATTCGACCGGGTTCGGTTCGTGGTGCTGCTTCCAGCGTTCGCGCAGCGCGGCCTTGCGCTGGGCCATGCGGCGGTGCGCGCTGACCTTGGCGAAGCGGGTGAGCTGGGACGTGGACGGCTTGGGCAGGCCGCTCGGCTCGTAGCCGTACTCGGCGAGCCGCTCGCCGAACGCGGCCTCCGCCAGGCTGATCTGCCAGGAGTCGAGGCGCTGCGCCCAGGCTCCGACGCGGCTGGTGGTGACGGCGTCCTTGGTCCGTCCGTGCCACTTCTTGCGCGGCGAGACGGTCTCCTTCGCTACGCCGCCGGGATGCGTCATCGCCGGGTCGAACTCCTCGCCGAGGAACCCGCAGAGCCTGGCCAGCTCGTCGGCCGGGTCGGCGACCAGACGCTCGTACTGCAACTCGTAGTAGGCGTCGGAGCCGAGGCGCGCGGACAGGCGGCGGCCGTGGTCGATGGCCTCCCGCCAGACGCAGACGGCGTGGTGAAAGTCCTGGCCGTACCAGGGCATCTCCTGGAGCGAGGCGACGCAGTCCCGGCCGTCGCGGATGAGGTGGACGAACTGCGCGTCCGGGAACATCCGCAGCAGCGCGTCGGCGTGCCGGAAGTAGCTCGGACGCTTGTCGCCCCAGCGCGGCTTGCCGAACCGGCGCGCGTACGCGCGGAGCACGACACCGAGCGCCGAGCCCAGCGTGGGCGGCGCGGCGACGATCTCGTCGGCGACCTCGGCGGCGTCCAGGCCGAGCGCGTGGAACTTGGTCGTCCTGTCACCGGTGATCCAGTCCGCGAGCGCCCGTCTGTTCTCCCTGACCTCCAGGTCACCGAATTCGCACCTGGCCGTATAGGCGGGGAGGAGGAACTTCGTCTCCACCGGGATCGCGACGCGGGGATGCGAGTGCAGCATCAGCTGGAGCAGCGTCGTCCCCGAGCGCGGGCACCCGAAGACGAAGATCGGACGGTCGGGGCGAGGGTCCGGGCCTGATGACATGCACGGCATGGTGGCTCAGACCCCCGGCCCGGGGCCTGATGATGGGCGCACCGTTGCCGTCCGATTGCCGACGTTTGACGGGTCTCGGGTGGCGTGTTCCGCCTGCGACGTGCGTGCACGTCCGGCGTCCGGCGTTCGGCCTCCGTCGTTCGGTGTCCGGTTTCCGGTCAGCTGTAGGAGTCGCCCAGGGTCTGCCTGACCTGCTTGCGCGCCTCGTGGATGCGGGACTTGACCGTGCCGAGCGGCAGCCCGAGCTGTTCGGCGATCTCCGCGTACTCCAGCTGGGACACGTCGCGCAGGACGAGGGCCTGGATGAGGTCGGGCTTGCGGGCCTCGAGGTCTTCCATGGCGTCCAGGATGTCGACGCGGGAACCGGCGATGACGCTGGTCCGGCGGGGGTCCGGGCGCTGCTGCGGGAGTTCGCCCGCCTGCTCCACCGAGCGGCGCTTCAGCGACCGGTAGGTGGAGCGGGCGGAGTTGGCGACGACGACGTGCAGCCACGTGCTGAACCTCGACCGGCCCTCGAACCGGCGGATGTTCCGTGCGACCTGGAGCAACGCGTCCTGGCACGCTTCTTCGGCGTCCTGCCGGCAGGGCAGGAAGCGCGAGCTGTGCCGCAGCACGTCAGGCTCGATCTTGCGGAGGAGCTCGTTGAGGGCGCCCTGGTCGCCCGCCGCGGCCTTGACCGCCAGCTCCTCGGTCCTCTCGTCGAATGCCATGCCGCCTCAATGCTTGTTCGCACACTCACCCCGTTGTTGGGATGATACGGGAGTGTCTTTCCCACCATCAGTAGGCCGTTACCGGATCGAACGCGTCCTGGGTTCGGGGGCGTTCGCCTCTGTATGGCTGGGGCACGACGACGCCCTGGACTCCCAGGTGGCCATAAAGGTCCTGTCCGGAAGCCTGATCGACGATCTCGATGTGCGCAACCGTTTCCTTGAGGAGGCCCGCATCCTGCGCCGCGCCGACTCTGAGCGGCTGGTCCGGGTGCACGACATCGGGGAGCTGCCGGACGGACGGCCCTACTTCGTGATGTCGTACGCGGACCGCGGAACGCTCGGCGACCGCATGCGTGAGCGGCCACTTCCGGTCAGCGAGGCGGTCCTGCTCGCGGAGGAGATCGCGTACGGCGTCGAGGTGATCAACACACTGGGCGTGATCCACCGCGATCTGAAGCCGTCCAACGTGCTGTTCCAGTCGACGCCGGACGGCGGCGAGAAGCTGCTGATCGCCGACCTCGGGCTGGCGAAGGCGCTCGCGCACGCGTCCGGGGCGTTCACGCTGCCGGTCGGGACGCCCGGATACATGTCGCCGGAGCAGGCCCGGTTCGGCGGCGGCCTGGACGTCCGCGCCGACGTGTACGGGCTCGGCGCGCTGACGTACCACATGCTCACCGGGCGGGCACCGGGCCCGGCACCGGTCAAGACGCCGCCGAGCGAGCTGCGCGAGGGCGTGACGGCCGCGTTCGACCAGGTGGTCCTGCGCGCCCTGGAGGTCGAGCGGGAGAAGCGGTGGCCGACCGCCGAGGCGTTCGCCGAAGCGCTGTCCACGCTGCGTCCGACGTCCACACCGGCATCGGCCTCGGGGCCGGGAGCCGGAGCCGGGGCGGGTGCGGGAGCCGGGGCCGCGGCCGGCGTGCCTGCGCCGTCGTATGTGCCGCCCGGGCCGCGCATCGACGCGGACGCGACCGTCCAGGACTTTTACCGCGATGGCCAGCGCGTCCGTCCGCCCGCGTCAGCGCAGGCACAGGCACAGGCACCGGGTCAGGCGCAGGGACCTGGGCAGGGGCAAGGGCCTGGGCAGCCGCCGGGACCTGGGCAGGGGCCGGGTGGCGGGCCGCGGGACATGCAGACGCGGTTCGACCAGCCCGCCGGGGACGACGCCCGTACGTCCGAGATGCGCCTCCCGCCCGGTCCGCAGGACGGCGAGCAGACGGTCGTGGACGACCCCAGCGGGCGAGGCACCCCGTTCGGGCAGGGAGAGTCGGCGACGGCTCCCGACAACGGCCGCGCGGGACCGGTACAACCCCCGTATCCCGCGCCGGTTCAGCAGCAGCCTGGGTCCGGGCACGGTGGCGGTGCCGGTGGAACCAGTGACGGCAAAACGGCCGTGTTCCCGATGCAGTCTCCGCAGAACGCCGCGCCGCAGGGCATGCAGCAGCCGATGGGCCCGGGGCCCGCGCCGGGGCCGGGCGGTCCGCAACCCTTCGGAGGCCAGCCGGGCCAGCAGCCTCCGCTGCCTCCCACCGGGTTCCAGGCGCCTCCGGGTCAAGGGCCTGGGCCGGTCCAAGGCCAGGGCCTCGGCCCGGGTCCCGGGGCCGGCACCGGCGGCAAGTCCGGCCTGCTGGGCAGGCTTCGGGGCGGCGGCGGCGCCGGGCAGCCCGGCGGCGGTGGCGCACCGAAGAAGTTCGTCACGCCGCTGATCATCACCGTGGGCGTCCTGCTGGTCGCGCTGATCGGCGGCCTGATCCTCGGTGTGCTCTTCTCCGGCGACGACGGCGGCGACAAGGACAAGAAGAAGGCGACGTCCGAGATACCGAAGGACTTCGTCGCGATCTCCCACGACGCGGGCAAGATCAAGGCCGCCGTGCCGAAGGCCTGGCCGAAGGGGACGGCGGAGTCGACGTGGTCGCCGTCCACCGTCGGCCTCAACGACACCCAGCCGCGCCCGGTGCTCCGCGCGACGCCGAACAAGGCCGCGTTCCTGGGCGACGGCAAGGGGCCGGGGGTCTTCATCGGCGTGACGACGGACATGCGGCCCGGCCAGTTGCCGCCGCCGAGCGTGTCCGCCCACCCGCAGTGCACCAAGGCCGAGCCGGAGAACTACACCACCCCGGACAAGGCCCTCAGCGGGACGATCACGCGCTTCACCGCCTGCAAGGTCGGCACGCCGTCCGTCACCGAGATCGGCCTGCGCGACAAGTCGGGCAAGTTCGGGCTGTGGATCCGCGTCAAGGAGACCGACGACCGCGAGGCGACGAAGGACATCCTCGACAGCCTGAAGGTCACCGGCCCCTGACGCCCTCGACGGCCCTCTGACGGGGCCTTTAACGGGCCACGTTCACCCTCACTGACCTGCCGGTTCGCGGCGGCCTTGGTGCCGTGCGCGCGCTTTGCGCTGCCCTCCTCGACATTCAGTGTTGCATCGCGACCTGTTATCGATATATCGTTAATGCATCGCAACCGATCACTAGCTAAGGAGACTGCGATGCACGAGTACACGACGAGAAGGCGCGGCGGCTTCCGGGGACCCCAGGAGCGCGGGCGCCGCGGAGATCCGTTCGGGGCATGGGGCCCCGGCAACCCGGGCCGCGGGCCCGGCTTCGGTCCCGGGCCCGGCCATCGCGGGCGCGGTGGACGCGGGCGGCGGACCCGGCGCGGGAACGTCCGGGCGGCCCTGCTCGCCCTGCTCGCCGAGCGCGCCATGCACGGCTACGAGATGATCCAGGAGCTGGACGAGCGCACCGGCGGCGTCTGGCGTCCGAGCCCCGGTTCGGTCTACCCGACGCTCCAGATGCTGGAGGACGAGGGCCTGGTCACCAGCCAGGAGGACGGCGGCAAGCGGCTGTTCTCCCTCACGGACGCGGGCCGCGAGGAGGCGTCGGCGCAGACCACCACCCCCTGGGACGAGGTCACCGAGGCCGCCGGCGAGAACGTCATGCGCGGACGCGAGGCCGTCGGTCAGCTGATGGGCGCGCTCCATCAGGTCATGACGGTCGGCAGCGAGGCGCAGAAGGCGCGTGCGCTGGAGGTCGTCAACGACGCCCGCCGCCGCCTCTACGGCATCCTCGCCGACGACCCCGAAGCCGAGTAGGCCATGCACCGGCTGCTGGATGGGCGCGGAACACCGCGAGCCCGCCTCACCCGGAACGCATCCGACAGAACGCGTTGGACCGGAACCGCCGCGGCCTCGATGGTCGCGGCGGTTTCGCGGTTCGCGTCAGCGTGGGAACGGGGCCTGTTTCGCCAGCTGGTCGGCCATGTAGAGCTGCTTCCACACGTACAGGCCCATGTCGTTGAGGGAGGCCTCACGCTGGACGGGAACGTCCACCGTGGCGCGCACCAGGTACGTCGCCCCCGGCGGCATGTACGTGTCGCCGCCCTCGCCGGGAACCGGTTCGCCGCCGGACAGCCGCCGCACGACCCGGCTCTTGGTCGGCGGGGTGCACATGTCCTCGGGCACGCCGGCCTGCGGCATGCAGCGTCCCCGCGCGTCCGGCGCGACGAGGGTGCGCTTGACGAACACGTCACCCGGGAAGTCGAGCAGGACCCTCTGGTTCGTCGGGTTCGTCAGGAGGTACTCGACGTAGGCGGTCGACGTCCCGGACGGCGGTGACTGGAACGTCGTCGCGACACCGTCGGCCACACCGCCGCTCACCGCCGCGATCCTGTATTTGGCGCCGTCGGCCGTCCCGACCTCGATGGCCTTACCGGCGCGGGGCAGCGGCACGTCCGGTCCCCGCGCGCCGGCCGCCGGTCCGGTGGCCGTGCCGTCGTCTCCGGAGCCGCGGGTCAGGACGAGCCCGATCGTGACCAGCCCGGCCAGGACGAGAACACCCGCCGCGACCAGCCCTCCGCGCCGCCCGCCACGTCCGCTGCGTGCGGCGTGTCCACTGCGTGCGGCGTGTCCGGTGCGCCGCACCCCGCTCCGTCCATCACGCCGGGGTGTCGTTCCGCGCCGTGATCGCCCGCGCGATCCGAGCCGCACCTGCACGCCGCTCGTCTCCCAGACGCCCATAGGCCCGGTTCCGGTCATGGACTGCGGCTCGTCCTGCTCGATGTAGGCGTCCCGGGCCTCGGGGACGCTCGCCCACACCTCGTTCCCTCGATGCTCGGGCGGTCCGGGTTCCGGCGGACGGCCGACCACGAACATGTCGTCCGGCTGCGGCTGCGGCCCCTGCCCGTGCGGCGACGGTGGCGATGGCACCGGCGGGGCGGACGGCCCATGAACGATGGGACGGGACGGAGCACCCGGCGGGATCGGCGCCCCCGGCGACGGTTGCCTGATGTCGCCCGGACGGCGCGGGACTCCCGATTCCGTGTCCACCGTCAGCCTCCCCGTGGTCGCGCGCGGTCCCCCGTGAACCACATAAGCCGCTATCCAGCATATTTTGGCTCAATTGGATGAATAGTCCACACGCGCCCCCGAGGTCGCACCGGTCGGAGCGCACCGATGTGCCGGTCAGAGTTCGCCGGCGAGCGTCTCCAGGAGTTCGACGACGCCGGACGGTCCGTCCACCACCAGGTCCGCCCGTTCGGCCAGGGCCGTGACCTCGGTCGATCCGCTGCAGACCAGCACGCCGGGCACGCCCTCCGCGCGCAGCGACTCGACGGCGTCGAACGCGGCGAGATCGCCGAGATCGTCCCCGGCGAACAGGACGGCGGACGGCCGCTCCCCACGGTCGGCGATGAAGGCGCGCAGCGCCATCCCCTTGTCCATGCCGGGCGGGCGCAGTTCGAGGACGAGCCGGCCGGGCTCCAACGCGAGCCCAGTGCGTTCGGCGAGCGCGGCGAGGATGCTCCGCAGCCGTTCAAGCGCGACCTCCGGCTCGGCGCACCGGCGGGTGTGGACGGCGAGCGCCTGCCCCTTGTCCTCGACGAAGGTCTCGGGCGGGGCCCCCGCCGCCGCGAGGACGCCGGGCAGCTTGGCGCGCGCCTCGGCGACGCCGGGCGGCGGCTCCGGCTCGGTCAGGACGCCGGACTCCCAGCGTTCGAGCCCGTACTGGCCGAGGACGACGAGCCCCTCGATGCCCTCGAACCCGCCGTACTCGACGGCCACGGCGGCGGGACGTCCGGTGACGATCACCAGGGCGCCCACCCGTGGAGCGAGCCGCGCCAGCGCCGGTGCCGCGCCCGGATGGGCCCGGGCCGAGGCCGGGTCGGCGACGATCGGCGCGAGCGTGCCGTCGAAGTCGAAGCCGAGCACGGCCCCGGCCGGGGTCTTGCGGATCGCGTCGAGGCCGCCTGTCCCGGCGGCCGTCGTAGGCGTCATGGAGGAGCGGGGAGAGTTCACGGGACCAGTGAACCTTCTTCGCCCGGCGTGTCGCCAGGGACGCGCTGCGCAGGCGCGCCGTCCGAGGACGAGGACGTCACGAACCCCAGGAATGCCGGGACGTCAGGGACGTCAGGACGTCAGGACTTCGGGAAGGTGCGGTGCCGGTCCGGGGAGACGGGCCATCGGGGACGGGTCAGGGGCGGATGCCGAGCCGGCGGGCCGCTCGGCTGCGCTGCCGCTGCGTCCGCATCCGGCGCAGGCGCTTGACGAGCATGGGATCGCACTCCAGCGCCTCGGGTCGGTCGATCAGGATGTTCAGGAGCTGGTAGTACCGCGTCGCCGACATGTCGAACTTCTCGCGGATGGCCTGCTCCTTGGCTCCGGCGTACTTCCACCACTGCCGCTCGAAGGCGAGGATGCGGCGGTCGCGCTCGGAGAGCAGATCGGGGGGGAAGGCGGCGTCGTCCGCGGCGCCTTCGTCATCGGTCACGGGTTGTGCGGCAGGGGCATCGTCCATGCTTCCGTCCTGTGGGGGGACGTCACCGCGGGGGTCACCGGGGGCGTTGGCCGCTCGCATCAGGTCCCCTCTGTGGTTACTGATCCCGGGTCGTCCGGGTTCGGGCGGGTGTCATGTTACGCGTCCGCGCCGACAAGTTCCGGCGGTTCCCGGGGAACGGCGGCCGGTGGTTCAGTGCATCACATCCCTGTTCACCTGCGGATCTTTAACGCCGTGTGTCACAGGACCAACGCCCGTCCCACCAGTCCCTGAACGTGTGCACACTACATGCGTTAGGGTGGGGTTCGCAGCGTCCGGCCCTCCGCCATGACCGGGACGAAACGGAGACCTTCCATGCCGACGGACACCTCCGCTCCCGAAGCCGCCGACCCCGTCCTCGTGGACATCGGAGCGGCGCTGTTCCATCTGCGCCGCGTCTGGGCCAAGCCCGACCTCATGAAGCGGATCCGCGCGCAGACACCCGGTGAGAAGCCGCTGCAGATCTCCAACCTGATGGTGGTGAACGCCGTCGCCGCCCTCACCGCCGCCGTCGAGGAATCCGCCCGCGCGAGCGGCGGAGCCGACCGCGCGGGGGAGCCGGACGCCCCGGCCGGATCGTGCCGCGAGGTCACCGTCGGCGCCGTCGCGGAGCGGCTGGAGATCGACCCGTCCACGGCGAGCCGGCTGGTGGGCCACGCCATCGACGCCGGGCTGCTGTCGCGGCGCCCCTCGCCCGTCGACGCGCGCCGCGCCAACCTCGGTCTGACCGAGGCCGGACGCCGCGTCAAGCAGGTCGCCGACCGGTTCCGCCGCGCCTACCTCGACGAGCTCATGACCGGCTGGTCGGCGGACGAGCGGACCGAGTTCGCCCGGCTCCTCACCCGCTTCGCGGACGCGGCCGTCCGAGTACCCCGGTACTCGGACGGCATCGACGAGATCTTCAAGGAAGCCGGCGCCACCGACTAGCCCACCGATCGCCATCACGACCCCGGACACGATCGCCCCGCCGACCTCGGTGAAGGCCGGGCTCGTGATGGCCGTCGCCACAACCACCGCCACGCCGCCGGACGCCACGCCGCTGAACGTCACCTCGCCAGCGTCACCTCGCGCCGCCTACTCGCGCCGCCTCACTGGGCCTCACGTCGCCGGGCGTCTCCTCACCGGGTCTCACATCGCGGGGCCTCACGTCGCCGGCCGCCGCCTCGCCAGGCGCCGCCTCGCTGAGCGTCGCCTCACCCGGCCTCACGACGGCGGGTATCACCTCGCTGAGCGTCGCCTCGGCGGGCATCACTTCGGCGGGCGTCGGCTCGGCGGGCGTTGTCGGTTCGCCGGACGCCACCTCGCCGGACGCCACCCTCGCCGGGCGACACCTCACCGGTCGCCGCCTCGCTGAGCATCGCCTCGCCGGGCATCATGTCGGTGGGCGTCGGCTCGGCGGGGGTTGTCGGTGATGTCGTGAGGCCGGTAACCGCTGTCGTCGCGACGTTGGGCGTCGCGGGCGTCGCGGTGCCGGCCTCTGGTTGGTGGGTTCGATTCCGCCGGGTCAGCTGCCGTTGCGGAGTGTGGAGCTGCGCATGAGGTACTCGTCCTCGTCGATCTCGCCGCGGGCGAACCGCTCGGCCAGCACCGACTGCGCCTTGGCCAGCGGGTCGGCCGCCGCCTTGGCCGCCGTGGCGGTGCTGTTCATCCGGCGGCGGATCAGGTAGAACGCCGTCCCCAGCACGGCCAGCCAGAACAGCCCGAACGTGATCGGGAACACCGGCCAGAAGGCCGGGGCGTCCCCGCCGTCGTTCCAGGGGCCGCCGCCCGGGTGCATCGCCGTCGTCATCTGTGTCGCCAACGTCGTCAACATGGTTCATCGACCCTTCCTGTGGTGTTCGGATGAGTCGATGCTCGGCGACCGGTACGGGGGCGTGCATCGTCTGGCCGGAGGCACCCGCGATACGCCCGGCGTAGTACCGCGGGCCGTGCTCCTTCACCCGCGGAGTGCCCGCGGGCTCACCACCAGGGCGACCCGTTGTCCTCGTCGTCGGAGGTGGGTGAGCGCCGCGAGTGCCGTCCACGCGGCTCGTCCACCGGCCAGTCCGGCGGGTCGGCCGGGTCCATCGGCCGGGCGGGGCCGAACAGCGGCTCGTCTTCGGCCGGTACGGCGGGGAAGGCGCCGGTCGGATCCTCGTCTCCGGGGCGTACGGCCGGGGAGTCGTCCGGCGGGACGGCGGGGAAGGGAGCTGTGAAGTTGCCGTCAGCGGCCGGTTCCTGGTCGTCGAGCGAGCCGCGGCGGAACGCCTCCCATTCGTCGTCGGGGGCGAAGTCACCGCCTTTGGGCGAGCCGTTGAGGTCGAACCCGTTGAGACCAGTGCCGTTGGTGCCGTTCGTTCCGTTAAGGGCGGTGCCGTTGCTTCCGTTCAGGTGCGCGCCGTTGTGGCCGTTGGCGGTGTGGCTCGTGGGGCCGCCCGCCACGAACTCGCCCGGGTCGAACGGACGCAGCTCGCTCGGCAGGATCGGCGGCTCCTTCAGCGGGGGCTCGTCGAAGCCGGACGGGCCGTCCGAGTCCCACGAGTCCGTGTCCCACGACGCGTTGTCCCAGGACGAGGTTTCCGTGTCCCAGGACGAGGATTCGGTGCCCCAGGAGAGGGAGCCCCACGAGCCGTCCACGGGATCGGAC
>NZ_SMJX01000149.1 GCF_004348535.1 Actinomadura sp. KC216
GTCGAACCCCACCGCCTCCAGATGCCGCAGCAACCCATGCACCGCCGGACTATGCGCCCGCAACGGCCTCCGCACCGTCTCCCCGACCCGCACCACACCCTCCGACACGGTCCCGCCGGAGAGCGCCACTTCAAAGTCCACCGCCACAGCACCCAAACATAGAACCCCTAATACACCATCGACGCCCACTCACCCCTGGTAACACCGTTATAGATGTGGAGCCGAAGGACCCACCCCCTTACACTGTGTCCCGGCGTCCCGCCGGGCGCCGGGCGCCCGTAGCTCAGCTGGACAGAGCATCGGACTTCTAATCCGACGGTCGCGGGTTCGAATCCTGCCGGGCGCGCCCACCCCACCAGCAAGTACCGGCTCTGACCTGCAAGAACGCCTCTTGATCTTGCTGTCTCGGATGCAGCCGTGTGCCACCGAAAGCAGCCGCACGGCACCGTTCCCGGAATATACGCGGAATGACCTGACCCACGTTTCCGCAGGTCAGCACACAAGCGAAGAGAGGCCCCGGACGCTCCGGAGCCTCTCCGCCGACACTTGCTGGTCATGCCGCCAACGCGTCCTCTATGCGCTGGTTGGCGACGTCCCGCTGCCCATCTACGCACTTAGCGTAAACACGCAACATCACGTCGACCCCGTGCCCAGCGCGTTCAGCCGCTTCGGGCGCATGGACGCCAGCGTTCAGCCAGAGCGACACCGCCGCATGCCGGAGATCGTACGGCCGGGCAGCCAAGGGCGACTCGACCTGATCGGGAGTCAGCGCCAGGACGCGAGCCCGCTTCCAGACTTGCGCGTAGGCCGAGCCGGAGAAGGACGCGCCGCTACTGGTGACGAACAGCCGACCATCGTCAGCCGTGCCGAACGTGTCGACGTGTTCGCGGAGGATCGTCACCAGCTCTGGCGGGATCGGGACCGGGTGGACGATGTCGTCCTCCCGATGCTTGAGGCCGCGATCGTCGAAGGTCTCCCCCGAGTCGGTGTATCGCTTGTTGCTCTGAGGCCGGGTCTTCTTGAGTGTGATCAGGCCCCAGCCAGTTGCCGGAAGTTCGCAGTCCTGCCGCCGCAGGCCCGCCGCCTCAGCCGGACGAAGCCCAGCGAAGTACATGCAGGCGAACATCGCCCGCAGCCGAGGCCCTCGCGACCGGCCGACATAGGACACCGCCGTCAGCAGCTCCCGAGCCTGCGCCGGATTCACCACCACGCGCCGATCAACGGCACCGTTCTGCTTCGGCGGACGCCACTTCACCCGATCGAGAGGATTGGACGCCAAATCTCCCAGTTCGACCGCGTAGCCGAGCGCATGCTTGAACACCGCCCGCTTGCGCCGGAAGGTCGAGGCCGCCGCAGGTTGTCCGTCGAGCTGCAGCGCGAGGACCTCTAGAGCACTCCGCGCCAACCGCGGTTCGTCCAGGGCCGTGATCGGCATGGATGCCGTCTCCAGCCACCGCAACGCCCTGCCCAGATCGGGCGAGATGTCCGGACGACGTTCCTCCGCGACGAAGACGTACTGACGCAGCAGCACCCGCAGAAGCGACGCGTCTGGACGTCCCGGCGCGTCCTTGAGCAAGGCGAGCGTCACGGCCGTCATGGTGTCGGTGAGACCTTCACGCGATTTGGCCGCCGCATGTGGCCAACGCGCCTTTACATAGGCACGCGCGAACTCCAGCCACGACCGCGCGGATTCCGCCTTGAGCATGGACAGTGGGAGGCCCGTGTCCATGTCGAACGCCTCACCGTTCTTGGCCGCCTGTCGCAGGTCAGACAGGAAGCTCTTTGCCTGAGAGGACCGCTCGAACGTCCGGGACTTCTCACGGCCGCCGACCGTCCAACGCGCGGCCCAGCGCCGTCGTTAAGGCCGAGCAGGGCGAGCAGTCCGGTGGTGGGGACCAGGTAGCTGCGGCCCACGCGAGTCCGTTGGCGGGGCCCCGCCGCCGGACCCCACCACATATTGGCTGTATTTGATGGTGAAGCCGGCGAATGCAGGGTGGGGTCGGCCGCCACGGACCCGGGCGGGCATGCCGACCCTTTCAGGGCCCAGAGCTCGATTATGCCCGTGTCACGCGGCGGGCCTATGGCCGCGGCGAGAGCGGCAACGATGGGCAGGGCCAGAGCGGCACCTCATGTCGTGATCGTCTTGACTCCGTGGCTGAGCCTGGGGAGGGCCTTCCTGAGCGGAGGGTGGCCGATGTCGTGTTCGCGGACGGTGCGGCCCGCTCCACCGGCAGCCAAGGGAACACCGCAACATTAATTGCCATTCGACGAGGCCGGCCGCGGCTTTACCGTTGGTTCTGGCTCCGGTGACCACCGTACAGGCCACCTGGACCGCCGTGGCCGCCCCAAACCCACCCCATCCTGCTAGGGGTCGACGCGGTCAGTCCCACCGAGGCGTGGGCGGTGGCTGAATGGACACTGTCACCGCGCCGTACCGGCGCACGCTTCCGAATGACGCCCACGTGATGTCAGGGGCGCGGGGCCGAACGGGACTTGGTCGTGGCCTTCGTCTACCCGCGGCGCCCTTGGACGTCGCCACGATCGTGCTCTGGCTCCGCGTCCTCACAGAAAGGTTCACCGGTCACGATCTAGTCATGGCGACTGTGGCTGCATAGGCTCGCAGCGTGGACAGGCGCATCTTCGGGTTGGAGACCGAGTACGGCGCCACCTTCACCTTCCGCGGCCAGCAGCGGTTGTCTCCGGACGAGGTGGCGCGTTACCTGTTTCGGCGGGTCGTGTCGTGGGGCCGCAGCAGTAACGTGTTCCTGCGCAACGGGGCACGGCTGTATCTGGACGTGGGCAGCCACCCCGAGTACGCGACGCCCGAGTGCGACAGCGTCGTGGACCTGGTGACTCACGACAAGGCCGGTGAGCGGCTCCTGGAGGAACTGCAGGTCGAGGCCCAACGGCGACTTCGCGAGGAAGGCATCGCCGGCGACGTCTACCTGTTCAAGAACAACACCGACTCGGCCGACAACTCCTATGGCTGCCACGAGAACTACTGCGTCGAGCGCCAAGGCGAGTTCGGACGGCTCGCCGACATGCTGATCCCGTTCCTGGTCACCCGGCAGATCATCTGCGGTGCCGGGAAGGTGCTGCAGACGCCGCGAGGCGCGGTGTTCTGCATGTCCCAGCGTGCCGAGCACATCTGGGAGGGCGTGTCGTCAGCGACGACGCGGTCGCGTCCGATCATCAACACCCGCGACGAACCGCACGGCGACGCCGAACTGTACCGGCGGCTGCACGTCATCGTCGGCGACTCCAACATGAGCGAGACCACGATGCTGCTGAAGGTCGGAGCCACCGACCTGGTGCTGCGGATGATCGAGGCCGGGGTGGTGATGCGCGACCTCAGCCTGGAGAACCCGATCCGGGCGATCCGCGAGGTCAGCCACGACATGACCGGCACCCGCAAAGTGCGCCTGGCCAATGGCCGTGAAGCCAGTTCCCTGCAAATCCAGCGGGAGTACCTCGCCAAGGCCAAGGATCTCATCGACCGTCGCGGCGCCGACCCGGTCGTCACCCGGGTGCTGGAGTTGTGGGAGCGCACCCTGCGCGCGGTGGAGACCCAGGACCTCGACCTGGTCGCCCGCGAGGTGGACTGGGTGACCAAATACCAGCTCATCGAGCGCTACCGGCGCAAGCACGACCTGCCGCTCAGCTCACCGCGGGTCGCCCAGCTCGATCTGGCCTACC
Organism: Actinomadura sp. KC216; assembly: GCF_004348535.1. Classification (GTDB taxonomy): domain Bacteria; phylum Actinomycetota; class Actinomycetes; order Streptosporangiales; family Streptosporangiaceae; genus Spirillospora. The sequence goes on from NZ_SMJX01000149.1 coordinate 3,697, forward strand.
ACGACATCCGCCGCGACCGCGGCCTGTACTACCTGCTGGAGCGCCGCGGTTCGGTGGAGCGCGTGTCCCGTGACCCCGACATCGTCGAGGCCAAGTCGGTGCCGCCGCAGACCACCCGTGCCCGGCTGCGCGGCGCGTTCATCAGCAAGGCGCAGGAGAAGCAACGCGATTACACCGTCGACTGGGTGCACCTGAAGCTCAACGACCAGGCGCAGCGCACCGTCCTGTGCAAGGACCCGTTCCGCTCGGTCGACGAACGGGTCGACAGGCTCATCGCCGGAATGTGACCAGGCCACCTTCCACAGCCGCCGCGCAAGACGAACTCTCCCGGCCGGCCGGCCGGGCCGCGAGACCGGGCTCGACCGGCCACTGGGTATCGGCCGCGACGGCCACCTGCGGATGCCGGTACACCGGGACGTCTGGTGCCCGGCAACGACCGCTCGCTGTTCGCCGACCGGACCTTCCGGCGGCTGATGCCGGCCTTCGCGTTGTCCGACCTGGGCGGCGGCATGAGCTTCGTCGCGTGGCTCGCACTCGCCTGGGGTCCGAGGGCGGTCAGGGCGCCCTGGTCGGCATCGCCGTCGCCGCCTACGTCCTGCCAGGCGCGCTAGCGCCGGCGCGGCGTGGTTCTCTTCCGGGCCCGAAAGGCGAGCTGACCTCCTTTCAGTAAGTCATCGCGAAGTGTCTCAGCGGACGGGCGCCGGAATGATCGGCAGGGTGATCGAGGACGGGTGTTCGGGGTCGTGATAAACGGTCTGCGACGCGGGCTGCGTGGTCGTGTCGGCGCCGAACTTCCCGCCCGTGTTCGGGTTCCGGTCGTACATCGGGAAATTGCTGCTGGAGATCTCCAGCCGGATGCGGTGGCCCGCCTTGAACAGGTTGCTGGTCGGCCACAGCTTGATCGTGTACTTGTAGACCTCCCCGGGGGTGATCAGCTCCGGCTTCTCCAGCGAGACCCGGTACCGGGCGCGCTGGATGCCGTCCCGGACCAGCATCGAGGTGCCGTCCGGGTGGACGTCGGTGAGCTTCGCCGTCCAGTCGGTGTCGCGCGCCGAGGACGACGCGTACAGCGTCACCGAGATCGGGCCGGTGACCTCGGTGTCCTTCTGCAGCGGCGGGGTGCTGTAGACCAGCACGTCCGGCCGCTGCTCGACGGGCCGCTGGTCCTGCGGGCCGCCGGGCACCGAGCTCTGGAAACGGCCGCCGACGCTCGGTACCGGGTTCGCCGGGTCGTACTGGTACCGGTCGGCCTTCTCGTCCGTCGCGGGCGCGGTGGTATCGAGCGTGCCGCCGCCGTTCGCCGTGTTCGCGTCACCCTTGCTGTGCAGGTAGTACGTGGTGTTGGCGGTGCCGGGGATCGGCCAGGAGTCAGCCGTGCGCCACTTGTTGGCGCCCATCACGAAGACCTTCACCGGCGGATCCTCGTCCACGCCGTTGTCGATCCCCTTCAGCCAGTGGTCGAACCAGCGGAGGTGCAGATCGCCCACCGCGACGACCGCCTCCGGACCGAAGTCGACGGCGCCCACCCTGCGGCCCGAGCCGCCGTGCGTCCACGGCCCGACGAGGAGCTGCGTGCCCTGCCGGGCGACCTCGGATCCGCCCTGGGCGCGCATCCCGGCGAAGTTCTCCACCGTCCCGTTGAGGAAGATGTCGGACCAGCCGCCGAAATTCAGCGACGGTACCTTGACCTGCGGATACTTCGTGCGGATGCTCCAGCGCTTCCAGTAGTCGTCGTCGCTCGGGTGGTCGATCCAGTCGAAGTAGTACGGCGCGATGCGGTCGTCCTCCGGGTACAGCGGCGGGAAGTTGTTCAGCGGCTGGTGCCTGTACCACTTGGCGTGCAGGTCCCGCGACGCCTGGGTCATCTCCGCCCGCAGCTTCGCGCCGTCCGGGAGCTTGCTGGTGACGCCGCCGGTGAGGAAGCTCAGCAGCCAGTCCTGGATGAACGACTGGTACAGCGCGCCGCCCTCGTAGGTCCATCCGTCGTAGATGTCGGAGGACGTGAACGCCGGGGCGATCGTGACCAGGTGCGGGGGCGTGAGGGTCGCGGGCAGCCACTGCGTGAGCCCCGGATAGGAGAACCCGTACATGCCGACCTTGCCGTTGGAGTGCGGCAGCTTGGCGGACCACTCGATGGTGTCGTAGCCGTCCTCGGCCTCGCTCCGGTACGGGTAGAAGGTGCCGTCCGACTTGTACTCGCCGCGGACGTCCTGCACCACGACGAGGTAGCACGCCTTGGCGTAACGGTCAGGGGGGCCGTAGACAAAGCTCAGGGCGCCCTCCTTGTTGTAGGGCAGCCGCATCAGGATGACGGGGAACTCGCCGTCCCCCTTCGGCGTGAACACGTTGCTGCGCAACACCGTCCCGTCCCGCATAGTGGCAGGGACGTCCTTCTGGACGCTGTATTCGCATTCCTCCGCCTTCGGCGGGGCGTCGGCCACCGCACCGGGCGCGGCGGCGACGCCACCCAGCAGCACCACGGCCGCCGCCACAAGGGACAGCCGCCAGCTGCGACTTCTTCTGTTCGCCCAGGTCGTCCGCCGTCTCGCGCGCATCGCCGCAACTCCTTCCTGGCCGGGGCGACGGGGCCGCCCGGCGACCGTTCGACGTCGTCGGGCGGAGCATCGCATGATCACGACGGTTGGTCAGGAGGGCGGTCAAGGGCTGTCGGTCGAACGGTCGATCGGTGCGGCGAACGGTCCGTTTGTGGCGAATTGCCGGAATCTATCGGACGCGCGAATTCGCTCCCTTCGTCGGTGCATCGCGCCGCACCTCTAAGAACAAGGACGGGGAGCCTGAGGCTCACGATCACCGAACGATGCCGCAACTTCCGCCTGCTCGCCCGTGGTCAGCAGCGTTGTGGCCGGCCGAGTTGACGTGCGGGATGCGTCATCGGCCCCCGAGCCGGCGGCACGTCGGACTCGGGGCGTTTCCTGCGGCCGGTATCTCGTCGGCGGACCCGGCTGGTGCCGGGCACCAGCCGACCCGCCTTCTGCACGTGCCGGGCGGTCTTCTCCGCCGCGCGATGGGCGACCTCGGGCAGCACGGAGGTGTAGGTGTCGGCGGTCAGCACGATGCTGGAATGACCCAGCATGTCCTGCACCTTCTTCAACTCCACCCCCGCCGCCAACGCCAGCGTCGCCGCCCCATGACGAAGATCATGCAACCGGATCGGCGGCAGCCCATGCTCGGCGACCAATCGATGGAACAGCCGGGTCAGCCGCTCCGGGGCCAGTGGATCACCGTTGAGGCCGGTGAACACATAGCCACTGTCACGGTCAGACCCGCAAGATCGGCATCTTGAGCACCGGTGTCTGCCGCGCCTGCGCCGCCCGCTTACGCCTGCGCCCCCCTGCGGCAACTGCGGCAAGACCCCGCCGACCGGCTACCGCGATGCGCCAGAAAGGCCCTTCAAACTCGTACACACCGAAATACCGACGACCATCCAAGATGGAACGGTCTCGTCAGTGGTGCTCGGGAACCTGTTGTTCAGTGGCCGATGTCGTGGTCGCCGACCTCGACCAGCCCGCTCTCGTACGCGAAGATCACGATCTGGGCGCGATCGCGCAGGCCGAGCTTGGAGAGGATGCCCGACACGTGCGACTTGACGGTCGCGGCGCCGATGTGGAGCTCCTTGGCGATCTCGGGGTTGCTGGATCCGCGCGCGATGGCGGCCATCACCTCGCGCTCCCGGTCGGTGAGGCGCTCCAGCCGGCGCGCGGTGGCGGCGTTGACGGTGCGGTGCTCGGCGAACCGGGTGACGAGGCGGCGGGTGATCACCGGCGCCAGCAGCGCGCCGCCGTCGGCCACGGTGCGGACGGCGCCGGCGAGCTGGTCGGCGGGGATGTCCTTGAGCACGAAGCCGCTGGCACCGGCGCGAAGGGCCCGGTAGACGTACTCGTCAGGGTCGAAGGTGGTCAGGATCAGGACCCGGACGTCCCAGTCGGACTCGGTCAGGATGCGGGACGTCGCTTCCAGGCCGTCCATGTCTGGCATCCGGATGTCCATGAGGATCACGTCCGGACGGTGCCGCCGCGCCGCCTCGATCGCCTCCAGCCCGGTACCGGCCTCGGCGAGGACCTCGATGTCGTCGTGCACCCGCAGGATCATGGCGAAGCCCCCGCGGACCAGTGCCTGATCGTCGACCACAAGGACGCGGATGCTCACGCGGCTCCTTCCACGCCTGGCGTTTCGCGCCCGCGAGACCCTACGGCCCGTCGTCCGCTCACGTCGGCCGGCCCTCGGTGGGCAGATGCGCGACGACCCGGAACCCGCCGCCAAGGCGCGGCCGGGCGTCGACGGTCCCGCCCAACAGTAGCGCCCGCTCCCGCATCCCCACGAGGCCGTGACCTCCCGTACCGGCTCGCACGGCGCCCGGTCCGGCCATGACGGCGGTGCCGTGGCCGTCGTCCAGCACCTCGATGACGATCTCGCTCTCGCCGGCGCCGAGCCGCACCTCGGTGCGGGCGCCGGGGCCGGCGTGCTTCAGCACGTTGGTGAGCGCCTCCTGGACGATGCGGTAGGCGAACAGATCCACGCGGGCGGGCAGTCCGTCCGGCACCCCGTCCGCCACCAGCGCGACCTCCACGCCGGCCGCGCGGATCTGCGCGAGGAGCCGGGGGAGATCCGCGAGGCCCGGCTGGGGGCCGAGACCGTCGAGGTCGGTTTCGGGGCGGAGGACGCCGAGCAGGTGGCGCAGCTCGTCCAGCGCCTGACGCCCGGCCTGCTCCACCGCTCCCATCGCCTGCAGGGCGCCGTCGAGATCCTGCGCGGCCACGGCCTTGGCCGCGCCCGCCTGGATCGTCATGAGGCTCACCCGATGGGCGACCACGTCGTGCAGTTCGCGGGCGATGCGGGTGCGCTCCTCGGCCAGGATCCGGCGGGACTCGGCGGTCTGCTCGCGCAGCAACTGGGCCGCGCGCTCCCCGCGCAGCCGGAGGCGGCGCCCGACGTACCACGACCCGAACATGAAGAGGCTGCCGACGATGACCACCTCCAACCAGGGGGCCGCATCGTCGCGGCCGTCGATGCCGAGCAGGATGATGGCCACGGTGATGCCCACCGGGACGTACCGGTTCACGGCGCCATGACGGCCCACGCTGTAGAGGGCGATGAGCACCGTGAATCCGCCCTGCTCCCCGCCGCCGACGATCGTCACGGCCCAGACGGCCAGCGCGACGCCGAGCACGATCAAGGGCCCCCGCCTGCGCCAGTAGAGCGCCGCGGCGCCCGCGGCCGACACCGGCAGGACGAGGAGCGAGACCTCGCCGAGGGGACGGATGAGCAGCGAGTCGCCGGGGCCGTCCTTCAGGAACACCGTGAGGAGGAAGGCGGCGAACGCCAGGACGGCGTCCGCTGCGCGGGGCCAGCGGGTGAAGGGGTTCACGCCTCTCCCTCTGACGTGCTCGCTCGGCGCGCGGGACAGCGCGCCCGGACGGCTCACCGTCGCTCCCCGGTGATCCATGCGGTGGGCCGTCGCGGCTGGTGGGCTGGCACGGGTTCACCGTAGGCGAGGTCCGGGACGCGGTCATCCGCCCGCAGTCGGAGGCGGGTCTCCGCCGCACGGCGGGCGGGCAGGCGGCGCGCCGCCCGCCCAGCGTGGGACGGCGGAACCGCCTGTGGGCGGGCGACCTCGCAGGCTCCGGCGAGGACCGTGGAACGCGGCGCCGCTCCCGGCGCCCCGCCGCCCGGAACAGGAGCATCGGTCATGCATCGCCTCGTCCGCAGCATCGGCGCCGTCAGCGCCCGCAGGCCATGGATCGTCATCGGAGCGTGGTTGATCGCCGCCGCCCTCGTCGTGGGGCTCGCGGGCACCGCCGGCGGCTCGTTCGCCGACGACTTCGCCGCCCCCGGAAGCCAGAGCGAGAAGGCGATGGAGCTGCTGGACGAGCGCTTCCCCGAAGCGTCCGGCGGCAGCGCCAAAGCGGTGTTCGCCGCCCCGGAAGGGCAGCGGTTGGAGCGCTACCGGCCCGCGGTCGAGGCCGCGGTCGCGCGGATCGCCGCCGTGAAGCACGTGACCGGGGTGACCGATCCGTTCACCGCGGGCACGGTGTCGCGTGACGGGCGCATCGGCTTCGCCGAGATCGCCTTCGACCGGCCGGACACCGAGCTGGGCGCGGAGCCGATCGCCGAGGTCGCCGGCGTGCTCGAACCCGCCCGGGCGGCGGGCGTCAGGGCCGAGCTCGGTGGCGACGCGGCCTTCGTCAACGCCGAGCCGGTGACGTCGGCGACCGACGCCGCCGGGCTGGTGGCCGCGCTGGTCGTCCTGCTCGTCGCGTTCGGGACGGTCGTGGCCGCGCTCGTGCCGATCACGCTCGCCCTGGTGACGGTCGCCACGGGCCTGGGCGGCATCGCGCTGCTGGCCGCGACGATGGACGTCTCCGGCGCCGCGCCGACCATCGGCGCGGTGATCGGCCTCGGCGTCGGCATCGACTACGCCCTGTTCATCACGGCCCGCTATCGCGAGAACCGCGCCGCCGGGCAGGACGGCTCCACCGCGCTGGCGGACGCCATGGGATCGGCGGGCTCCGCCGTCCTCTTCGCCGGCGGCACCGTCATCGTGGCGATGGGCGCGCTCCTGCTGACCGGCCTGGGCTTCCTGATCTCGGTGGGCATCAGCGTCTCGATCGTCGTGCTGTTCGCCGTGGGCACCGCCCTCACGCTGCTGCCGGCCCTGCTGTCGGTGCTCGGCGACCGCATCGACCGGGGACGGCTGACGCGCCGCCGGCGTCCCGTCAAGCAGGCCGCGGACACGGCCTGGTGGCGCCACGCCCACCGTGTCTCCGGCCGGCCGTGGCCGTACCTGATCGCGGCATCGGCGGTGCTGCTCCTGCTGGCCGCCCCGGCCCTGTCGATGCGAACGGGCTTCCCGGACGCGGGCGACGACTCGCCGAGCACCACGCATCGCCGCGCCTACGACCTGCTGTCCGAGGGCTTCGGCCCGGGCTTCAACGCGCCGCTGCTGCTCGTCGCCGACCTGCGCGCCCCCGGTGTGGACGCCCGGGGCGTCCCCGCGCTGTCGGAGCGCCTCGCCGCCGACCCCGGCATCGCCACGGTCGGAACTCCGCGGACCTCCCCCGGCGGCGACACGGTCGTGCTGCCCGCCATCCCCACGACCGCGCCCGCCGACACCGAGACCTCCCAGACCCTCGAACGCGTGCGCGGCCTCGTCCCCGCCAACGTCTCGGTGTCGGGCCTGACGGCCATGACCGACGACCTCACCCGGCAGCTTGACGCCACCCTGCCGATCTTCGTCGCGGCGATCCTGGTGGTCTCGTTCCTGCTGCTCATGCTGGTGTTCCGGTCCATCGCGGTGCCGCTGAAGGCCGTCGTGATGAACCTGCTGTCGATCGGCGCCGCGTACGGCGTCGTGGTCGCGGTGTTCCAGTGGGGATGGCTGGCGGACCTGTTCGGCCTCGAAGGGACGTACCTGATCGCCTCCCCGCTGCCCACGATCTTCTTCGCGATCCTGTTCGGCCTGTCCATGGACTACGAGGTGTTCCTGCTCTCCCGCATCCGCGAGGAGTACGACGCAACGGGCGACAACGCCGAGTCTGTCGCCCGCGGCATGGCGAGCAGCGGCCGCGTGATCACCTCCGCCGCATTGATCATGACGGCGGTGTTCCTCAGCCTCGTCCTCAACGCCTCGCCGCTGGCGAAGATGCTGGGCCTCGGGCTGACCACGGCGATCGTGCTCGACGCGACGCTGGTGCGGATGGTGCTGGTGCCGGCGGCCATGGCGCTGATGGGCCGCGCGAACTGGTGGCTGCCGCGCCGGCTCGACCGCCGGCTGCCCCACCTGAACGTCGAGCACGCCGGCGATGCCCGACACACGCCCCGGCCGGCATCCCGCACCGAGGCCCCCACCAAACGCTGAAAGCTACCGTGTGCGCTTCGCAGCCCGCACGCTTCGCCTCGCCGCGGCCCGCGGAAGGCGATGAGGTGGTAGAGCGCGTGCAGCCGGTGCCGGGCGGCACGGTCGAGGAAGATCCCCGTCCGCTCGGGCGTCCACACCATGACCGGGGAGGGACGCTGGGTGCTGACGTAGGCGTCCATCTGGCCCTTCGGGCTGCGTGCTCTTGGTTTGGATAAACGCCTCTCGTCGGCCGTGGCTGGTCCGCGGCGGTGTCACCTTGTCCCCTGGCCTGACCGTTGTCCCCTGGCCTGGCGCTCGGTGTGGGCGGAGCGCGCTGCGGGCCAGCCCGGCGACGGTGTGGTCTCCTGCGCCAAGCCGGTGAGCACGGCCTGGACGAGGCGTTCGGTGTGCAGGTCGGCGGCCTCGGGGCCGTCGAGGGTGATGAGTCCGTCGGCGAGCAGGGTGGCGAGGCCGTGGACGGCGGCCCAGACGGCGAACTCGGCGCCGGGGCGGGCTTGGACGCTCAGGTCGCCGATCTCGACGAGCCGGTCCAGTTCGGTATCGAGCACATCGTGCGGGTGCGGCGAGATCGCGGCGTCGCGGTCGCGGGCGCCGGAGCCGAAGGCCAGGCGGGCGACCGCGGGATCCTCCAGCGTCCAGCGAACGTAGGCGCGTCCTGCCGCCACGAGTCCCTTCCGGACATCGGCGCCCGGTGCGGCGGCTTGGGCGGCGGCGTCGGCCATCTGCTCTCCGAGCCGGGACAGGACGCGCACGGACAGGGCACGGACCAGCGCGTCGCGGGAGGAGAAGTGGTGGTAGGCGGCGCTCGGGCTGACCCCGACCCGGGCCGAGGCCTCACGCAGCGACCAGTTCGTGTCGCCGTGCTCGTGGACGAGTTCCTCGGCGGCGTCCAGCAGCGCGCCGCGCAGGTCCCCGTGGTGATAGCGCCTCTTGCCCATGAGCATCGATCTTAACAGTGCTCAGATTAGTGGTACGGTCAGAACTGGATCTAAACACTGCTCAGATTGGAGTGGCTCATGTGTCCCACCGACCCCGCATCGAACGTCGTGCCTGAACAAGCGGCCGGCCCGGACGCCGGCGGCGCGCCGGATGTCAGCGGCGCGCCTGCGCCGGTCGTGAGCGGTGAGCCGGTCCAGGTTTCCGACGGCGTCTACGTGATCCCGGACCGGCGGGTGGAGCTCGTCCCGAACGTCGGCGTTGTCGTCGGCGAGAGGGCCGCGCTGGTCGTCGACACCGGCATGGGGCCGCGCAACGGCGCGCACGTCCTGCGGCAGGCGCGCCGCCTCGCCGGCGGGAGGCGCCTGTACCTGACCGTCACGCACTTCCACCCCGAGCACGGCTTCGGCGCACAGGCCTTCAAGGGCGCCGCGACCATCGTCTACAACCGGGGACAACGCGACGAGCTGCACCGCAAGGGCGCCGCCTACCTTGAGATGTTCCGGGGCCTGGGCCCGGCCATCGCGGCCGAGCTCGAAGACGTCGAGTTCGTCGACCCTGACCTGGTCTACGACGGTCAGGCCGAGATCGACCTCGGCGGTCACACGGCCGTGCTGCGCCCCGTCGGCCCCGCCCACACCGCCGCCGACCAGGTCGTGCTCGTCGACGACCGGGTGCTGTTCGGCGGTGACCTGCTCGAGACCCGCATCTTCCCGATCACGCCGTACTTCCCGCCGCACGACACCGACGTCGACCCGCATCGCTGGATCGGCGTGCTCGACCAGCTCGGCGCCCTGGCCCCCGAGGTCGTCGTCCCCGGGCACGGCGAGGTGACCGACGCCTCGCTGATCGGTGACGTCCGCGACTACCTGACCTACGTCCGCGACGAAATCGGGCGCCTGCGGGCTACCGGAGTCTCCGCCGACGATGCGGCCACGGCCATCGACACCGATGCCCGCGCCCGATGGAGCACCTGGGAACGGCCCGAATGGATCAGCTCCGCCGCACGGGCCTTCTACGCCGCCGCCCCCACCGGCTGAGTGCCGCATCATGAACACGCAAAGAGATGGCGCTCGCCCGGGAACCCCCGAATCCGATGGCCGGCGAGAGCGCGGCATCTCCGTCTACGCCGAGATCCTCAACGTACCCGAGCCAGACGTGCTCGCCGCCTTCTCCGCGCGGGTCGGGCTGCCGTTCGCCGAGGAGCAGCTGCAGGCGGCCGGCGGAGCCGCCTGGGCACACCCCGCCCTCACCGGACGCGACCGCGACATCGCCGTCATCACCGCCCTGACCGCCCAGGGCGTATCCGGCGACCGGCTGGCCACCCACCTGCGACAGGCCCGCCAGCACGGGCTCGGCGAGGACGCGCTCACCGCCCTGATGACGCTCCTGGCCGGCTACCTCGGATACCCCCGCGCCTCCCTCGCGATGGAAGCCGTCCACGACCTGTTCGACACGGACCCGCCGGATGCCACAGCGCACCCGCCGCCACCTGCTCCCCCAACCCCAAATCAATAGCGTGAGCCGGATGGCCCGGTCCTTTAGCCGGCGGGCCGGGGCTCGTCGCGCGTTCTTGCGGACGTGCCGGGTGATCTTCGAATTCTGGCGGGCGCGCCGAGGTCACGTTCCGGCTCGCGCAAGGCCTGCGAGATCGTCGCATCGCTAACGGGGCGCCATCCGCAGGGCCCCGTCCAGCCGCAGCGTCTCGCCGTTGAGGTAGCCATTCCGCAGGATCTCCAGCGCCAGCGACGCGAACTCGTCACCATGCCCGAGGCGCGACGGTTGCGGGACACTGGCGTGCAACGCGGCCCGCACGTCGTCGCGCATCCGGGACAGAAGGCGAGTGTCCATGATCCCCGGGGCGATCGTGCAGACCCGGATGGACCGGCTCGCCAGATCGCGCGCAGCGGTGATCGTCATGCCGACGACGCCGGCCTTCCCCGCCGTATAGGCGATCTGCCCTATCTGCCCCTCGTAGGCGGCGACCGACGCGGTCAGGACGATCGCGCCGCGCTCGCCATCCTCCTCGTCCCGCCGCGCGATGCGGGCCGCGCCCAGCCGCAGCGCGTTGAACGAGCCGAACAGGTTGAGGCGCACGGTCCACTCGAAGTCCTCCAGCGACCCGGGCTCACCGGCGCGGTCCAGCAGCCGGATCTTGCGGGCGGCGCCGGCGCAGTGCACGAGTCCCCGCAGGCCGCCGCGATCCTCGGCGACGTCCAGTGCGGCGGCGAACTGCTCGGCGTCGGTGACGTCCGCGGCAACGAACCGGACCGCGTCGCCCAGATCCGCTGCCACGGCCTCGCCACCCGAATCCGGCAGATCGATGATCGTCACCATGGCGCCCGCCGCCACCAGCGACCGTGCCGTGGCCAGCCCGAGGCCGCGGGCCCCTCCGGTGACGGCGGTGGAAACGCCTTCCAAACGCATGCGATGCCCTGCCTTCCATGATCGTTAACGGTGGCCGATTGTCGCCAGGAGGCCTATGGGGCTTCGGGTCGGGCGGGACGCCAGAAGGCGGCCAGGAGGAGGGCCGCGCCGAGGCCGCCGGCCAGAGCGGTGATGGTCAGGCCCGTCCAGCCGGACAGGTCATCGGAGACCCCGAGGACGCCGTCGAGGGACGCGCCGGCGCCCCCCAGCGCGCCGAGTGCGCACGCCACCATGATGATCATGAGGACGTACTCGTAGCCCTGGCCGGGACGGAAGATGAAGAAGCCGTTGCGCAGGTGGGCGGTGATGAATGCGACCACCATGGTGCCGACCGCGCCGGCGGCGGCCAGCGGGGTGAGCAGGCCGAGCAGCAGCAGGAGGCCCGCGCCGAGTTCGGTGCCGGTCGCCATCAGCGCGTGCGGCCTGCCGGGCCGCAGGCCCATCGATTCGAACCAGCCCGCCGTGCCCTCGATCCTCCCGCCGCCGAAAGCGTGGTTCCAGCCGTGCGCGATCAGCGTCCCGCCCACGGAAACCCGCAGGACGAAAGACGCGATATCGATGCCCGCCACATCAACAGCCATTCACAGCCCCTTATCCGGTCGTCCTTCGCTTAGGTGTTCTGCGGCGACGTCCTCATCGCGCCACCCGGGTTCACACCGCCATGAGGCGCCGGAACCGGCTGCCGTGGAAGACCAGCGGCGGCCTACCGGGCTCCGACCGCAGCCGGTGGATCTTCAGGAGCGCGATCGAGTGGTCGCCCGCGGGATGTTCCGCGTACAGCGAGCAGTCCAGCCAGGCGCTGGCGCCGGGAAGGAACACTCCTCCCTCGGGTCCCGCTTCCCAGTGCACGTCACCGAAGCGATCGCCCCCTTTGCTCGCGAGCCGCAGGCACGCTTCTTCGTGGTCCTCGGCCAGGATGCTCAAACCGAGCCTCGGCAGGCCGCGTAGCCGCGGCCAGGTCGCGGACGTGTCCTGCATGCACACGGACACGAGCGGCGGCCGCAACGAGACCGAGGTGAACGAACTCGCGACCATGCCGACGGGTTCGCCCCCGGCCAGGGCGCAGACCGCGGCCACCCCGGACGGAAAGCAGCCGAAGGCCTGTTTCAGCACCTGGTCGTCGGCGCCCACCGGCTCCATCGCCATCATCTGAACACTCCTCGCTCGTAGGTCACGACCGCGCCGCCAGGCCGCGGCGGAACGCCCGTCACCGGGCGGGTCGGGGTGGCGGCGTGGCGCCACGGTCATTTGGGAACACGGGCGATCTCGCCGTTCCAGAGGTCGAGCAGCGCCCGTCTCCGTTCGGGACGGTCGAGGCCTCGCAGGTCCGCGATCCCCCGGTCGGTGACGACGACGTCGATGTCGTGGGAACCGGTCGTCACGGGCCGCGAGAGCCGCTCCACCAGCGTCGAACGGCCGCGGTGCGCCGACGCGGTCGCGATCACCGACAGGCCGCGGCCGCACACCCCGGCGGCGGCGAAGTCGGGGTGGCCCCCGATCATGCCGGCGGCCGCGGTGCCCACCCCCTCGACGTTCACCTGTCCTTCCACGTCGATCTCCAGCGCCGAGTTGAGCGCGATCAACGGTGGAAGGTCCGGTGACGACAGCCGGGTCATGTCGTGGGTCACCTCGACCGGATGCAGGATCGGCCGCCCGTCCGCCCAGTCGTGGAGCCGGTGCGTGCCGCTCAGGTAAGCGGCGATGGGCTCGTCCAACAGCAGCCCCTTCGCATCGAGATCCACCACCGGATCCGGCAGCAGGCCGGAGTCGATCCGGACGGGTACCGCGAGCGCCGACACCATCGCCTGGGCGAGCCGCCCCGGGCCGACCTGCACGCGTGCGCCCTCCGGCACGAGCCGGGCGATCAGTCCGGCGATCGCCATGTCCGCGTCGGTCGGGGCGGGGGCGGTGACCTCGCCCGGTCCGTCCCGGGTCTCACCGATGATGGTGACCATCACGTCCGGCAGCGGCGGCCCGGCGTCCGCGCAGGGGGAACCGGACGACACGACCGCGGCCACCGGGACACCGGCGTCCACCAGGCCGCGCAGCCACCCGACCTCGGCGCCGAAGCGCAGGCCGTCCGGACACTGGACGACGGCCGCGACCAGCAGGTCCGGCCGAAGCGTGCCGCGCAGGAGCGCGGGCACGGCCGACAGCCGGGCGGGGACGGCGTGGGCGCGGCCCGCCTCCACCATCGCGCGGGTGCCGGCGCCTCCCATGAGGACGCGCACGTCGGCGAACGCGCCCGGGTCCAGCTCTGGGGCGGGCAACGGCATCCAGCCGAGAACCAGCCGCACCCCCCGGCCCGCCGCGGCACGGCTCAGCGGACCGTGCAGGATGCGCGGAGTCCCCGGGCCGTCCGCGAGCGCGACGCGCGTCCCGGGCTTCACGAGGCGGGCCAGTTCGTCATCGAGACCGGCCATCACCGTTCCCGCTCGCCGGCCACCGCGGAGAGCCCGGCCAGTTCCAGCACACGCTCCAGATGGTCCTGGGGGTGCCGCAGCAGCATGCGGCTGACGGTGGCGCGCTTCAGGAAGAGGTGCGCGGGATGCTCCCATGTCATCCCGATCCCGCCGTGCACCTGGATGTTCTCGCCCGCCGCGAGCAGAGCGGCCTCCGAGCAGGTGACCCCGGCGACGGCGGCGGCCTCGCCCAGCTCGTCGTCCGGGCGCCGGTCGGCGACGTACGCGGCGTGGAGCGCGGCCGACCGGGCGGCCTCGACCTCCAGCAGGACGTCGGCCAGCTTGTGCTTGACGGCCTGGAACGAGCCGATGGGACGGCCGAACTGGGTGCGTCGGCACGCGTACTCGACCGCCATCTCCAGACAGCGCTCGGCGACGCCGACCTGCTCCGCCGCGAGGAGGACCACCGCGGTGTCGAGGATCGACGCGACCGGGGCCGCACCGTCGCGGCCGAGCAGGACGGCGGGGGCCGCGTCGAAAGTCACGTGCGCGACACGGCGGGTGGGGTCGACGGTCTCGGTCGCCTCGACCTTGACCCTCACGTCCTGGGACTCCACGAGGAACAGCGAGGTGCCGGACGGTGTTCTCGCGCTCACGACGAACAGGTCCGCGGTGGTCCCGTCGAGCACCCAGTTCTTCGTACCGGTGATCCGCCAGGCGTCCCGGCCGGCCGCGGCCCGGGTGCGCGGCTGCGCGTCCCAGCCGCGGCCCGGCTCGCGCAGCGCCAGCGTCCCGGTCCGCCGGCCGGCCGCCAACTGCGCGACGCCCGCACAGGGCCGTGTTCGCAGCAGCGCCTGAATCGCCAGGCTGGTCGAGAGAAGCGGCGCGCGGAGCAGGCTGCGGCCCGCCTCCCCGAGAACGATACCGAGCTCGACCACGCCGGCACCGGTGCCGCCGTTCGCCTCGGGCACGGCCAGCGCCGGCAGCTCAAGCTCGTCGCAGAGCCGGCTCCACGTGCGCGGCGACCAGCCGCGGTCCGTCTCCAGGTCGTGCCCGGCCAAGCTCTCGGCGTCGGTGAGGACGGCACGCACGCTCGCGCGGAGGTCCTCGTGTTCAGGGTCGTATCCGAACCGCATCGTGGTCTCGCTCTCGAAGGTCCCGTCAGGTGATGGTCCGCCCGGCCGGACGATCGCCCGGATCCGGCTCAGCCGGCCGGCCGCGGCTCCCGGGGAAGGCCGAGGGAGCGTTCGGCCAGGATGTTCCGCTGGATCTCCGAGGTCCCCGCGTAGATCGTCCCGGCCCGCGCGTTGAGGGAGACGCTCCACCAGCTCCGTGACGACGACGGGTCCGCACCGGGGTCGTCGGTTCGCAGCGGGCGCGAGGAGTCCTTCCCCGCCGGTGCCAGGCCGTCGAGGCCCTGGACGTCCAGGGCCAGGTCGGTGACCTCGCGGTGGTACTCGCTCCAGTACAGCTTCGAGACCGAGGACGCGGGCCCCAGCTCGGCGCCCGCCAGCACGTCCGACAGGATGCGAAGGCCCAGGGAGCGCATCACCTCGACGCGGACGCGGGCGCGGCCGAGCCGCTGCCGGATCACCGGGTCGCGGTCCCGGCCCGTGCGGCGGGCGAGTTCGAACAGCCGGTCCAGCTCCGCCCGGAAGAGGATCGGGTTGGTCGCGGCCTCCTCGCCCCGCTCGAACGTGAGCAGCGTCGAGGCGACCTTCCAGCCGTCGCCCGCCCTGCCGACGATCATGTCGGCCGGGGTGCGGGCGCCGTCGAAGAACACCTCGCAGAAGTCGGTGCCCCCGGTGGCGTGCCGGATCGGACGGACCTCGATCCCCGGCTGGTCCAGCGGAATCAACAGGAAGGACAGGCCGGCGTGCTTGCCCGCGGCCGCGTCGGTGCGGGCCAGCACGAAGATCCCGGTGGCCGTGTGCGCTCCCGACGTCCAGAGCTTCTGGCCGTCGACCACCCACTCCTCCGCTTCCAGGCGGGCCCGCGTGCTCACCGACGCCAGGTCGGACCCGGCACCGGGCTCCGAGAAGCCCTGGCACCAGCGCTGCTCACCGGACAGCAGCGCGGGCAGGATCGAGCGCTTCTGCTTCTCCGTGCCGAACCGCAGGAGCGTGCTGCCGAGCATCTTCACGCCCGTCGAGTCCGCGGGCTGTTCCCCGAACGGGAGACCCGCCTTGGTCAGCTCCTCGACCAGGACCACCTGGTGCAACATGGTCAGGCCGCGTCCTCCGTACTCGGCGGGCCACGCGACCCCGAGCAGCCCGCGGCGGTACATCGTCCGCCGCCATTCGCGGACGAACCTCCGGGTC
>NZ_SMJX01000014.1 GCF_004348535.1 Actinomadura sp. KC216
CCCTCCGGGAGCCCACCGCCCCGCCCCATCGCAGCGGTGGCAGCGACCCAGGGCGCAGCGGCCACCGGGCGCACGATCTTCAAGGCCGGGAAACGTTGCCACCGGTGGCCCATGGGCACCGCATATCGCGCACTTAGGCGTTCAGCCGGGCTTCGGCCGACGTCCGCGCGCTCTTCGTCGCCTTCCCTGCCATCGTCCGGCGGTCAGGTCTGGTCGGTGCGGCGGCCGGGATCGTGGGCGTGCGGCGGGCGCAGGGAGCTCACGACGGCGGGGTCGTCGTCGATGACGGCCTGGGCGAGGTCGGCGAGTTTGCGGTTGGTGTTGCGGGCCTGGGTGCGCAGGGCGGCGAAGGCCTGATCGAGGGAGGTCTGGTGGCGTTCGGCGAGCATGCCCTTGGCCTGCTCGATGATCACACGGCTGTTGAGGGCGATCTGCAGTTGCTGGGACAGCAGTTGATGTTCGCGGGCCGCGCGTTCGCCCAGGATGCCGATGGTGGCCACGTCGGCCATCGCCTGCCCCAGCCCCTGGATCGTGGCCGCCTCGGCGGCGGCCAGGACGGCGGAGGGCGCGGTGAACAGGTTCATCGCGCCGATGATCCGCTCGCGCATCCGCATCGGCAACGCCAGGACCCCGCCGTAGCCGGCATCGAGGGCCGCGGAGGTGAACAGCGGCCATTGGGCGGCTTCGGCGGCCAGGTCGGCGACCGTGATGGGACGGCCGGAGGCGAAGCAGTCCAGGCAGGGGCCCTGCCGGGATTGGAGCTGGAACAACTCCAGCAGCCGGGTCTGTTCGCTGGAGGCCGCGATCACCTGCAGCTCGTCGGCCTGGTCGGTGAGCAGGATCCCGGCCGCCTCCACCTCCAGCAGTTCCACGCAGCGCTCGGCCAGCCGGTGCAGGAACTCGATGAGATCGAAGTCGGCCACCAGGGTGTCGGCCAGCTCGACGAACACCTCAGCGAGTCGTTGTTGCTGTGGCATGCCTGCTCAATCCATTTCCTTGGTCCAGTGGCCGGGGTGTCCTGTCGTGCGACGCTGTCCATCGGTAGGCATCGTGTCGATCCATTCGTGTCGTCAGCCGTCGGGGAAGTCGCCGGGGTGAAACCGCAGCCGCCGGTCCACCACCCGGCGGGCCAGCCGGGCCAGCGGGACACCTTCGGTGAAGGCGCGGGCGCGTAACACCGCGAACGCGTCCTGCAGGCCGACGCCGAGCTGGACCGCGACCATCCCGGTCGCCTGGTACACCTCGATCCGGCCCTCGCCGGGCCCGCCCAGCGGCCACGCACCCTGATCCGAGGCCGCCCCGTTCGGCGTGGTCTGGCCGGCGGCCAGCATCACCGCCACCGCCGTCCGGCACAGCGTCACGGCGTCGGCGACCTGCTCCCCGGACAACGAACCCGGCCTGGCCCGGTACAGGGTGAGGGTGCCGAGCCGGATCGCCCCCACCTGCAGCGGAAAGGCGAACACCGCCCAGGCCCCTGCCGCCGTGGCCACCGGCGCGAACATCGGCCACCGGGATGCGCAGGCAGGCGAGGACACATCGGCGACCAGGACCTGGCCTCCGGAGGCCCCCGCCTCGATGGAGGGGCCTTCCCCCAGGGTGAACTGCTGCTCCTCCAAGAGCGCGGCCACCGCATCGGTGGCGTGCGCCCGCTGCCGCCGGTCCGGCCTGGTCGCCACCGACAGGGCCGCCCCGTCCACCTCCACCGCCACCACGGCCGCCTGACACACATGCGCGGCCGACACCAGCTCACCGTCCGCGCACCCGGCGACCAGCTCCCACAACCGGGCCGCCCGGGCCTCGCCCGCCGTCGGTATCGCCGCTCACCGCCTCACCCTGCCCGAGGCGACCGGATGGCCACGCCTCACCCCAGCCCCCCACAGCCTCCCGCACAGGGCCGCCGGGCACGAACACAGACCGGCATCGGTGACGGGGCCACTCCCGCGTGTGGACCACCGCGAGGTGAAGCGGCCGGGCCGCCGGCCCGGCGGCCGGGCTACCGCGTTCCTCGGGGCCCGGCGCGGCCCCGGTGCCTGGCTGGCCCGACACCAGGCATGGAAGGGTTCCACCTGCATCTCACCGCCCTGTTCTGGGTGCTCCCCCGCTGCAGGCCGTGGATTTCCTCCCCGTCCAGCAGGGATTGTTCGGCCTGTACCTGGGCTGTTCGCTCGCGCCCAATCACAAGGGCATGCCGACGCTGGGCAGGAACGACAAGACTGATTTCCTGCGCCGGCAGGTTTTGACCGCGGAACATCCGCGGTGGCCGGATCACCGATTTCGCGCTCGGTGGCTGAACTACCAGCTCGAGCACCATCTGTTCCCGTCCATGCCGCGGCATGCGGTCGGCGGCCATTGCGTCCCGAGCTGGAGTACCGACCTCGCCGGCCGGTCACCGCCGCCGGATGGTGACACTGGGCTTACCCAAGCTTTGAACGTTCCTTGTTGATCGGGCAGTGCCGCCCGCTGCCCGAGGGAACAGTGAGGGGACTAGGGGCCTGCGAGACGGTGGATGGTGCCGGTGGATCGAAGCGAGGGGTTCGGTGAGCGGCTGCTGGGCCAGTTGCTGGACCGGGCGCACGAGATGCCGCCGCAACTCATCGCACCGCTGGTGGCCGAGGAGGTGCACGCGATCGGCGGCCGCGATGTCTCGATCCTGCTGCAGGACTACGCGCAGCTCACACTGGTGTCCCTTCCGGGGCGTGGCCTCAAGGAGACCGAGCCGGTGCCGTTGGTGGGCTCCCTGGCCGGGCAGGCGTTCCTGACCGAGACCGCCGTCGAGCACGCCGAGGCGGACGGTGTGCGACTGTTCCTGCCGCTGCTGGACGGCAGTGACGAGATCGGGGTGATGGCCCTCACCCTGGACGTCGTCGACGATGACGACCGCCGGCTGCTGCGGCGGCTGGCGGGTCTGGTCGCCGACATGCTGGTCACCAAGAACAGCTACACCGACCAGTTCTTCCAGGCGCGGCGGCGGGAACCGATGAGCGTGTCCGCGGAGATCCAGTGGTCGCTGCTGCCCCCGCTGACCATGACGACGCCGCAGATCGCCGTCGCCGGGATCCTCGAACCCGCCTACGACGTCGCCGGCGACAGCCTGGACTACGCCCTCAACGACGACGTCCTGCACCTGGCCATGATCGACGCGATGGGCCACGGCCTGAACGCCGCGGTACTGGCCACCGTCGCCGTGGGCGCCTACCGGCACGCCAGACGGGCCGGCGCCGGCCTCGCAGAGCTGTACGCGTTCATGGACACCGCCATTGACGAGCAGTTCGGCCCCGACCACTTCGTCACCGCGCAGATGATGCGCCTGAACGTCGGGACGGGCCATCTTGAATGGGTCAACGCGGGCCATCCGGCGCCCCTGCTCATCCGGGACCACCACGTTCTGCGCGCCTTGGAGGGTCCCGGGACGCTGCCCGTCGGCATCGGCGGCTCGACACCCGTGATCAACACCCAACAGCTCCGTCCCGGCGACCGGATCCTGACCTACACCGACGGCCTCGTCGAAGAGCACACCGCCGGCGGGGAACAGTTCGGCGAGGACCGCCTGATCGCCACCATCGAACACGTCGAGCCCAGCGCCACGACCGTGCAGCAGATGGTCCGGGACCTCTCCCACACGCTCAAGCGGGAAAGGGGCGGGATCACCAGCGACGACGCCAGCCTCTTCCTCATCGAATGGCGCGGCGGCACCGCCGACCACCTCGCCACGCCCTCGCTGTAACCGCCCGGCCCCCGGTCCCGCGACACCGCCTCTCAGAGTCGAGGAGTGCGAGTAGGTGGGTGAACGGTGCTGCTCACCGACGGCCGGCTCGACGCCGGCATCGGCCCGCGCCGCGCTCGCCCCGCCCCAGATCGCCTCGCAGATGTTCCGGCACGACCCGCTCCGTGATGACCCGGCCGATCCAGATCCCACGGCGGACCGAACCACCGGACGGGACCTCGAACTCGCCCCTGCGGCCACCAGCAGGCGCGCGTGGGTCATTCGTCGATGGTGAGCCGCTGGATGGCTCGCCGGCGGTCCTGCTCGGTGGGCGGACGATGGTGGCGGGCGGTTTCCAGGGAGAGGCCAAGGAGATCAGCGACGACGACGGTGTCAGTCCCCTGGCGGGCCATCGTCTGGCCGGCGGTGTGGCGCAGCACGCGGGGTGTGAAGGCGCCGTCGCGGCCGAGGGGCAGTCCCGCGGCGTCGGCGATGGCGCGCAGCACGGCGTGGGCGGAACGCGACGACAGGCGAGAGCCCCGGCGGTTGAGGAACAGCGCCCGGCTGGTGTCGGCGCCCGTCCAGCCGGCCCGTTCGCCCAGCCACTCTTCCAGCACGGCACGAAGACTCGGGTGCAGGGGCACTTCACGGAATCCGCCGTTCCTGCCGTAGCGGACGATCAGGTCGCCGCCGCGGGCCGGCAGGCGCACGTCGTCGATGTCCAGCCTGCTGATCTCGACGATCCTGGTCCCGGCGTAGTAGGCGGTGAAGGCGATGGCCTTGTCGCGCGCGGAGGCGCGGGCGGCCTCCCGCAGCAGCCTGGCCTGGTCGCGTTCGTCCAGCACGCGCGGGGCGGCGGCCAGAGGAAGCGCGGCGCGTTCGGCGGACGCCGGGCCGAGCCCGCGGCGGCGGTAGAAGTCATCCACCGCGGTCAGATGCGCGTTGACAGTGGCGGGCCTGCGCTGCGCCACGGTCTCCAGGTGGACACGGTAGGCGCGCACGGCCAGGTCGCGGGCGTCAGGCTCGGTAAGCGGGTCGCCCTCGACCGTCCCGTCGACGTCGGCGGCGGCTAGCCAGGCCAGGTACTGGCGGACCCGGGAGGCATAGACGCGGACCGTGCCGGCGTCCAGCGGGCCATCGCACCGGGCGAGGGCGCGTTCGTACTCGGCGAACACCGCTTGCGCCCCCTCCGGAAGCGGAGTCGCGCGGGCGTTGGGCCGCCGCCCGCGGCCGCGTTCATGGCGCCGTCCAGGAGCTTGTTGCGGATTGCCGGGCGGGCGCCGCGGGTCATCGGCCCCGGGCTGTGGGAGCTGGGCTCCAGGCGAGGACGGCGCATCGGAAGGCACCTTGAGAAGTTTACTTCAGATATTCTGCTATATCGGAATTCCCGCAGTAGGGTGAAGGTATCCGGCAACGACGACATCCCCACCCTGAGGGTGACCCGCCAAACCGGCTCACCTCACAAGAAGGGGACGTTCATGCCGATCTTGAATCGTGCTCGTCGACCCGATCTGCCCGGGACGATCCCGGACGGGTTGGCTTCCCGGATGGACCAGGTCTGGCCGGCTGTGATCGCGCTGGCCGCGGTGATCGTGTTCATCGTCTTCCTGGTCCTGGCCGGCCTGCCGATGGCTCTGGCCATGGCGCTGACGACCCTGGTCGCCGGCGCGATCCTCGTCACCCTGGTGACCGGGACCGCCTGGCTCACCGGACTCCGCCGCCTCGCCCCGCAGCTGCGGGGACGCCACTGACCGGCCCGGCCGGCCCGTCCCGATCGACCACCCACCCCCGGGGGACTGCCCTGCGGCCCCCCGGGGAAAAGGGCACAGCGCCGGGCGCTATTGAGTCGGTCGGATCTTTGCCGCCGCGTCATGGAGCAGGCCGGGCGCCAGTCGGCGATGGACTGCGGACAGCGGGGACCACACGAGACGGCCAGGGATCCTGGTCGTGACGGAGGATGGTCACCAGCGGCACACGCCCGTCAGCTGCCTGGACGAGGAGGTTGCCGGTCAGGAACCAGGAGGCGGCCTCGAGCCGGAACCAGTTCTGGCCGCGCCCGGTGATCTGCCATCCGGCCACGGTGTCCGACGATCGGCCCTTGGCGAGCCGCAGACCGAGCAGGACGCGCCAGATCAGCCGTTCCGCGAGGGTGGGGACGTCGCCGAACATCGCCCGGTCCACCGTTCCGGCACCGCGTCTTTGTCCGTGATGAGGGTGAACATATCGGCGTGGCCAACGCATTTGCCTTCAGCCGACGGCTGCCCGGCGACAACGCCGGATTCCGCGAGGTCTCGCTACGAAGCAAGGGCGTCGAACTGCCAGCGCGGCCAGCCTGCTTGACCAACCGTCCCCACCCTTCGCTGCGCCCGAACTGACTGCCGATCACCTTCACTGGTGGCAGATCCCCCGCTGACGTGTGGCTGGCCACCGCCCACTGCCACGCGCGCAACTGGACGTCCGGATCTGCTGTTCTCGCCGTACGGTGAAGAATGTGATGGCTGTCCCACGCGGTATCGACTCCGTCACGCCCGTGGGACGCCTCCGAGGCACGAGAGCAAAGCCGCTGACGCTTGGAGCCTTCTCGGAGTTCCGTCCCGAGCGGCTGGCTGCTTCAGAGCTCCTCTGCGGGACGCTGTGGCCAGGCAGGTTCTCCATGAGAGTCCTCAGAGGGTCGACGAGTCGCCGTGGGGCCTATGGGCGGTCTTAGAGGTCCTATGCGCGGCATCCGACCGGAATGCGGTGGGGCGCGCCGAGCGGTGAATGTGCGGGCCATGTGCCGTCGGTGCGTGTCGCCCCTCGGACACATTTCACGTTCAGGTGCTAGGTCTCTGACCTGGCGCTTTTACCTTTTCGTGGCATGGGGCCAGACCCACCGACCGACAAAAACGCAGGTCGGCGCCATGGGGGGTCATGTCCGCGGGTTCTCCCGATTAGTGCACGTCTTGGCGTAGCGCCTCTCTGTCGATGGGTACAGCCGATCGGAGCTCACAGCTGCGGACGGCACCGGCACTGCGTGGCGGCGGCGCTGGTATCTGGTGCGGGACCGGGGGGTTCCGTCCACTCACTGCTCCCCATCAACCGATCATCAGCCGGCACGAGCCGTGTGCGCTTCGACACCTTGATGATCTCATCGCCCCGGCTTCGGGCGATCAGGATGGTGTCTGTACTGGCGATGGAACCTCTCTGCCTCATTAGGTAGAAGGTGACCACGTAACGACAACTCACCGTGCCAAGTGGCGGCGACCAGGGTCGCATCCGTTACCTGGGCAACCCGTCAATCCCCTTGCATGTGCGAGAGGTTCTTGGGCCGGTCCGGTCAGAGCGCGAGGCACTGCTGTGGCCGTCCCGGCACCGGTACGCCGCCCGGTTGTTGACCCGGCACGGCTCCAGCCGCCGCCCGCAGATTCCGCAGGCAGATGGAGGCGAGCGCCGCGCCGCCGCTCAGTCCGCCGAGGAAGGGGAACTCCGTTGCAGCGCACCGGGTTCGCCGAGGGCGGCCAGTGAGCGCTCGGCCACCGCGCGGAACGCGCTGATCGGTGTTTACAAGCTGACCCCGGGACGAACAAGGGAACGCGCTGTCCACCACCACACCTGAGCGCAACATTGACGCCCGACGCTAGCCTCCATTACTTCGGCGGACGCGCCCGCATCGACGATTGGGCGGAAGGCCACCTGTCCTGGCGGACGGCGGAGTGGACCTGGTGGGTCAGTTCCCGGGCGACGACCTCGACGCCGGGTGGCGTCCGTCCCGCTCGCGGGGTGCACAGGACGACCGAGCGCCAGACTTTGGGATCGCACAGGGGAGCGGCGCTGAGCGTGCCGTTCGCGACGCCGGTGTCGATCCCCACCCCGGCAGGATCGTCCAGCCGTGACCGGCGAGGACGAGCCTCTTTTGCACCTGCATGGAGTTGGTTTGGACGACCACGTCCATCTGGGTCTCGTCGACCCTCGCCCGTGCCGCGGCGGCGTCGATCAGGGCGCGCAGCCCGTGCCCGGTCGCGGTCATGATATTTTCCGCGACCCGCGCGAACGGGACAGGACGGTCGGCGTGCAGGCACGCAGAGGGCGGTGCCACGGCCCACGGCCGCCCGCGGACGAGGGGCTGGGCGTTGAGCGACGGGGTGCTGTCCATGTCGTAGAGGAGAATGAGATCCAGGTCTCCCCTGCCGAGCCGCAGTTGCAGGTGGCCGGAGTAGGCGGTGAACAGGCGCAGGTCGATGCCGGGCTGGTCACGGGCGAGGGCCGCCACCAGCGGCCCGGAGAGCAGGTCCGCCGTGCTCTCCAGCAGGCCGACGGTCACGATCCCGGTCACCATGCCGGGGGAGGGCCGGACCTCCGCGCGGGTCCGATCCAGTTCGCCCAGGGCACGACGGGCGTGCTCGATCACGACGACCCTCGCCTGCGTGGGGCGCATAACCTGCCGGGTCCGTTCGCGAATGGTTGACTGCGTGCCGCTTCATGAGCCCGGGGGTGGTCCGGATGGGATTCCCGTGTTCCGGCGGTGACGTGGTGACATCTGGCGGAGTTCGCATCGACGTCCGCCAGATGTTCGTGTGAGCATGGCGTCCAGAATGACCACTACCGCCCGGGCCTCTGGGCTCAGGGTCCCGGGCCTGGACATCGCCGCTCACTCCGCCCCAGGTGGGCCAGGAGTGCGACGAAGGTGCCGGCGGTCGGGGTGATAAGGACCGGCTCGGCGAACAGGCCGGCGCGGCGCTGGTCGTCGCCGACGGAGTCCCGGGCGTACGCCCAGACCTCCACGACCTCCTCGTCGGCCGGGTGATCGATTTTCGGCGCGCTCCAGCACAGAACCTCGCGCAGCAACACCACCGCGCGCTGCGTGGCCGGCAGCAGCTGCAGAGCCGCGACGAAGGCCAGCGCTACCGACTCGCGTTCCTCCACCACCCGGACAGGGTCGAGCACAGCGGGCACGCGCCTGATAAGTGCGCAGGCTCCGCCACGCCCGCAGCATGGTGGCCTGAATCGCCTCCTCGGCATCGGTCAGCGACCCGAGCATGCGGTAACGGTGCAGATGCAGGGCCCGCCGACGCGGCGCCGGCAGCGTCTCGAACGCCACCTCGTCGCCGGACCGCGCGCGGCCGCCAGCGGCCCCGCCACAGCACATGACACCCGAAGAGCGTCTTTGGGACCTGGTCGAGCCGACGCTCACCGATCCCACCGTCACCCGGTCGACCATGATGGGGATGCCCTGTGTCCGCCACCGCGGACGCTTCTTCGCCGCACTGAATACGCGCAACCAGACCTTGCTGGTCAAGCCACCCCAGGACAGGTCGCGCAACTCATCGCCGAAGGCGTCGGTGAGCCGTTCACACCGGCGGGACGAAGGTTCCGCGAATGGGTCGCCCTGCCCGACGATCGAGTGGAACGACGGCTGCAGCCCGGCAGCCTGCCCGGGGTTCCTTCCGAGGGGTTCGCGCTGGTCGACCCCGGCGACCTGGCGATCCGCCGACCCTGAACGGACGCCCGGCCCCTCGGAACCAAGCGCCGCCCTGTGATCATCACCGCAAAATTTCGCGGAATTGTGCGCTCCATTGGTGTGCACTTTGGCGTCACTCATTTGTTCGCACCTTTGAGGATTGTCGCGTCCCGCCCGAGCTCGTCATTATTGAGGAAATCTGTTCTCGACGGGATGTAATTGCCATGGCGCTGCGAAGACCTTATGCCGGCGACCACGAAACGCTGGTGGACCTTGTGCGACGACGTGCGCTCGAGCGGCCGGAGCGGCGTACGTTCACGTTCCTCGTCGACGGCGGGGAGCGCGAGGAGAGCATCACCAACGCGGAATTGGACGCGCAGGCACGCGCCATCGCCTGCCTATTGCAAGAGCGCGAGCTGAGTGGCGAGCGTGTTCTTCTGCTCTTTCTCCCGGGCCTCGAACTGATCACCGCACTCTTCGGATGCCTTTACGCTAAGACCGCCGCCGCCCTCGCCTATCCCCGACAATTCGGCCGTAACCGGTCTCGGCTGCTGTCGATGGCCGCCGACTCACAGCCGAGTGCGCTGCTGACGACGTCGATGATGGCGAAACAGAGTGCACAGGCCTTCGCCGATGCGCCGCTGCTCGACGCGCTGCCGAAGCTCACGACCGACGACGTCGATCCGGCGAGGGCGGCGAGTTGGAGGAATCCGGGCATCCGCCCCGACGACCTGGCGCTGCTGCAGTACACCTCGGGTTCCACCCGGGCGCCCCGCGGTGTGATGGTGACGCATGCGAACCTGATGCATAACCTCGGGTCCGCCACCGGTTCCTTTCTCGGGATCACCGCCGACAGCCGAGGGGTCCTTTGGCTGCCCCCCTATCACGACATGGGGCTGATCGGCGGCATCTTCGCATGGCCGTACCTCGGCGCCACGGTGACCTTGATGTCGCCGATGGCCTTCCTGCAGCGGCCGGTGCGGTGGCTTCAGGCCATCTCCCGGACCAAGGCCACGGTCAGCGGGGGCCCCAACTTCGGCTACGACCTGTGCGTTCGCAAGATCACACAAACCGAGTCGGCCGGTGTGGACCTCACGAGCTGGACGGCCGCTTGGAACGGCGCCGAGACCGTGCGCACGGAGACACAGGCGCGGTTCGCGGAGACCTTCCGGAGTCGCGGCTTCCGCGGCGAGGCGTTCCGGCCCTGCTACGGGCTCGCGGAGGCCACGCTCATCGTCACCGGGTGCTCGTGGCCGGCGACGTCCGTCAGCCGTCCGGCCTCGCCACGGGCGGCTGACGGCGCCGGCGCCCGAGAGACGGGAAGCATCGTGAGCTGTGGCCGTCCGTTGAGGGGCCAGCGGGTCGTCATCGCGGATCCGGAGCACCGGACGCGCCGCGCGCCCGGAGAGGTCGGCGAAATATGGGTGGCGGGCCCGAGCGTGGCCGCCGGGTACTGGGGCCGTCCCGAGGAGAGCGCGCGCGTCTTCGGCGCCACGCTCGCCGACGGTGACGGCCCGTTCCTGCGTACCGGTGATCTCGGCTTCCTGCGGGACGGCGAGCTGTACGTCGCCGGTCGCCTGAAGGACCTGATCATCATCCGGGGCCGCAACATCCATCCCCAGGACGTGGAGCACACGGCCGAGAGGTGCCACCCCGCGCTGCGGCCGGGGTCAGGGGCCGCGTTCTCGGTCGACGTGGACGGCACCGAGAACCTCGTCGTCGTCTTCGAGGTGAACGCCGGCCCCGCGACGTCGCTGAGCGAGGTCGCCGAGGCGGTCCGGCACGCGGTCGTCCTCGGCCACGAGGTGCACCCCCACGCCGTCGTCCTGATCGAGCCGCGCGGCATCCCGAAGACATCGAGCGGCAAGATCCAACGCGGCGCCACACGGGATTCGTTCCTAGCCGGGACGCTCCCGGTGCTGACCGAGGTCCGCGCCGCGACGGCGCCCGGGCAGCGGCCGGGGCGGGGTCCGGAGCGCATGGACAGGCAGTGGATCCAGGACTGGCTGGTCACCGAGCTGGCCCGCCGGGCGGATGTCGATCCCGAACGGATCGACCTGGACGCGTCCTGGCACGACCACGGCCTCGACTCGCTCCAGAGCGTCGCGCTGGTCCGCGAACTCGAGGAGCTCCTCGGCATCGCGCTGCCGGAGACGCTGGCCTGGGACCACCCCAGCACCACCGCGCTGGCGGAGCATCTCGCCCGCCTCACCGCGGATACGCGGCACACCGCGGACACGTCCGGCGATCGTCTTCCGGCAGGGGGCTAGGTCCATGGAGCCCGTCGCGATCATCGGCATCGGATGCCGGTTCCCCGGCGCCGACGGCCCCGACCAGTTCTGGCGGCTCCTGCGCGACGGGGGCGACGCGATCACAGAAGTGCCGCCGGACCGGTGGGACGCCGACGGCTTCTACGACGCGGACGGCGCGGCGCCGGGGAAGACGAACAGCCGGTGGGGCGGTTTCCTGCGCGACATCGACCGCTTCGACCGCGAGTTCTTCGGCATCTCGCCGCGTGAGGCGAGCACCCTCGACCCCCAGCAGCGGCTCCTTCTCGAAGTCACCTGGGAGGCGTTCGAGGACGCCGGTCAGGTGCCCGCAGCCCTCGCCGGCGGCGACGCCGGTGTCTTCGTCGGCATCAGCACCTACGACTACGCCCTGCTGCAGGCCCCCCGGCTGGGCGCCGTCGACGCGTACTGGGGCACCGGCAACGCGCTCAGCGTCGCCGCGAACCGGATCTCCTACATGTTCGACCTGCACGGTCCGAGCATCGCCGTGGACACGGCCTGCTCGTCGTCCTTGGTGGCCGCCCACATGGCATGCCAGAGCCTCTGGAACGGGGAGTCGCGGCTCGCGGTGGTGGGCGGCGTGAACGTGATCCTCTCCCCCATCGCCGCGATCAACTTCGCCAAGGCCGGGGTCATGGCGCCCGACGGGCGGTGCAAGACGTTCGATGCAGGTGCGGACGGTTACGTGCGCAGCGAAGGCGCGGGCGTGGTGGTGCTGAAGCCGCTGTCGCGGGCTCTCGCCGACGGCGACCCGATCCGGGCCGTGATCCGCGGAGGAGCGGTCGCGCACGACGGGCGCACGAACGGGCTGATGGCCCCGAACAGCGGGTCGCAAGAGGCCCTGCTGCGCGCCGCGTACCGGCACAGCGGCGTCGCCGCGGGCGACGTCGACTACGTGGAGGCGCACGGAACCGGCACATTCCTCGGTGATCTGATGGAGGCGCGGGCCCTCGCGGACGTGGTGGGGCGCGGCCGCCCGCCGGATCGTCCCTGCATCGTCGGGGCGCTCAAGTCGAACATCGGCCACCTGGAGGCCGCCGCCGGCATCGCGGGTCTGATCAAGACGGCGCTGATGCTTGAGCACCGGCAGGTCCCGCCGAGCCTGCACGTCCGGAATCCGAATCCGCGGATCGACTTCGAAAGGCTGCGGCTTCGGGTGGCACGCGCGCTCGAACCCTGGCCGGACCGCGAGGGCCCGGCCCGCGCGGGCGTCAGCTCGTTCGGGTTCGGCGGCACGAACGCGCACCTCGTGCTCGAAGAGGCGCCGGCCGTACCGGAATCGGAACGGGACGGCGCGTCGCCGGATCCGGAGAAGGCCGTCCTGGTCCCCATCTCCGCCCGCGGCCACGAAGCCCTACGGCAGGCGGCGCGACGGTTCCTGGACGTGCTCGGCCCCGAAGTCGGTAACGGGCACGGCCTCGCCTCGATCGCCCACACCGCCGGTGCCCGCCGTTCGCATCACCGGCACCGCCTGGCGCTCGTCGCCACCGCTCGCGAGCGCGCCGCGGACCAGACTCACGCCTTCCTGGCCGGTGCGCCGCACCCCGGGGTGGCCACCGGCGACGCCGGTCCGCGGCGGCGGCGCCTGGTGTTCGTCTGCCCGGGGCAGGGCCCGCGCTGGTGGCCGCTCGACCCCGCGCTTCGCGAGGAACCGGCGCTGCTCACGACGCTGGAGGAATGCGAACGCCTGGTACGGGCCCAGACCGGCTGGTCCCTCCTGGAGCAGCTGTGGGCGGACGAGACGGCGTCCCGCCTCGACGAACCGGACTTCTGCCAGCCCGCGCTGTTCGCGCTCCAGGTCGCCCTGGCCGAGCTGTGGCGATCGTGGGGCATCACCCCGGACGCCGTGGTGGGGCACAGCGTGGGCGAGGTCGCCGCCGCGTACCTCGCCGGGGCGGTGCGCCTGGACGAGGCCGTGCGCGTCGCCTGCCGGCGGGGCCAGGTGATCCGCACCGCCTCGGGCAGCGGGCGGATGGCCGTCCTGGAGCTGTCCGCCGAAGCCGCCCACGAGGCGCTGCGCGGGTACGCCGATCGCGTGTCGGTGGCGGCGATCAACGGGCCGACCTCGACCGTGATCTCCGGAGACGTGGCGGCGATCGACGAGATCACCGGCCGGATGAGGGCCGACGGCGTCTTCTGCCGGATTCTCGAATCCGTCGACTTCGCGTCGCACAGCCCGCACATGGATCCGCTCAAGGCCGAACTGGCGAAGGCCCTGGGCGACGATGTGCGGCCGACACCGGTGCGGCTGCCGATGTACTCGACGGTGACGGGCGCCGTGGCCGACGGCGAGACGCTCGACGGCGCCTACTGGGCCGAGAACCTACGCGCGCCGGTGCTCTTCGACACGGCAGTCACGGGCCTCCTCGAAACCGGTCATGACGTGTTCGTCGAGCTCTCGTCGCATCCCATGTTGCTCGCGGCGATCGCACAGCGTGCGCAGGGCCGCGGGCGGGAGGCCGTGCTCCTGGCCTCGCTGCGCCGCGCCGAGCCGCCGCGCGAAACACTGCTGACATCGCTCGGGAAGCTCTACACGGTCGGTTTCGACCCCGCATGGGACGCCCTGCGTCCCGAGCCCGCGAGGCCGGGCCGTCCCGTGCGGCTGCCGGGCTACCCGTGGCAGCGCGAGCGGTGCTGGTTCGACCCCCGGCGCGGCCTCATCGCGCACCAGCCGGGCGAGGACGCCGGCCATCCCCTCCTCGGGCGGCACGTCGAGCTCGCCGGGCCGGACGGCGACCACGTCTGGCAGGGCACGTTGGGCGTCGGCGCCCCGGCGTTCCTCGGCGGCCATCGTGTGGACGGCGCCGCGGTGGTGCCCGCGGCCGCCTGGCTCGAGATGGCGCGGGCCGCCGCGGCGGTCGCGATCGAAGCGCCGGTCACCGTGCTGACCGGGGTCGAGTTCCGGCGCATGCTCCGCCTCGCCGACGCGGGCGCGTCCACCACCCAGCTGCGGGTCGTCGACACGGGTGCGCAGGGGGCGGGTTTCCGCGTCTTCGCCCGCCCCGCCGAAGACGCGCATGACCGGTCGGCCTGGACCTTGCACGTGACCGGGACGATCGCGTCCGGCGAACCGGAACGCGCGGCCGTCGATCTCGATGCCGTCCGCGGACGGTGCGGAAAGACGATCGACGTCGCCGACCTCTACGCGGCAATGCGCTCGCATGGACTGGAGTACGGCCCCTCGTTCCGAGGCGTCGGGCGGCTATGGCGGGGCGAGGGGGAAGCGCTGGCCGCGCTCGCGGTGCCGTCTGAGCTGGACCCCGAGCTGGACGCGTACGGCATCCATCCGGCGCTTCTCGACGCCGGGCTCCAGGTGCTCGGGGCCGCTCTGCAGGGCCGCACCGATGACGAGAACCCGCGTCCGTACGTGCCCGTCAGGATCGATCGGGCGATCCTGCAGCCGGGACTCGCGGGCCCCTGCGCGGGGCGTCACCTATGGGTGCACGCACGCGTGCGACCCGGGAACGACGTGGGGCCGTCCCACGCGGCGGCAGGCGACGTGACGCTGACCGACGGCGACGGCCAGGCTCTGGCGGTGCTGGAGGGCGTCCATCTGAGACGCCTCACGGGCCTTCGAGGAGCGGGACTCGATCGTGCCCTCTACGAGCTGCGGTGGCGGCGAGCGGATCGCCGGGCCGTGGAACGGGCGGGCGCCGCGGGAGGCTGGCTGCTGTTCGCCGACGGTCGCGGTGTGGCGTCCGATCTCGCGGGACGTCTCGCCGACGGCGGCGAACGCGCCGTTCTCG
Source organism: Actinomadura sp. KC216 (assembly GCF_004348535.1). Classification (GTDB taxonomy): domain Bacteria; phylum Actinomycetota; class Actinomycetes; order Streptosporangiales; family Streptosporangiaceae; genus Spirillospora. The sequence continues at coordinate 15,175 of NZ_SMJX01000014.1, forward strand.
TGGTCCCGGGGGCCGGCTACGACGAATCGGGGCCGGACCGGATCACGATCCGTCCCGACAGCGCCGCAGACGTGCGCCGCGCGGTGAGCGCCGCGCGGACGCGGATGGGGACGCTGCGCGGGGTCGCGCATCTCTGGAGCCTGGACGCCCCATCGCCGGACCGGTCCGGAGTCACCGGTCTTCGCGATGCGCAGGTCCGCGGCGCGGTCAGCGTGCTGCACCTGATCCAGACGCTCACTTCGGCTCCTGGCCCGCCGCGGCTGTGGCTGGTGACGAGCGGCGTCCATGGTGTCGGCGCCGCGCAGGCTCCGGTCTCCGTGGCTCAGGCGCCGGTCTGGGGGCTGGGCAGGGTCGCGGCACTGGAGCATCCGGAGCTGCACCCCGTGCTGGTGGACCTCGATCACGTCCGCGACCACGTGCGCGACGTCCCGGCGGCGTGGCTGGCGGACGAGCTGCGTGCCGACGACGACGAGAACGAGGTGGCGTGCCGGGACGGCGAGCGCTACGTGGCCCGCCTGGTTCCCGCCGGGACGTCCACGGCGCCGACCGTGCCGTCCGACGCCGTGCGCGCGAACGCGACCTACCTGATCACCGGTGGCCTGGGAGCGCTCGGACTGCACGTGGCCGGCTGGCTGGTCGAGCACGGTGCGCGCCATCTCGTCCTCGTCGGCAGGCGGGGCCCTGACGAGGGCGCGGAGCAACGGCTCCGGACGCTGCGGGACACGGGGGCCGAGGTCCGCCCGGTGCGCGCCGACGTTGGCGACGAGCAGGCGTTCTCCCACGCCCTCGCGGAGGCGACGGAGTTCATGCCGCCACTGCGGGGCGTCGTCCACGCGGCCGGTGTGCTCGACGACGCGACGCTCCACACGCTCACCGCGGAACGTCTCTTGGCCGTCTTCGAACCCAAGGTGGCCGGCGCCTGGAACGTCCACGCCTGTACGGCGCACCTGCCGCTCGACTTCTTCGTGATGTTCTCGTCGGCCGCGGCCGTGCTCGGCTCGCCGGGACAGGGCAACTACGCGGCGGCCAACGCGTTCGTCGACGCCCTGGCATCGCTGCGCGCGTCGCAGGGGCGCCCGGCCCTGAGCGTCGCCTGGGGCCCGTGGGAGGACGCGGGGCTCGCGGTCCGGTCCGGGGGCGCCGACAGGCTGGCCGCGCTCGCCGGGATCGAGGGCATCGAGCCCGCCGACGGTGTCGAGATCTTCGGCCGGCTGCTCGGCGCGCGGACGCACTGGCTCGCCGTGATGCCGATCGACCGGCGGCGCTGGGCGGAGCGCCCGCCGGTCGCCGCGCGCTCCCCGCTCGTCGCCGAGCTGGCCGTCCCGGACGCCGCCACGCCGCCCGACGGCGGACGGGGCGCGCTCACCGCCGCCGACCTGCTCGCCGCCGACCCGGCGGACCAGCAGGAACTGCTCGAGTCGTACCTCCGCGTCGAGATCGCGCGAGCGCTCGAGATGCCTCTGGACCAGCTCGACATCGACGAGCCGTTGACCAGCATCGGTGTGGACTCACTGGTCGCGGTCGGTGTGAAGAACCAGATCGAAGTGGAACTCGGCATGTCGCTGCCGCTGGCCGACGCGCTGGAAGGCTCCAGCCTGCGGGAGATCGCCGCGCGGATGCTGGCCGGCGACCCGGTCGGCGCCACTCGGCCGCGGGAGGACGGAACGCAAGAAATGGATTGGGAAGAGTTCGAAATTCTCTGAATTCTCCTTGGGGGAGTCATGGACCGTGTGAACGACCTGCTCGCGGACCTGTCACGACGTGGAGTGGACCTGTGGGTCGACGGCGACGAGCTGCACTGCCGCGCCCCGAAGAACGCCCTGACGGCCAGTCTGCGCACCGCGATGCAGGACCAGAAACAGGCGCTCATCGCGGCGCTGCGCGAGCGCTCCGCCACCCCGCCGACGGCCATCGGCAAGATCGAGCCGGCGCCGGACCGGCTGCACCTTCCCTTCCCGCTCTCGGACATGCAGCAGGCCCTGTTCGCCGGGCAGCGCGACGCGTTCGAGATCGGCAATCTCTCGGGCAACGGCTACGTCGAATTCGACACGGTCGCCCTCGACTGGGACCGGTTCACCTGGGCGTGGAAGCGCATGCTCGAGCGGCACCACATGCTGCGGTGCATCGTGCTTCCGGACGGTCACAACCAGATCCTGCCCGACGTGCCGGAATACCGGATCGAGGAACTCGACCTGCGGGGCCGACCGGCCGCCGAGGTCACGGCGAAGCTGGACGAGCTCCGCCGGACGATGCCGCAGGAGACGTTCAGGCCGGACAGGTGGCCGCTGTTCCGGCTGCGCGCGGTCCGGCTCGACGACGACCGCAGGCGGTTCCACCTCGCCTCGAGCCTCATGGTCGCCGACTCGCTGAGCCTGCAGATCCTCTTCAAGGATCTCGCACGGCTCTACGCCGGGGAGGAGCTGCCGCCCCTTGAGCTGTCCAATCGCGACTACATCGTTGCCAAGGCGGAACTGAAGGGCACGCCCGTCCACGACCGCGCCCTCGACTACTGGCGGCGGCGGCTGCCGACGCTTCCTCCTCCGCCCGAGCTCCCGATCGAGATCCCGCGTTCCACCGAGAGCATGCCGTCGGTGGCGCTGAGCGCCCGGCTGCTCGAGCCCGAGCCCTGGGCGCGGATGAAGGAGCGCGCGAAAGAGGAGGGCCTGATGGTCGGCGCCGTGCTCCTGACCGCCTTCTCCGACGTCATCGCGGCCTGGAGCAAGACCCCCGAGTTCAGCCTCAACGCGCCGTTCTGGGACAGGTTGCCGGTCCACGACCAGGTGAACCAGATCGTCGGCAGCTTCGCCCTGCCGAATCACCTCGCGGTTCGTGCGCTGCCGGACTCCACGTTCCTCGAGCGCGCCCGGCGCCTGCAACGCCAGCTGGTGGAGGACCTGGAGCACTGCCGGTACGTCAGCGGCGTCCAGGTGATGCGCGAGCTGGCGAAGGCGCACGGGGGGACGCCGCGCCGCAACACCTATGTGGTGTTCAACAGCGTCGAAATGAGCAGCGTCGACGTCTCGGCGCTGGGCACGCCCGGCTACACCGTCAGCCAGACGCCGCAGGTGTACCTGGAGGCGCGCAGCGCCGAGCGGAACGGTGCGCTCGAATTCACCTGGGACATCCTGGAGCCGGTGTTCCCGCCCGGACTCGCCCGGGACATGCTGGACGCCTTCGCGCGACATGTGCGCCGGCTCGCCGAGGAGCCGGGCGGCTGGGAGGAACGCAGCCGGCGGCACATCGTGCCGGAGGCCCAGCGTGCGCGGCAGCGCGAGGTGAACGCGACGGCGGCGGCGCTGCCCGGCGGGCTCCTGCACGCCCCGTTCATGGCCCAGGCGGCACGCAGGCCGGAGCAGCCGGCGGTCATGTCGACGGCCGGGAGGCTCACGTACGGCGACCTCGACCGGCGCTCCACCCGCCTCGGCCGCCGGCTGCGCGAACAGGGCGCCGTGCCCAACTCCCTCGTCGGTGTGGTGATGGAGAAGGGCTGGGAGCAGGTCGTGGCCGTGCTCGGCGTGCTCAAGGCGGGAGCCGCCTATCTGCCGCTGGACGCGACGCTGCCGCAGGAACGGCTGCACCACATCCTGGAGAACGCCGAGGCCGGGATCGTGCTCACCCAGCGGGCCGTCGACGAGCGGTTCGACTGGCCCGCGGGCGTACGGCGGCTGTGCGTCGACACCCAGCCTCTCGACGACGTCAGCGAGGAGCCCCTCGAACCGGTCCAGGGCGAAGGCGACCTGGCGTACGTGATCTACACCTCCGGCTCGACAGGCCGGCCGAAGGGGGTGATGATCTCCCACCGCGCCGCGCTCAACACGGTCGCCGACGTCAACCGGCGGTTCGGGATCGAGCACGGTGACAGGGTTCTGGGCCTGTCCGCGCTGAGCTTCGACCTGTCCGTCCACGACGTCTTCGGGACGCTCGCGGCGGGAGGAACGCTCGTGCTGCCGGACGTGTCCGGCCTGCTCGACCCGCAGCACTGGCTGGAGCTGATGCGGCGGGACCGCGTCACGGTGTGGAACTCCGTGCCGGGCTTCATGCAGATGCTGGTCGAATACGCCGAAGGCGTCGGGACGGCCGTTCCGGGCTCGCTCCGGCTGGCCCTGCTGAGCGGCGACTGGATCCCGGTCGGGCTTCCCGGCCGGCTCCGGCGCCTTGCGCCGGGGGTGCGCATGATCAGCCTCGGCGGCGCCACCGAGGCGTCGATCTGGTCGATCCTGCACCCGATCGAGGACGTGGATCCGGACCGGCCGAGCATCCCGTACGGCAAGCCGATGGCCAACCAGCAGGTCCACGTACTGGACCACGAGCTGGACATGCGACCGGACTGGGTGCCGGGCGACCTGTACATCGGCGGCGTGGGCCTGGCCGAAGGTTACTGGCGCGACGAGGAAGCGACGCGCGCCGCGTTCATAGTCCATCCCGGGACCGGCGAACGGCTGTACCGGACGGGTGACATCGGACGCCGTCTACCTGACGGCGCCATCGAGCTACTGGGAAGAGAGGACTTCCAAGTGAAGGTCGGCGGGTACCGAATCGAACTGGGCGAGATCGAGAAGACGCTGCGGGAGCACCAGGCGGTCGGAGACGCGATCGCCATAGCGGCGGACGAGGAAGGCGGAGGCAAGCGGCTCGTGGCGTACGTCGTCGCGGCGAACGACGCGCGGCCCGGGACGAGCGAGCTGCGGACCTTCGTCCGCGACAAGCTGCCCGAGTACATGGTCCCCAAGAACGTGGTCCTGCTCGACGAGATGCCGCTCACGGCGAACGGCAAGGTCGACAGGGCGGCCCTGGCCGCCCGCGACCTGCCCGCCGCGCCCGCCGCCGGCCGTGGTCCGGTGGCGCCGCGCACGCCGCTGGAAAGGCAGCTGGCCGGGCTCTGGACCGACGTCCTGGGGGCCGCCGAGCTGAGCATCTACGACAGCTTCTTCGACCTGAGCGACGACTCGCTGCAGGCCGTGAACCTCGTCTCGAAGATCTCGGAGCTGGTCGGGAAGCAGATCGGGGTGCGCTACCTGTTCGCGCACCCGACCATCGCCGAGCTGTCGGCCGCCCTCGGCGCGCCGACCGACGGCCAGGGAGCGAGCGCCGAAGCGCTCGCCGGTTCGGCCAACGGGGAGCAGGGCCACGGCGGCGTCTCCATCGAGCGGCGGGACCTGCTGACGCTCTTCGCGTCCGGCCGGGCCGAGCCGGTGGAAGGGGCGGCCATCCTGGCCCTGCCCGCGGGCCTGTTCGAGCGGGCGGGCCTCGACCCCACCGAGAGCAAGGCCGCCATCGACAACCTGGGCGGGCTGCCCATGCTGGTCGGCGTCATCACCACCCAGCTGGGCCGGATCGCCGCGGTCATGATCCCGCGCCTCGACACGGCGGAGCTCTACCTGGACCGGGAGGGCCTGGTCGGCACCATTCTGGAGGGAATCGAGATGGCGGGCCGGCTCGGGGCGGGCAGCGCCTCGCTCAGCGGCCTGCTGGTGTCGGCGACCGAGTACGGCCAGGCCGTCGCGAACGCCCTGGAGCAGCGCACCGACCTGCCCCGGGTCACAAGCGGCCACGACACCACCGCGGCCTCGGTGCTTCTGGTCGTGGAGGCCATGCTGCGCCACGGCGGCCGCCGTATAGAGGACGAGGTCCTGTGCAGCCTCGGGGTCGGGTCCGTGGGCCGGGCGTCCCTGGAACTGATGCTGCGGCACCTGCCGCACCCCCGCGAGCTCATGCTCTGCGACCCGTACGCGCAGCGCGGCTCGGTCGAGCAGGTCGCAGAGGAGGTGCGCGACACGTTCGGCTACCGGGGCGAGATCCGGGTCATCGGCGCCACGGCCGAGCTGCCGGACGAGTTCTACGAGGCGACGCTGATCAGCGCGGACACCAACGCGCCCGACATCGTCGATGTGGCGCGCCTCCGGCCGGGGGCCATCCTGGTCGACGACTCGATCCCGCCGTGCTACGACCGTGACGCCGCGCTCGCCAGGGCGGAGGAGCGGGCCGACGTGCTGTTCGCCCAGGGCGACGTGGTGCGCGCCAAGACGCCGATGGGCAAGGTGCTGTACTGGCCGCCGGCGATGACCCAGATGTTCGGCGCGGAGGGCATCGACGAGTTCATCCGCAGCACCCCCGACGCCTCGAGCCCGGTGGACATCACCAGCTCCGTGCTTTCCTCGCTGCTCGTCGAGCGAGTGGAGGGAATCGAGCCCACGGTGGGCCCGGCCGACCCGGACAGGTGCGTGAAGCATCTCGAGACCCTCCGCGGTCTCGGGTTCGACGGCGGCGCCCCGCAGTGCGACGGCATCTTCCTCAGCGAGGGGGCGGTCACCCGGTTCCGGGAACAGTTCGGGGTCACCTCCGAGCAGGCCGCCGCGCCGAGGCCGTAGGCATCCGATGGAGCCGCGGGAACGGCGGATGCAGCGCCCGCGTCCGAACCCGGACGCGGGCCTGCGTCTCATATGCCTGCCCTACTCCGGCGGCCGGGCGGCGGCCTTCAAGGGGCTGGCGGCGGAGCTTCCCGGCGACGTGGAGCTGTGCGCCGTCGAGCTGCCCGGACACGGCCGCCGCCTCCGCGAGAAGCCGCGCACATGCCTGCGGCCGCTCGTCGAAGAGGTCACGGACGTCCTGATCGAGCAGGTCCGGCCACCGTTCGTGCTGCTCGGGTACAGCCTGGGGGCGCTGCTCGCCTTCGAGGTCGCGCGCGAGCTGGCCCGGGACCGTCGCCCCGGGCCGGCCGCCCTGTTCGTCGCCGCGTCCGGTGCCCCGCACAGGCCGTCGACGGGCCCGCAGATCCATGATCTGCCCAAGGCCGAGCTGGTCGAGCAGCTCGTACGCCTCGACAGTTCGCGCAACGCGCCGCTGGAGCACGAGGATCTCGTCGACGTGATGCTCCCCGTCGTGCGTGCGGACCTGACCGCCGTCGAGACCTACGTCTATGAGCCGGGGCCGCCGCTGGACTGCCCGCTGGTGGCCTTCGGCGGCAGGGACGACCCGAGCCTGCCGCGGAGCGAGCTGGCGGCGTGGGCAGAGCAGACCGCCGGGGACTTCTCGGTCATCCTCCTGGCCGGTGGGCATTTCTTCCTCCACTCGTCGCAGGCCTCGTTCGCGCGCGTCCTGACCGCCGAGCTCGAACGTCTCCTGGACGGTCCGTGCTGATGGGGTTCACCGCGACGAACGATGAACGGCAGGCCTCCCTGCGCGAAGGGCTGGCACGGGACATCAAGCCGCTCGGCGACCGATACGGCGACGACCACCTGCCGCGCGACATGCTGCCGGACATCGTGCGGACGCTGCGCGCGCACGGCTATCCGGCCGACTCGGACTCCCCCGACGTGACGGCCGACGCCCTGGCGAGCGAGGAGCTCGCACGCGTCTTCCCCTCGCTGGAGGGCTGCCTGCTGATCACGAAGGCGTGCGCCCGCTACATCGCGGCCGCCGGCCCTCCGGAGCTCCGCGCGCGGGCGGTGCCGCGGCTGCTGGCCGGCGAGCGGGTCGGTTGCGTGGCCTCCACCGAACCGAACCACGGATCGAACAACGCGGCGATGGAGACCCGGGCGGTCCCGCAGGGCGACGAGTACGTCATCAACGGCTGCAAACGCTGGATCTCGAACGGCGACATCGCCGACTACGCGGTGGTGCTCTGCCTCGTCGGCGCCGAGAACGGGCATCGGCGGATCGCGCCGGTCATCATCGAGCGCGAACGCTCGCCCTACCGGACCAGAGACCTGCCCAAGCTCGGACTCAAGGCGTTCGTGACTTCCGAGATGATTTTCGAGAACTGCCGCGTCCCGCGTGAGAACTGCCTGGGGCCGGCGGGGACGGTGCAGAACCTGCAGCTCATTTTCAAGGGGTTGCAATGGTCGCGCTGCCGGATGGCGCTCGTCTCAGTGGGAATCGCGCGGGCGGCTTTCGAGGCCGCGGTGGACTACGCCCGGCGACGCCACCAGTTCGGACGGCCGATCGGCGAGTTCCAGCTCATCCAGGACAAGATCGCGACAATGGCCACCGAGATCGACGCCGCACGGCTGCTCGTCCATCGCGCCTTGGCCGCCGCCCAGGAGGGCCGGCGTTGTGATCGGGAGTCGTCGATGGCGAAGGCGTTCGCGACCGAGATGGCGGTGCGCGTGACGTCGGAGGCGATCCAGATACATGGCGCGAACGGCCTGTCACCCGACTACCCGCTCGAACGCCATTTCCGGGATGCGCGGGCGCTGACGATCGCAGAGGGAACGACCGAGATACACAAGCTCGTGGTGGCGCGGGCCGCCCTCGGGCTTTCCGCCTTCAGATGAGGGAAAGGTATGGAAACGGCCTCCGACACGATTCGCCGGAACGGGTGCATGCTGAATGCAGAAGAGGAGTCGCTGCGTGCCGTCGTCCAGCGGTGGGCGGACGAAGAGCTCCGGCCGAGGGTGGCCTCGATGGATCGCGAAGCCCGCATGCCGCAGGAGCTGATCGACGAATTGTTCGGCCTCGGCGTGATGGGCGTCCAGATCCCGGCGCACCATGGCGGCCGAGGCGGCTCGCACCTCATGAGCGCCCTGGTCATCGCCGAGCTCGCCCGGGTCGATCCATCGGTCGCGGTCTGCGTTGACGTGCAGAACGCGCTGGTGAACAACGCGCTGCTCCGTTGGGGCGGCCCCGCCCAGCAGGAGCGGTATCTGCCGCTGCTGTCGCGCGGGCTCGTCGGCGCGTACGCCCTGTCAGAACCGGAGGCGGGCAGCGATGCGTTCGCTCTCCGGACGCGGGCCCGCCGGGACGGAAAGGGTTATGTGCTGACCGGTCAGAAGGTCTGGACCACCAACGCGCGGGAAGCCGGTGTCTTCATCGTCTTCGCCAATGCCGCACCCGAGCAGGGCCCGCACGGCATCACGGCCTTCTTGGTGCCGCGCGACACGGACGGGCTGTCGATCGGACCGAGCCAGGACAAGCTCGGGATCCGGGCCAGTTCCACCTGCGAGCTGCGCCTCGACGGCGCGCGTGTTCCGCGGGACGCGATGCTCGGCGAGGAAGGGGACGGCTACGACATCGCGATCGATACGCTCAACCTCGGACGAATCGGCATCGGCGCGCAGATGGTGGGGCTGGCGACCGGCGCCCTCGACGTGGCCGTCGAATATGCCGGAAAACGCCGACAATTCGGGCAGGCCATCGCGGAATTCCAGGGCGTGCAGCTCCCGCTCGCGCAGGTCGCCACGGAAATAGAGGCGGCGCGCCTGCTGGTATACGACACGGCACGTTTCGCCGACGCCCACCGTTACGCGCCCGAGCTGTTGACACGGGCCGCAATGGCGAAATACTTGGGCGCACAGGTGGCCGGGCGGGCCGCGTCACAGGCCGTACAGACCTTTGGAGGAAACGGGTACAGCACCGCATATCCGGCGGAAAAGTATTACCGGGACGCCTTGATCGGTCAGATATACGAGGGGACATCGAACATTCTCCTGCGTACGATTGCCCGTAGCGTTCTCGACAGGTGACACCACGACCGAAGGGATTCTCCATGCGGGCGCCGATGCGACGTTGGCGCGGGCATCCGCGAGCGGTTCTGGCGACGTTGTGTCTCGCCTTCTTCATGACCCTGCTCGACACGTCGATCGTGAATATCGCGATTCCCGACATGCTGGAGGGGCTGGACGCGACCTTCGATGAGATTCTCTGGGTCCTGAACGCGTACGTTCTGGTGTTCGCCGTCCTGGTCCTTCTGTGCGGCCGGCTCGGCGACCTGCTCGGGCCGCGCGCCATGCTCGTCGCCGGGATGACGGTGTTCACGGTCGCCTCCCTGCTCTGCGGGACCGCCCCGAACGCGGGTGTTCTGATCGCCGCGCGCGCGATCCAGGGCCTGGGCGCGGCGTGCATGATGCCGCAGACGCTGACGTTGCTCACCGAGACGTTCCCGCCCGAACGGCGGGGCATGGCGTTCGGGATCTGGAGCGCGGTCGGCGGTGTCGCGCCGATCGCGGGACCGCTCGTCGGCGGCGCCCTGGTGGACCTGTACTCGTGGCGGTGGATCTTCCTCATCAACCTGCCCCTCGGCGCGCTGATCGTCGCGATGGCGCTGCTGCTGGTGCCCGAGGTCGCCGAGCGCCCTCGCAGCCGTCCGGACGTGCGCGGCGTCGTCCTGTCCACGCTGGCGCTGTTGCTGGTCACCTACGGTCTGATCGAGGGGCAGAAGCACGACTGGGGCCGGGTCTGGTCGTTCGTCACCATCCCGCTGATCATCGGTACCGGGGCGGCGCTGTTCGCGGTGTTCCTGTTCGATCAGCGGCGGCGCCAGGGCCGGCAGCCGCTGTTGCCGTTCGCGGTGTTCGCCGTCCGGGACTTCAGCACGATGATGTACGTGACCGGCGCCGTGCTGTTCGCGGTCGCGGCCTTTCTGCTGCCCGTCACCGTCTACCTGCAGGCGGTGCTCGGGCTCTCCGCGTTCGGCGCCGGTCTGGTCCTGGCCCCGCCCATGGTCATGCAGTTCATGATCGCACCGGTCAGCGGCCGGCTGACCGACCGCATCGGCGGAAAGTTCATCCTGCTCACCGGCCTGGTGCTGGTCGCGGCGGGCATCGCGCTGATGGCAGCGATGGCGCATCCCGACTCGCACTGGTCGGCGCTGATGCCGGGACTGCTCATCGCGGGCTCGGGTCTGGGGGCCGTGTTCGCCACCATGAACGCGATGGCGATGAAGAACGTGCCGCAATCGCTGGCCGGCACGGCCTCCGGAGTCGTCAGCACGGTCCGCCAGCTGGGCATGGTGTTCGGCGCGGCCGCGATCGGGGCGGTGCTCCAGAACCGGCTCGCCACCGAGCTGCCCCAGGAGGCCGAGCGACGCTCAGGGGAGCTGCCCCCGGCGGTGCGCACGGAGTTCGTGCGGAGCTTCGACCGGGTGTCCGAGGGCGGTCTGGAGGTCGGCGACCCGCGGTCCGGCGGGCTCGTCCAGCCTCCCGCCGGCCTGCCGCGCGACCTGCTCGCCACCGTCAGGTCCGCCGCGGAGGAGGTCTTCGACCATGCGTTCACCACCGCGATGCGGGTGGGGATCGCGGTGCCCGTGGCCCTGCTCGTTCTCGCCGCGGTGGCCTGCCTGCGGTTGAAGCGGACCGGGCCTGCGTCGGTCCCGGCCTCCGGGGAGCCGAACCGGGCGTCGAGGCCGACCGGCTAGGCACCCGAACGTGGACGTCACTGTGCCAGGGGCGGCGCCTCGGGCGGTGCCGCCTTGCCCGGCTGCATGGCGTGCAGCATGACGCCGGGGTTCAGCAGGCTGTAGGGGGAGCGTTCCATGTTCACCACCCGCAGGAGGGCTCGGTTGACGTGCCGATCGTGCGTCGCGGTTCGCACCACACGGTCGAGATAGGGACGCATGATCCGGTTACGCAGAGGTGGCCGTTCCCCGCTGTGCAGTGCGAGGTAGCGCAGATCCTCACCACCGGCGAGAACCCAGGCGTCCGCGCTGGCGCGGACGATCCGGGCTTGGAGCCGCCCGGTGAGGTCGGAGGACGGCGAACGCCGGAGTTCCGCGTCCAGACCGAGCGCGCCGATCGCGGCCACGGTCATGCCCTGCGCGTACACGGGGTTGAGAGTGCAGACGGCGTCGCCGATGACGACGAAGCCGGCGGGCCTGCCGCTCATCCGGTCGAATCGGCGCCGGTAGCTGTGCGAGATCCCGAACCCGCGCACGGGCGACACGGGATCGGCGCCCCGCAGGGCCTGATGCAGGAGCGGGCTGCGCAAGGTGGCGGCGAACTGCAGGAACCCCTCGTCATCGGTGGGCGGACGGTCGCCGAGGCGCCCGACGAGGCTGACGATCCAGCGATCGCCCTCCACGCAGGCGATCATCCCGCTACGGGTGTGGTCGGGAGGCTGCGCCTGAAGGAGCAGGAGCCGCCAGTCCCTCTCCTGCGGCGGCCGGGCATAGAAGCGGCTTGCGTAGCCGACGTCGCAGGCGATGGACGTTTCCTCCGGAGCGGGATAGCCGAGCGTCGTCAGCCACCGGCAGCACTGCGATCGGCGCCCGGTGGCGTCGACGATCAGATCCGCGCCGATGGTGTGATCGGATCCCGGCCGGCCGCGCTGCCGGACGAGTATGCCGGTGACCCTGGTGCCGTCCGGGTCGGCGAGCAGGCCCGTGGCTTCGGTGGAGGTGCGCATTTCGATTCGCGGGTCGTCCAGCACTCGCTGCCGCACGGTCCATTCGATGAGGTCCCGCGAGAGCGAGATGAGCGAAATGCCCGGGCGGAAGCGCCGTGACCATCCCGCCGCGGTGAGCCATAGCGCGTCGCCCGGCCAGTCGAGAGGCACGGCACCGGCTTTGAGGAACTCGGACCGGATATTGGGGAACAGCGCCTCGAGCAGAGCCGCGCCACGGCCGAGGAGAACGTGAGTGTGCGGGGATTGCGGCACACCGCTCCGGAATCCTGGATTGTCGGGCATGCGGTCACGATCCAGGATCGTCACCCGCTTGTAATGCTCGGCCAATACCCGTGCCGCCAACAGACCCGCCATGCCCGCGCCGGCGATCACGACATGATCACGACTTGATGGGATTGGGGCGTGCGCTGTCATTTTTGAGCTCCGATACGTTCGGATAGCACCGACAGAAGCCAGCTACTATTCAGTGTGACTTGCCGGACGGGACGGGTCAAGTTCTGTATACGCCCTCAGCCTCAGAGTAAGCCTCAAAGAAGGAGCTTTCTTGGGTAAAATCGGTCCGCCCCGCCTTGCCCTCGAGTCATGGTCGGCGGATAATTAGATCCTGATCAATACTTGGATGGCCCTGAACCTTTCAGCGGTCCTACGTGTACGGATGTGCAATAGATGTCGCCTTCGACACCTTGCCGTTGTCAATCGAATACTCCATCGGTCGCGGCGGGCGGGGCGCGACCGTGAAGCAGACCATAATCACGGCCGTCGTCCGGCAGTTCGGAAACCCTCGGGGCGCAGCCGGGCGCGTCGCCGGCTGGGTGCTCGCGCACCGCTCCTCCAACCGAAGGCGCAACGAATGGGTCGTCTCCCTCCTCGATGTGCGGCCCGCCGACCGGGTTCTGGAGATCGGATTCGGTCCCGGTCTGGCCATCGCCGAGGTGGACCGCCGAATCGGTCCATCGGGACACGTCTACGGGATCGACCACTCCGACGTGATGGTCCGGCAGGCGAGCAGGCGCAACGCCGCGGGTATCCGGGCCGGTCGGATCACGCTCGCCCTGGCTTCGGTCGAACAGCTGCCGCCCGCCTTCGACGGTCCTTTCGAGACCGTCTTCGGCGTCAACACGCTCGCGTTCTGGACGGAACCGGTCCGTCGACTCGACGATCTGCGGCGGCGGCTCGCGCCCGGCGGGCGCATCGCCATCGCCTCGCAGCCGCGCCATCCCGGTGTCACGAGGGATCCCGCGCGGGCCGCCGCCGAGACGGCGGACCTGTTCCGCAAGGCCGGTCTCACCCAGGTGAGAAGCGAGACCCTCGATCTCGACCCTCCTGTGATCTGCGTCCTCGGCGTCAACCCCGGCCCCTCTCAGGAGCCCGGCCGGAACGGTTGACCCGAGCCGTATCCCTATCCGGGCCGGAGCTTCATTCGGCACGGAGCATCCGGGCGACGAAGTGTGCACGGCTCGGTGAGTTCGCCTTGTGCAGCACGGCCGAGACGTGTCGCTTGACGCTGTGCAGGGATATCCCCAGCTGATGCGCGATCTGCCTGTTGCTGAACCCTTCGAGCAGGAGCGCGATGACTTCGCGCTCGCGCGGACTGAAGTAGGGCTGGGTGTGTGACGGCGCCGGAAACCTGCCGGTCGATCGGGCGTATTCGAGGAGGTAGTTCGCCACCGGCGGAGGCATCGGGCGCTCCCCTCGCATCAGAGCCTCCAGCGTGTTGTTCAGCGTCGACTCGGTGATGTCGCGCAGCATGAGGTAGCCGTCTGCGCACCTCTGCGCGGACATGGCGAGGTCCTGAGGCTCGGTGCCGACCACCAGTTCCAGCACACGGCTGGCGGGGAACCCGCTCCGGACGAGATCGGCGACTTCGTCATCGTGCGCGCAGGTGACGATGATGACGTCCGGGTTCAGTCCGCTGATATTCGCCTTTCGCGAAGCAAGCAGTTCCCGGAGGCTCCCATGGCATTCGAGGCTTTCCACCCCGGCAATTCTTCTCAGCATTGTTGCCAAGCCGCAGCGAATGACTTCACATGGCTCGAGGACGGCGACGTCCATGCCATCAGCCTCCCACCTAGCAAAGCTACATACTGAAGCCAAATCCCAAATAGGACGGAAGCGGTCCATATCGGACGATATCCAGCCGGGTTGCCACGTCTGGACAAGCACACCTTCGATGTTAGACGACCATGCCCGTCAGAGCATGTCAACCTCGCCATGACCGATACTTTTCAGTCACTCGCATCCGGATGTGCTCACTACACCAAGCCGGTCGCTGAACGGTACGGCCCGCAGCCGTGGACCCGATTCAGGTAATGAACTCCCGGCAATTTTTCTCCAGCTTACCGGCGAGGTAGGCATGAAAGGCGTTCGCGACCTGAAAATGAGCCCACTCGGTGACGCCTACGGCGCGACGGTCCGAGGACGAGTCGCGGCCTCACGCGGACGTCGTCCCAACTGAACCGGATCTTGGCTGATGCTCATCGTCATGCTTGACGTCAAATGCACATTAAGTCGCATTATGACGAGTTTGTTCTCATCGACGATAGGCATCGAAACCCTCCTCCCGGTGCTCGACGCCATGGAATCGTCCCCGGCGCCGCCGAGCTGCGCGTCCGCCCGTACGAGCTGCTCGATCCGGCTCCGGGCGCGCTCGTGACCGGTCGGCTGCGGCGCCGCCCGGGCCGTCGCGGAGCGTTCCAGGACCGCGAGGTCGCCGGCTATCGGGCCGAACTTGCGTCGCCACGCCCGCCTTGCGGTACTGGGAAGAGTGCGGCCTGTTCCCGCCGCCCGTCCGGGGCTCCGGGCGGCCGTCAATGGTCGCCGGGAGCCGACCCAGCGCCTGCTCACCGAGCTGGACGATCGGATCGCCCGAGCTCAGGTGTGTCCGAGGGGCGACACGCCCTGACAGCACATGGCCGATGGGCTCGCCGATTTGCGAACCCGGTGCACCGGCCGTCGGGCAGTGGGTGCTCGCCGGTCGGCGCGACGTCGGCGGCGTGAGCACCGCTACGGCGCGGATGCCGTAGAGGTGCCCGGTTGGATTCCGGTTAGGACGAGTTGGGTCAGATGACCTGTGAATCGTTCGAGCAGCTCCTCGTCGATCTGCTCTTCGAAGGCGCGCTCCATCCAGCGTCGCGCCGAGAACATGTACTCGGCGGCGCCGAGCACTGAGAAAAAGAAGAAAGTCGGATCCACCTCGCGGAACGTCCCTGCCTCTTGCCCTTCGGCGAGCACGCTCGCGTACCAGCGGCGCATCGGGAGCGCGAATGACCGGCTCAGCCGCTCGACCGCTTCATCATGCCCGGAAAGAAGGCGTTGGTTGAGCAGCCGGTTCAGGTAAGGGAAGCGGACGTAGTTGCGCACGACAGCGCGAAGGTGTCTTGCCAGCTTCTCGTCCGGAGGAAGGTCCTGACGGTCGAGTCGCTCGACGTCGGCGACCAGGACGCTGACGATCCGTTCGAGCAGCGCGTCGAAGAGGCCGTCCTTGTTGCCGAAGCAGTACTTGACCATGGCCACGTTGGCCGCTGCGTGGGCGCAGATCTCGGCGACCGGCACATCGCTGCCGGCGCGCTCGTACAGGAGCGCATGAGCCGATTCCAGCAGCCGGTCGGCGGTGGCCGCCGCCTGCCGGGGCGCCCCGGAGGCGGGCCAAGGTGGGAGGGCGGGCCGCGCCCGCTTGCCGGTAGGACTCATCGCGGATGAGTCTGCCACCAGCCCTTGACGTTAAACAAACATTTAATTAGCGTGCCCGGCATGGCTAGGGAGACCCGTATCGGGTGCTGGTCCGGCGCGTGGGGCGACAGTCCCGCGTACGCGCCGCAGCTCGTCGAGCGCGGAGAGGTCGACTATCTCGTCGCCGACCACCTCGCGGAGGTGACGATGGCGCTGCTCGCCCGCAGGCGCATGCGGGACGCCGATCGCGGCTTCGTTCCGGACGTCGTGGAATCGCTGGCGCCGCTTCTCGGCCGGATCCGCGACGGCGGACTCCGCGTGATCACTAACGGCGGCGGGCTGGACCCGCGCGGCTGTGCGGCCGCGCTGGGCGCGGCGGCCGCAAGAGCCGGCGTCGAGCTGCGCATAGGGGTCGTCATGGGCGACGATCTCCTTGACCGCGCTGACGAGCTGTGCGGGGAAGCTCTCGTCGCCGCGGGTTCACCGAGGCGACCGATGACGTTGAACGCATATCTCGGCGCACGGCCGATCTGCGCCGCTCTCGATCGCGGGGCCGATGTCGTCGTCACCGGCCGCTGCGCTGACTCCGCGCTTGCGCTCGGTGCGCTCATGCACGAGTTCGGCTGGGACGACCAGGACTACGACCGGCTGTCCGCGGGCAGTCTGGTCGGGCACGTCCTGGAATGCGGTGCCCAATGCACCGGTGGCCTGTTCACCGATTGGGAGTCGGTCCCGGGCTGGGACGACATGGGCGCGCCCATCGCCGTGTGCCGCGAGGACGGGACGGCCACGATCACGAAGGCGCCGGGAACCGGCGGCCTGGTGAGCGTCGGTTCCGTGGCCGAGCAGATCGTCTACGAGATCGGCGATCCCGGCGCGTACGTGCTCCCGGACGTGGTCTGCGACTGGCGCGCCGTGCGAGTCGAGCAACGCGGCCCCGACCGCGTCACCCTGTCGGGCGCCCGCGGCCGGCCGCCCACCACCACCTACAAGGCGACGGCGGCCTACCATGCCGGTCACCGCCTGGTCGGGACCGTGATGGTCGGTGGTCCGGACGCCGGCGCGAAGGCCCGGCGGGCGGGCCACGCGATCCTCGCCCGCGCCGAACGGCTGGCCGGTGCGACCGGGCACGCCCCCTTCACCGAGACGTCGGTCGAGGTCATCGGGGCGGGCGACACCTATGGGCCGGACCGTCGCGATGACGCGGCCCGTGAGGTAGTGCTCAAAGTGGCCGCCCGGCACCCGGACGCGGATGCGTTGACCGTGCTCGGCCGGGAGGTGGCGCCCGCCGCGCTGGCGATGGCGCCCGGCATCACGGGCCTGTTCGCCGGCCGTCCCCGACCGGCGGCGGCACTCGGGATCGCGTCGGTGCTCGTCAGCAAGGAGCAGGTGCCCGTGTCCGTGCACTTCGACGACGCGGTGCACGAGGTCGCGGTCGCGCCGGGGGACGGCGGCGTCCCGGTCACGAGCACCCCGCTCAAGGTCGCCTCCGGCGAGCACGGCGATCAGTCCGGCGAACGCGTGCCGCTGGGTCGTATCGCCCACGCGCGCAGCGGCGACAAGGGCAATGATGCCAATATCGGCGTGATAGCCCGTCGCCCGGAGTATTTGCGCCTGATACGCGAGCAGGTGACCGCCGAGCGCGTCCGCGCGTTCTTCGACCACCACCTCGACGGGGACGTGACCGCCTGGGAACTTCCCGGCCTGCACGCGGTGAACTTCCTGCTGACCGACGTGCTGGGCGGAGCCGGGGGCACGACGTCCCTGCGCTACGACCCGCAGGGCAAGGCGTACGCGTCCATGCTGCTCGAGCTTCCGATCATCGTGCCGCGGGACCTGCTCGACCGTGGCGGGCTCGCGGCGGGGAGCGCGAGATGAGCGCACGCGTGGAGATCGTGGACGGAGTCGCGACCGTCACGATCGGGCACGCCGGGGGCCGTGCCGCGCTCGACCTGGACTCGACGCGTGAGCTGGCCGCCGCGGTGGCGGCCGCGGAGGCCGACCCCGCCACCCACGTGATCCTGCTGCGCGCGGAGGGCACCGCGTTCTGTGTCGGCGGCTCGATCGACTTCTTCGCTGATTGCGGGACGATGCTGCACGACCGCCTGCTCGAGTTCTTCGAAGTGCTCAACCCCGCGATCCGGCTCCTGCACGAGACGTCGAAGATCACGATCGCGGCGGTGCACGGGGCGGTGGCCGGCGGCGGAATCGGTCTCATGGCCGCCGCCGACGTCGTGATCATGGCACGGAGCACAGTGGTGACGCTGGCATACGAGCCGCTGGCCGCGAGCCCCGACGCGGGAGTGAGCTGGTTCCTGCCGCGCGACATCGGTTACCGGCGCGCGCTGGCGCTCTACCTGTCGTCGGAGCGCGTCGACGCGCGGCACGCCATGGAGCTCGGGCTGGTCACGTCCGTCGTGGAGGACGACGAGCTCGACCAGCACGGTCGGGCGTTCGCCCGGCGGATCGCCACGGGTTCGCCCGTCGCACACGCCACGGCCAAGCGGCTCTTGCGGCAGGCGACCGCCACGGCGCTCGACCGGCAATTGGAGGACGAGCGACGCGCGTTCGCCGACAACGCGCGGCGGCCCGAGTTCGCCCAGGGCGTGGCGGCCTTCCTGGGGAGTCGCGGGGAGGGCCGGCATGCCGGTACTTGACTCCTCCTTCGAGCCCGCCGCCCCGGCGGCGGCCGCCAACCGGAGGGTCGCCGAGGAGCGCCTCGGCGAGCTGACCGGGCTGCTGGAGCAGCTCAATTCCGGAGGCGGCCGGCGCTACATCGAGCGTCACCGAGCACGGGGGAAACTTCTCGCGCGCGAGCGCATCGAACTGCTCGTCGACCCCGACAGCCCGTTCCTCGAGTTGATGCCGCTGATCGGCTGGGGCACCGATCATCCGCTGGGAGGCGGCATCGTCTGCGGAATCGGGGTGGTCGAGGGTGTCGCGTGTGTCGTGTCCGCCAACGATCCGACAACGCGCGGCGGAACGATGAGCCCCTACACGATGCGCAAATTCCTGCGCGCCATGGAGATCGCGCACGAGAATCGCCTACCGCTGATCAACCTGGTGGAGTCGGGGGGCGCCGATCTGTCGTCCCAGGCCGAGTTGTTCGTCCCCGGCGGCGCGATGTTCCGGAACCTCACCCGGCTGTCGGCGGCCGGCGTCCCGACGATCGCACTCGTCTTCGGGAACTCCACCGCCGGTGGTGCCTACATCCCCGGCATGTGCGACTACACGGTCTTCGTCGACGGTGGCGCGAAGGTCTTCCTCGGCGGGCCACCGCTGGTGAAGATGGCGACCGGCGAGGACGCCGACGATGAGGAACTCGGCGGCGCGGCGATGCATTCGCGCACGTCGGGACTCTCGGACTATCTCGCCGCCGACGAGCGGGACGCGCTGCGGATCGGGCGTGAGATCGTCGCCAACCTCACGGTCGGTGCGACCGTGACGCCCTTGCCGGTCCCGGCGGCCCCGTTGCACGACCCCGCGGATCTGCTCGGCATCGTTCCTGCCGATCCGCGGGTGCCGTTCGATCCGCGCGAGATGCTGGCGCGGATTCTCGACGGCTCGCGTTACGACGAGTTCAAGCCACTTTATGGAGCAGCGTTGAGCACTGGGTGGGGAGCGATACACGGTCACCCCGTCGGTGTCCTGGCCAATGTGCGAGGGGTCCTCTTCTCGGAGGAGGCGCAGAAGGCGGCGCAGTTCATCCAGCTCGCCAACCGGAATCACGTACCGCTGCTGTTCTTGCACAACACCACCGGCTTCATGGTCGGCCGCGACTACGAGCAAGGCGGAATCATCAAACATGGCGCCCACATGATCAACGCGGTATCGAACTCGGCCGTACCGCACATCGGCGTGATCCTCGGTGGCTCCTACGGCGCCGCGCACTACGCCATGGCCGGCCGCGCGTACGCGCCGCGCTTCCTGTTCTCGTGGCCCAGCGCGAGGTCGGCCGTCATGGGTCCGCAGCAGTTGGCGGGAGTGTTGTCCATCGTCGCGCGCGCCGGTGCGCGGGCGCGTGGTGAGGTCTTCGATGAGGAGGCCGATGCCCGCATGCGCGCATCGGTCGTGGGTCAGATCGAGGCCGAGCAGACCGCGCTGGCCAACACGGCGCGGGGCTACGACGACGGCATCATCGACCCGCGCGACACCCGGACCGTCCTCGGACTCGCGCTCTCCGTGGTGCACAACGCGCCCGTTCGCGGCACCGACGGCTTCGGCGTCTTCAGGTTGTGATCCCCATGACCGAACGGCCCATCACCCGGCTGCTGGTCGCCAACCGCGGTGAGATCGCACGGCGCGTGTTCGCGACCTGTAGGCGCCTGGGCATCGCCACTGTGGCGGTCTACTCGGATCCGGACGCGCAGGCCTCGTTCGTCGCCGAGGCGGACGCGGCGATCGCGCTGGGCGGCACCGGCGCGGCGGAGTCGTACCTGCGCGCGGACGCGATCGTCGCCGCGGCGCTCCAGGCGGGCGCGGACGCCGTCCATCCCGGTTACGGATTCCTGTCCGAGAACTCCGCGTTCGCGCAGGCGGTACTCGATGCGGGACTCGCATGGGTCGGGCCGTCCCCCGCCGTCATCGCGGCAATGGGCTCCAAGACCGAGGCACGCGAGCGCATGGACGCCGCCGGGGTACCGGTACTGCCCGGCCGGACGCTGGACGGCGCACGGCGCGCGGACCTGGCAGTGCTCGGCGCGGAGGTCGGCTATCCGCTGCTCGTCAAGGCCGCCGCCGGTGGGGGCGGCAGGGGCATGCGGCTGGTGCCGGACGCCGCCGCGCTCGCCGCCGGCGTCGAGTCGGCCCGCCGGGAGGCCGCGAACGCCTTCGGGGACGACACGGTCTTCCTCGAGCGGTTCGCGGGCGGCGCGCGGCACGTCGAGATCCAGATCATGGGCGACCGCCACGGCCGCGTCGCGGCGCTCCACGAGCGCGACTGCTCGGTGCAGCGCCGCCATCAGAAGGTCATTGAGGAGGCGCCCTCCCCGGCGGTCGACGACGAGACGCGCGGCGCCATGAGCGCCGCCGCCGTGACCGCCGGGAAGACGCTGGGCTACGTCGGCGCGGGCACCGTGGAGTTCCTGCTCACCGAAGGAGGCGAGTTCTTCTTCCTTGAGGTCAACACCCGCCTGCAGGTCGAGCATCCGGTGACCGAGCTGGTCACCGGCCTGGATCTGGTCGAGCTGCAGATCTTGGTGGCGGAGGGGCGCGCCCTGCCACCCGAGGCGCTCGCGCCGCCCCTGCGCGGGCACGCGATGGAGGCCCGTCTTTACGCCGAGGACGTCGCGAACGGCTTCCTGCCGGTGACCGGCACCATCAGCCGGTTCCGTATACCCGGCGACGTCCGCGTCGACAGCGGTGTGGGCGGCGGATCGGTGATCGGCCCGCACTATGACGCGATGCTGGCCAAGGTAATCGCCCACGGTCGCACCCGGGACGAGGCCGCGCGCAAACTCGCGGACGCGTTGACGCGCGCGGAACTGCACGGCACCGTGACCAATCGCGACTTCTTGGTGCGGGTCCTACGGCATCCGGAATTCCTCGCGGGCGCGGCCGACACCTCGTTTCTGGAGCGCCACGATCCGGTGGCACTGGCCGCGCCGTTGCCGGGCGCCCAGGAGACGGCCGCGGCGGTCGCGGCGGCGGCGCTCGCTCGCCAGGCCGGACGTCGCCGGACGGCCCGCGCGTTCGCCGGGCTGCCCAGCGGCTGGCGCAACAACCGCGCGCTGCCGCAGCGCACGGCCTTCGTGCTCGGCGAACGCGAAGTGACGGTCGAGTACGCGCTCGGACGAACCGGCGACCTGGAGACCCTTCGCGTCGATGGTGCCGAGCTGCCCCGGATCGTCCTGCACCAATGCGACGGCCACAGGGTCGACCTGGAGATCGACGGCCTGCGCCGACGCTACGACGTCCACTCCGGCAGTGGCGAAATGGTGTTCGTCAACACTGCCGAGGGCCAGATCGCGCTGCGGGACGTCCCCCGGTTCCCCGGCGCCCGGAAGGCAGAGGAGGCGGGCTCGCTGCGCTCCCCAATGCCGGGTCTGGTCGCCCGCGTTCTGGTGGAGGACGGGGCAGACGTCCATGACGGCCAGCCGCTACTGGTGCTTGAGGCGATGAAGATGGAACACCAGATCGTCGCATCGCACCGCGGCGTGGTGGAGTTGAAGGTCCGTGAGGGCGCCCAGGTCGAGGCGGGCAGCGTACTGGCGGTGCTCAATGCCGGATCGGAGCGGTGAGTCGTGGCGTCATCGCTCCGGACCGGCGGCGGACTCGGTGAGGTTGAGAGCGTTGGCCCAGAGCCGGGTGGAGGCCCTGACGAGGTCGTCGATCGAGCAGTCCTCCCCCAGCGCCAATGCGAAGTGGGCCATCCTGCCGACCATGCCCGAAAGCCCCAGGGCCGCCATGAACGGGTCGAGGTCACGGTCGGCGAGCCCCTCGGCCTGGAGCTTCCTGATCGCGCGGGCGTTGCGTTCGACGAACGCCCGCGCACGGCGCTGGCGTACCTGGCGGAAGTTCGGGTCGCTCGCCGCCACCTCGTCGAGGATCAGCATCATCTTGGCGTTGCGTTTGTAGGCCTCGAAGTAGGCCCGGTTGCTCGCCTCGATCACCGCGACGGGTGAGCTGGCCTCGCGGTCCAGCCGCGGCATGCCCGGATGCAGCATGTCGTCCTGAGCGGCCTGCAGCACCGCCTGAAGGATCTCCTCCTTATCGGAGAAATAGGTATAGAAGGTGCCCGCCGAGCAGTTCGCCTCGGCGGTGATGTCCATGAGACGCGAATCCCGGTATCCGTCGCGCTCGAACACCGTCCGGGCGGCGGCCACGAGGGAGGCGCGGGTGCGAGCTCCGCGAGGGGTGACGGGCGGTTCACGGAGAGCCGAGGGATCCACCAGCGAGGGGATGTCCTCTTCGCCCGACGCCTCGTGGCGGGCGGTCGTGGTCATTATGTCCGTCCAATCGTTTCTGTCGGTTGCCATATGGCGAGCCGGGCACCGAAATGCCGGCCCTAGAGCCGGTAGGAATGGATCAGGTCACCTGCCTGGTCTATCAATTGGTCGATCGCGCGCGGCGAGGGCGGGCCGCCGTCCGCGGCGTTGCGCGGATCGTCCAGCGCCCGGCGGCGCACGCCTTCGGCGATGACGGCGATCTTCCAAAGGGCGAGCACGTGCCAGAAGCCCAGTGTGCCGACATCGCGCCCGGTCGCCTCCGCATACGTGTTCACAAGCGCGTCACGGCCGACGAAACCGGATTGGGCGGAGGCGGCGAAGACGCCCTCCGGGGCCTCTCCCGGCTCCCACCAGTAGGCGAGCAGCGTCCCCAGGTCGGCCAGCGGATCACCGAGTGTGGACAGCTCCCAGTCGAGCACCGCCCGTACCTCACCGGTCCGCGGCGAGCAGATCGCGTTGCGGACGTGCAGATCTCCGTGCACGAGCACGAGTTCGCGTTGCTGCGGAATCCGCTCACGCAGGTGCGCCGCGATCCGGTCCATGGCGGGCAGTTCCCGGGTCCGGCTCTCGTCGAGCTGACGTTCCCAGCGACGCAACTGCCGCTCGGCGTAGGGGCGATGGCCGGCGAGGTCGAGCAGGCCGACCTCGCCGATGTCGACCGCGTGCAGAGCGGCGAGCGCGGTGACCAGGGACGGTCCGATACGTCCTCGCACCTCATGTGGCAGCGCGGCCGCCGCCTCCATCCGGTCGATGACGAGTCCGTCGACATGTTCCATGACCAGTTGGTCGGCGCTGGGCAGGCCGAGAACGCGCGGCACCGGAACGCCCGTGCCGTTCAGCGCCCTGAGGATACGGTGCTCGCGCCCGATGTCGTGCGCGGACTCGAGGAGGCGCCCGAGGGGCGGCCGGCGTAGTACCCATCGCCTGCCCTGGACGTCCTCGATCCGATAGGTCAGGTTGGACTGCCCGAGGCCGATCCGGTGGCAGGCCAGGGGTGGGCTCACCTCCGTCCCGATGTCGGTCAGCCAGCGAGCGACGGCGTCGAGGTCGACGCCGGCGACACGGTCTGTGTCCTGGTTCGTCACGCAATCCCCTAGATAATTGGCTGGCCCTAGATGAGGAGCTGGCCGCCGTCGACCACCATCGTCTCCCCGGTCATCCAGCGCGCGGCGTCGCTTGCGAGGAACGCCACGACCTCCCCGATGTCCTCGGGTTCGCCGATCCGGCGAAGCGGGGTCGATGCCGCGAGCCGCTCCTCGTGCTCCCTCCACAGGGCCTCCGCGAGCCGGGTGCGCACCACGCCCGGCGCGATCGCGTTCACGCGCACCTTCGGTCCGAGCTCGAGGGCGAGATGCCGGGTGAGGTGGATCAGTGCGGCCTTGGACACGTGGTAGACACCGAGGTTCTCCACCACCGTGAACCCGCCGACCGAGGCGGTGTTGATCACCGCGCCACCGTGCTCGCCCATCCACGCCTTGACCGCCATGGACGTCCACACGATCGGTGCCCAGAGATTGACGTCCATGGTCTTGGCGAACCGCGCGTGGTCCTGGTCGATGATCGGCCCGTACGCCGGGTTGGTGCCGGCGTTGTTCACCAGGACGTCGAGCCGCCCGTAACGGTGGATCGCGAACTCGACGCAGGAACACGCCGCATCCTGGTCGGTGGCGTGAGCGGCCCATCCGATCGCCCCCTCCCCCAAGGTCGCCGCCGCTTCCATGGCCGCCTCCTCGCTACGGGAGGTGAGAACCACCCGGGCGCCCCGCCGGTGCAGCGCCGCCGCCGCGGCGAGGCCGATGCCGCGCGAGGCGCCCGTGACGATGGCGACCTTGTCATGAAGGCTGTCAGGGTCATGAAGCCTGTCAGGACTCATCGGCTCCTACCCCGTCGCGGCTTGCCGTCGGCGCAGCTCCATCGATGCGATCGTGCGTTTGTGCACCTCGTCCGGCCCGTCGGCGAGACGCAGGGTGCGCAGGAGGGCGTACATGCGGGCGAGCGGAAAGTCGTCGGAGACGCCCGCACCGCCGTGGACCTGGATGGCGCGGTCGACGACCTTGAGCGCCGCCACGGGTGCCGCCACCTTGATCGCGGCGATCTCCGTCCGCGCCTTCCGGTTGCCGACGGTGTCCATGAGGTACGCCGTCCTGAGCGTGAGCAGCCGGACCATCTCGATCTCGATCCGGGATTCGGCGATCCAGTCCTGGACGTTGCCGCGGTCGGCGATCGGCCGGCCGAACGTCGTGCGCGCCCGGGCGCGGTCGATCATCAGATCCAGGGCCCGCGTGGCCATCCCCACGATCCGCATGCAGTGGTGGATGCGCCCGGGGCCGAGCCGCGCCTGGCTGATCATGAAACCGTCGCCCTCTCCGGCGAGCAGGGCCGTGCGCGGCACCCGGACGTCGTCGAACAGAACCTCGCCGTGGCCTTCGCGGTCGCTGTAACCGAAAACCGGAAGGTTCCGCACGACGGTGACCCCGGGCGTCTCGATCGGGACGACCATCATGCTCTGCTGGCGATGTTTCGGGGCATCGGGATCGGTCTTGCCCATCACGATGAGCACCTTGCAATTCTTGTGCAGGGCGTTGGAGGTCCACCATTTGCGGCCGTTGAGGACGTACTCGTCGCCGTCGCGCCGCATCCGGAGCTGGATATTGGTGGCGTCGGAGCTGGCGACCGCCGGCTCGGTCATCGCGAACGCCGAGGCGATCTCACCGGCGAGCAACGGCTTGAGCCATCGCTCCTTGTGCTCATCAGTGCCGAAGAGCGTCAGCACCTCCATGTTGCCGGTGTCGGGGGCATTGCAGTTGCAGGCCTCTGGCGCGATGAACGGGCTGCGGCCCATGATCTCGGCCAGCGGCGCGTACTCGAGGTTGGTGAGGCCCGGCCCCCACTCCGTGTGTGGATGGAACAGGTTCCACAACCCGCGCTTCCTTGCCTCGGCCTTGAGTTCTTCGAGGATCGGGGGATGGAAATGGGGGTCGCCCGCATCCTCCATCTGGGCTTCGTAGACCGGCTCGGCCGGAAAGACGTGCTCGTCCATGAAGGCGAGCAGCTTTTCCTCGTACTCTTTGGCCCTTGCGGACGGCTCGAACACGGACTCACTCCTCAAACGTCGATGGGATGTCGGACGTACATGCGATGCCGGGGTCACGACAGCCGCTCGATCACCATGGCCATCCCCTGGCCACCGCCGACGCACATCGTCTCCAGGCCGAGTTCCTTGTCGTGGAAGCGCAGCGAGTTGATCAGTGTGCTGGTGATCCGCGCCCCGGTCATGCCGAACGGGTGCCCGACGGCGATCGCTCCCCCGTTGACGTTCAGATCGTCGATGTCGACTCCGAGGTCGCGGGCCGACGGAATCACCTGGGCCGCGAAGGCTTCGTTGATCTCCACCAGGTCGATGTCCTCGATGGTCATGCCGGCGTGCGCGAGCGCCCGCCGCGAGGCCTCGACCGGGCCGAGGCCCATGATCTCTGGAGACAGACCGGAGACGCCGGTCGAAACGATGCGCGCGAGAGGCGTCAGTCCCAGCTGAGCCGCCTTCGCATCCGACATGATCACGGCGACCGCCGCGCCGTCGTTGAGCGGGCAGCAGTTGCCGGCGGTCACCGTCCCGTCGGGGCGGAAGACAGGGGCCAGCTGCGCGACCTTCTCCAGGGTGACCCCCGGCCGAGGACCGTCGTCGGCCGTCACCCGGGTACCGTCCGGCAGGGTGACCGGTGTGATGTCACGCTCCCAGAAGCCGTTGGCCAGTGCCTGCTCGGCGAGGTTCTGGCTGCGGACGCCGAACTCGTCCTGTTCCGCGCGCGTCACGCCCCTGAGCCGGGCGACGTTCTCGGCGGTCATCCCCATGGCGATGTAGACGTCCGGCAGCAGGCCGTCCGCACGGGGGTCGGACCACGGCCCGTCGGCTTCGGTGAGCTTGCCCGTCCGCCGCCCGGCGTCCTCGAAGAGCGGGTTCCCGGTACCGGGAACGCCGTCGGCGGTCCCCTTGCCATAGCGGCTGACGGTCTCCACTCCGACCGAGAGGAACACCTCGCCCTCCCCCGCGCGGATCGCGTGCATCGCCATGCGAGTGGTCTGGAGACTCGATGCGCAGTAGCGGTTGACCGTCGTACCCGGGACGTGATCCATTCCGGCGAGCACCGCGACGACCCGGCCCATGTTGAAACCCGACTCCCCCGCCGGCTGCCCGCAGCCGAGGATGAGGTCATCGATCTGCTGGTGGTCGAGCTCCGGAACCTGTTCCAGCGCGGCGCGCACCATCTGCACGGCGAGGTCGTCGGGGCGGACGTTCTTGAGCGAACCCTTCGCCGCCCGCCCGATCGGCGATCGGGCGGTTGAGACGATCACTGCTTCTGGCATGGGGGCTCCTTTTCGAGAGTGTCGGGGGAGCGCTCACCAGTGCGGCCCGTCCGCGCGGCGGCCACCGGACCTGCGGCGGCCGCCGGACCTGGGGGGTCAGCCGTGCCGCTGCTCCCTTGTCCCATGACCGAGTCGGCGATCAGGTTCACCGTCCGGCCGGTGAGCTCGACGGGCATACCCCCGAAGGACACCCGCAGGTTCACGTGGGTGACGCCGGCTTGGCGGTATTCGGCGAGCTGCTCGCTGATCCTCTCCGGAGAGCCGATCAGGCAGAGGGAGTCCGCCATGCGTGCGAGGACGTCACGGGTGGGCTTCGCCGGGTTGCCGTCCTCGTCCACCAGCCCGCCCAGTGCCGCGTATTTCTCCAGCAGCGCGGTGACATACGGCAAGCCGTCGGCGAGTGCCGCCTTGGTCGTGTCCGCGGCGAACGCCATGCGGTTGACCACGATCTTCGGTGGCTTGGACGGATCCGTCGTTTCCAGCGCGTCGAGATACCGCCGGGCGGCCGGGCGAAGCTGCGAGCCGAAATGGTGGTTGGTCGCGGCATACCAGCCGTCGAACCGGGCCGCGCGACGAGCCGCCGCGGGTGCCAGCCCGCCCACGAGGATCGGCGGCCCGCCCGCCTGGCACGGCCTCGGGTGTACAGGGCCGTCGATGTCGAGACCGTCATGGTGGTGGCCGTCGGACCCGGTCCAGAGCGCCCTGACGGCGTTGAGCGTGGCGTCCATCAGCGCGCCTGGGACGCCGTCGCGCCCGAACCGACGCCAGAGTTCACGTGAGCCGAGCCCGACGCCGAGGGTCAGGCGACCGGCACTGAGCTGGTCGACGACCGCCGCCTCGTACGCCAGTCGCAGCGGGTGCCAGGCCGGGACCAGGAGCACACCGGTGCCCAGGCCGATGGTCGTGGTCCGCGCCGCGAGCCAGGACAGCATCGCCAGGGACGAGGGCGCGGCCCACGCGCCCGGTGTCGGAGCGTAGATCTCGCCCACCCACAGCGAGGCGAACCGGCGCCGCTCGGCGAGATCGACGATCGGCTGGAGCCCGTCCGCCACCTGCCGCAACGACCTGCCGGGGGCGCCCAGGTCCAGGGCGAGGCCGAACGTGAGCCCGGCACCGCGAGAGCGCGCCGCCGTCACGCGACCACCACGGTCTCGGACGTCGGCAGGACCACCGACGGCACGCCGCCCTCGGCGAACCGCGCCCCATCCTCGCTGGCCTCGGCCGCCTCCGGTGTCGTGCCGGAGGCTCGCATGTCGGCCGGCGTGTCGAACCACACCATGCCCACGCCGTCGAACTCGGCAGGGGGCTCTCCAGCGGCCCGCTCCCGCACATGTGCCTGCACATAGCGCCGTATGTACGAGTTGCGGACCGCGATCGGGCCGTGGACGTCCCGCCAGTGGTCCTGGAAGCGGCTCACGGAGAGGTCGGCGCGCCGGCGCACGAACATGATCAGTTTCAGCGGGGTGCGCGGCCCGTCGATGAGCGGTATCTCGTCGATCCGTAGACACGCCATGCTCGGAGGATCGGCGAGGGCCAACGCGTCCGCCTCCATCGCCGCGTATCCCGGCGTGGCGGTCAGGCCGTCGAGATGGTCGTCCTCGAACCAGAATTCCGCCACGGCGTCGAACTGCGGCTCACGCCCTCGCGAATAGACCGATTCGAGCGGCATGTTCTGCACGTACCGCTGGATTCCCGGCAGTCGGCTCACCTTTTCCGCATGAACGGTGGCCCAGCGGTCCCGGAAGACCTCGACCGGCATGTCCGGACGCCGCTTGAACGCGGTGATGAACTTCTTCATGTGGCCCGCCTCCGGTTCTCAGGGCTCGCCGGCGATGTGGCCGACACGTCGGAGGCGAGCCCACCGGGCGCGATGTCGAGGCCGAACAGCCGGGAGAACTCGCGGTAATAGTCGTCATCGGAGTCCAGGCCCCCGAGCGCCACCCATTCCTCGTCCGTCATCGACCTGCGGCCGGCGGCCAGCTCCGCCGCCCCCCACGAACAGACATGCCGCAGCGCAGGCTCGTCGGCGCTGAGCGCCGAATAGACGACCTCACCGACCTCCTGCGGCCGCGTGGCCTCCCGGAGCCCGGCCGCGAAGAACTGGAACATCCGCCGGTAACTCGCCTCGTACGCGCCCGTGGACGCCGGAACCTCGGTGGCCTTGGCGAAGATGGGCGTCTTCGTCACACCGGGTTCGATCAGGACGACACGGATCCCGTGTGCGCGAACCTCCTGGGCCAGGCCCTCGGTCAGTCCCTCGACGGCCCATTTCGACGTGGCGTACGGCGCCTGGGCCCCCATCGCGACCCTGCCGGCGATCGACGCGATGTTGACGATCGTTCCCCGCCGCCGCTCGCGCATGTGGGGCAGCACGGCCGCGCTGCACCGCACGATGCCGCACACGTTGACGTCGAAGACCCGCTGGAAGCTCTCGGCAGAGGTCTCCTCGACCGTCCCGTTCTCTGTGATTCCGGCGTTGTTGACCAGGACGTCCACGCCGCCCGCGTCCTCCGTGATCTGCGCGACCGCGGAGCGGACCAGTTCCTCGTCGGTCACGTCCAGCCGGATGGGACGCACCTCGACCCCTTCGGCCGCCGACCTCTCGGCGAGCCTCGTCCCGGACGCCAGGTCGCGCATCCCCCCGTAGACCGTGTATCCGCCCGCCGCGAGCCTGATCGCGGTCGCACATCCGATGCCCGAGTTCGCACCCGTCACCAGGGCCACGTCCATGAGAACTTCCTTCCTGAAGGTCGTGCCGGCTCTACCGGCCCGGCGGGCCTCATGAGCGGACGTCATGAGGGGAGGGCCAGCCGCTCGATCGCCCGCCGCCGGAGAGCGGGGTAGTTGAGCTTGCCCGCGGCGCTGCGGTCGATGCTGTCGACCACGACCAGCCGCCGTGGGGCCTTGAAGTCCGCGAGGTGCTTCATCGCGTGCGCCCTGAGCTCCGTCAGATCGGGCGCGGCGCCCGGCGCGGCCTCGACGACGGCGCAGATGATCTCACCGAAGCGTTCGTCCGGCAGCCCGATGCAGGCGGCGTCGCGGACGGACGGATGGAGCTTGAGGATCTCGTCCACCTCTTCGGGGAAGACCTTCTCGCCGCCGGTGTTGATGCACCCGGAGCCGCGGCCGAGCAAGCGCAGGCCGCCGCCGGGCTCGACCGTGCCGAAGTCGCCGGGAACCGAGTACCTCACTCCGTCGATCGCCACGAACGTCGACGCCGACTTCGCGGGGTCCTTGTAATACCCGACGGGGATGAACCCCGACATGGCGAGAAGCCCGCTCACACCGGGCTCCGGCGTTCGCACGCGGCCCTCGGCGTCGATCAACCGCAGCGACTCCGAAGGGTGGAAGCAGCCGGAATCGGTGACGTTCGACCGGGTCGTCCGCGACCGGGCCATCCCGATCGCCTCCGTCGATCCGAGCAGGTCGACGAGGCTCACCTGAGGAAGATGTGCGAGCAGCCGGCGTTTCGCCGCCACGCTCCACGCGACCCCCGAGGACAGGATCGACGACAGGCCGGACAGGTCCCACCGGCCGGGCCGGGCCTCGAGTGCTTCGGCGAGGGGGTGGGCGAACGCGTCGCCGACCATGCCCATCGTGGTGACGCGGTGGCGCGAGACGGCGTCCCAGAAGTCCTCTGCCCGCGGGCGGTGCTCCGCGAGCATGACGAGGCAACCGCGCTGGCTCAGCGTGGCGAACGCCGCGAACAGGCCCGCGCCGTGCATCAGAGGTGAGGCGGGCAGCACCCGCGAGGAGAACGGGGACGAGCCGGGACGAGGCGAGTCGCCGGCCGCGCCTCCCGTCACGAGACCAAGCCCCGAGACGAGGTCGCCCTGCGCCCACATAACGCCCTTCGGCATCCCCGTGGTGCCGCCCGTGTAGATGATGACGAGGTCGTCCGCGCTTCTCCCCCATGGGGCCGCCGCAGCCCGCGCGGCACCGTCGGTCACGACCGCCGCGAAGTCGATCGCCCAGTCCGGAGCGGGCCTCCCGTCGTCGACCGCGACCCAGGCGCGCACCCGCGGAAGCCCGGGACGGATCGCCTCCGCCAGGTCCGACAGCGACGAGTGGAACACCACGGCCTCGGCGTCCGCGTCGTCGAGCAGGTAGGTCGCCTCCCGCGGCGAGTACCGGTAGTTGACGTTGACGGGCACCATGGCGGCCTTGAACGCCGCGAAGCACACCGTCATGTACTCCACCGAGTTGTACAGCAGGCAGGCGACCTTCGCCTGAGGGCCGAGCCCGGCGTCCAGCAGCCTCGAAGAGAGCGCGCCGGCGTCACGATCGAACTCTGACCACGTGAACTCCCGCTCACCCTGGATGAGGACGGTTCGTTCGGGGTCGCTCTCCGCGTGCGACTCCCACAGGTCCGCGAAGTTCATCATCGTCCGCCCTTCCTGTTGCGTTCGGCCCGGGCCGGTCGGTCGGCGTCCGAGCCGGCGAGACGGCCGCCGAGCCGATCGGAGCCGACCGCCGCGTCCGCCGATGCCGTGCCGGTCCCGAGGTACCGCTGCTTGATGACCGGCCAGTCGCTCCGCGCACCGGCGCCCCTCCACTCGACCCGGCCGTTCACCAGCACGACGAGGGCGTCGACGTTGCCGAGCACCATCTCGACGAACTGCTCGGTGATGACGGCGGTGACCCGCATCTCGCGGCAGGTCCGCACGAGGTTTCCCACGATCTGCTCGCGCATCGACGGCGACAGGCCCACCGACGGTTCGTCGAGGAGCATGACCCGGGGCCGCCGGCACAGGACCCGGGCGATGGCCAGGACCTGGCGCTCACCGCCGCTGAGGTGGCCCGCCCGCCGGTCACGCAGCTTCGCGAGGATCGGAAACGCCTCGTAGCTGCGTTCCAGGGCGCCCCGGGTGGCGGCCCTGCCGAGCCCTGCGCACCCGACGACGAGGTTCTCGTGCACGTTCA
Source organism: Actinomadura sp. KC216 (assembly GCF_004348535.1). Lineage (GTDB taxonomy): Bacteria > Actinomycetota > Actinomycetes > Streptosporangiales > Streptosporangiaceae > Spirillospora. The sequence continues at coordinate 47,196 of NZ_SMJX01000014.1, forward strand.
GCTCATGGAACAGCTCCCGTTCCTGCGGCACGACGCCGACGCCGGACCTGGTGCGGGCCGCCGTGCCGAGACGGTCGATGGACCGGCCGTCGAGGGCGATGTCGCCCCGGTACCGGGCGCGTCCCGCGACGGCCTCGACCAGCGAGGACTTGCCGGCTCCGTTGGGGCCGACGACGGCGAGGAGCGATCCGCTCGGCACCGTGAGATCGACGGCGTGGGTCGCGATGACCGAGCCGTAGGTGACGGTGAGGGATCGAAGCCGCAGCTCTGTCACGTCATCTCCCCAGGTAGGCGCGTGAGACGGCGCGGTCCTCGGTGACGTCCTCCGGTGCGCCGGAGAACGCGACACGGCCGTCGTCCAGCACGGTCACGTGATCGGCCACGGCGAGCACCAGCCGGATGTCGTGTTCGATCAGCAGGACGCCGATGCCCGCCTCGCGCACTCGGAGGATGCTGTCGAGCATCCGGCCGCGGTCCGCCTCGTCCAGCCCCGAGGCGGGCTCGTCCATCAGCAGGACGCGAGGTGTCCCGGCGAGGGCCCGGACCAGGTCGGTCAGGCGCACGCCCATGAGGTCCAGCCCCGCCGCGCTCCCGGTGCCGATGTCGGTGAGCAGGGAGTCGACCAGCGCGTCGCAGGCCGGATTGGTGCGGCCCTCGGCGTTGGACGCGGCGCCGGTGAGCACGTGCTGCCGTGCCGTCAGCGTCCGGAAGACGAGGGGGTGCTGGAACGTCCGCGAGATGCCGAGCCTGGCCGCGTGGTGCGGCGACCGCGGCAGGTAGCGCCTCTCGCCGAGGCTCATCCGTGCGCCGGCGGACCGCACCTGGCCGGTCACCGCGTTGACGAGCGTGGTCTTACCTGCGCCGTTGGGGCCGATCACGGCGTGGATCCGGTCCGCGGCGATCCGCATAGAGACGCCGTCCAGGACGGTCGTGCCCGAGAACCGGACGGTCAGGTCGTCGATCGTCAGCTCGCTCATTTGAGCACCGTCGTCTTCTTGCCGAGGCTCAACAGGCCGGCCGGGCACAGGATGAGGATCGCGAGCAGGACGATCCCGTTCACCAGACCGGTATACGTCTGGAGACCGGTGAGAAGCTGCGGGAGGATGCTGACGACCGCGGCGCCCAGCACCGGACCGGCCGGGACGTCAAGGCCGCCGAGCCAGGTCACGAACAGCACGCTCAGCATCGCCGCCATCCCGAACTGGGTCGGGTCGATCACCCCCAGAAGGGGCGCCATCAGGCTCCCGCCGAGCGCGACGAAGGCGTTGCCCAGGGCGAAGGCGTAGAACCGGTAGCGGGCGACGTCCACCCCGCTGGCCTGCGCCGCCACGCGGGCGTCGCGCACGGCCCTGATCCGCACGCCGAGCCTGGACGCCTTGATCATCGCGTACGTCGCGACGGACGCGACCGCGAGCACCGCCGCCACCAGGTAGTTGACCTGTTGCGAGGAGAGTCCCCCCACCGCCGGCGCACCCGGGACGGCCAGCCCGTACGGGCCGTTGGTCAGCGACTTCCACTCCGTCATGATCACCTCGACCAGAAGGACGATCATGAACGACGACATCGCGGCGAAGAAGCCCTCAAGGCGCATCACCGGCACCATCACGACCGTCATGACGACGGTGCTGATCAGCGTCCCTCCCACCACCGCGAGCGGCCACGGACCGCCATGCGACTGGACGATCCCGGTGGCGTAGGCGGCGACCGACATGCAGGCGGCTCCGTGCAGCACGACGACGCCGCCCATGCCGAGGATGACGTTCGATCCCACCCCGATGACGACCCAGGTGGACGCGAGGGCGATCAGATACAGCCACAGCGGCGAGCCCGTGAACATGTGGACGACGAGGCACGCGAGCGCCGCCACCGCCACGGCCCAGGAGCGAGCGTTCATGCGCGCTCCGCCTCCGGGCGGCCGAACAGGCCCTGCGGCCGGACGACCAGGACAATGATGATCAGGCCGACCGGGAAGGCGGTGAACGCCAATGGCCCGACCCAGGTCGCGGCCGCCGTCTGGGTGACCCCGACGGCGAACGCGCCGAGGGCCGAGCCCATCAGGCTCGTCAGCCCGCCTACCGCCACGCCGGCCAGCGCGCCGATCAAGGGGTTGACCATCATGGCCGGGGCCGGTGAGATGCCGTTCGCCAGCAGGATGCCGGCGAGCCCGGACAACAGGCCGGCGACGCCCCACGAGACCGACCGCACGCGGGAGGCGTTGACGCCGACCAGCCCCATCGTCCCGGGACGTTCGGCCACCGCTCTGACGACGGCCCCGGTGGCCGTCCGGTACAACACCAGATAGGCCACTATCAGCACCATGGCCGACATCGCGTAGGTGACGAGCGCCGTGTGGCTGAACCTGTTCCCGCCGAGCACCAGGGCCCCGTCCAGAGAGAGGGATGCCGGCCAGTCGAGCGGGCTGGCGCCGAAGAAGACGTTCAGCACCGCCCGACCGAGTTCCAGGACCAGAATGCTGGCCACGACCACGACTCCCGGCCCATGCGCCGGCAGCCTCTTGAGCAGCGGCAGGGCGACGAGGAGCTCCATCACCACCGCGATCAGGGCCGCCGCGAGGCAGCCGAGCCCGACCGCCGCGAGCGCGGGCCAGCCCGCCTGGGCGAGCTTGAGACTCACATAGACCGCGGCGACCGCGAATGTGCCGATGGCGAAATTCACGACCCGCGTCGTGCTGTACATCACCGCGACCGCGATGGCCAGCAGGGAGTACTGCGCTCCGACCTGAGCACCGGTGATGAGGACATCCATCGCGACTCCAGTTCGTTCCGGGGGCTCTGCCTGCGAAGCGCTATTCGCCCTTGGCGGCCAAGGTCGCGGAGCCGTACAACCCGTTCGCGCCGGGCACTTCGTTGTCCTGATAGGTCAGCACCGTCACGGCCGTCGCTCCGGCGTGCTGATCACGGGAGAAGGAGTAGGGGAAGTACAGCCCCAGGTCGACGCGCGACATCTTCGTGGCGAGCGACTTCTGGACCGACTCGCGAGAGACGTCGCCGCCCGCGCGCTTCATCGCTTCCGCGAGCAGCATCACGCCCGCGTATCCCTGAAGGTTGCCGTTGTCCGGCCAGGCCCCGTACTTCTTCTTGAAGTCGTTGGCGAACTCGGCCATCCGCGGGCTCTTGGAGTCCCCGGCGATCAGCGTCGGCCACATGGCCGACGACGTGAAGCCCTTGAGCGTCCCGGCCTTGGCCAGCGCGGTGATGGTCGCCCGCAGCATGCCGCCGTTGAAGCTGACGAACTTCGTCGTGATGCCGGCCTGCTGCGCGGCTTTGAGCAGGGGAGGCAGGTCGTAGACGACCACCAGAGTGACCTCGGGGGCCAGCGCCTTGAGCTTGCGCAACTGCACACCGTAATCGCTGGCCGTCAGCGGGATCTCGATACGGCCCGCGAGGAGATCGCTCTTTCCGTTCTCGTCCAGCCACGCCTCGACGCCATCGGCGGACGCCTTGCCGTACGGGTTCCCCACGTGGACGACCGCGATGCTCGACGGCCGCAGGTTCTCGACCACTGAGCGGGTCAGCCCGGCGGCTTCGTAGTCAGCCGGGACGTTCGACATCCAGGTGTACTCGCCCACGGGTTTGTGGATCTCCGAGGCCGTGGCCTGGGAGACCATGGTGGGGAGCTTCGCCTGATCCACCAGCGGCTTCGCCGCGAGAGCGGCGGGGCTGCAGGTGAACCCGGTGAGTGCGACGACGCCACGGTCACCCATGAAACGGCGAACGTTGGCGAGCGTGGTGGCCGTATCGCATTTGTCGTCCCGGACCTCCAACTCGAGCTCGCGGCCGTTGACGCCGCCCTCGCGATTGATCTTCTCGATCGCCAGGACCGCGCCGTCACGGCCCGTCTCACCGAAGAATCCGGCGGGTCCGCTGAGGTCGAGCGACGCGCCGATCTTGATCGAGTCCGAACCGCCGGACGCGGCCACGCCGCAACCGGACGCCAGCACCAACGCCGCTGCGACCGCCGCACTGCCGGCACAGCGCCCGCTCATGCCGAGGTTCCCGCGGTGCCGGGCCCGGGAAAGACCTCGTTCTCGTTGACGATCATCCAGGTGCTGCTGCTCATGTCTGCGAAGTTCAGCTCGTCGGCCCGGAGCTCGTCGGCTCGCGAACCCTCGAACGATCGCCGGATGGCGTCCATGTCGTCGAACCACAGCTCGGCGACGCCGTCGTACTCCCACGCCTTGGAACGAACCCGCACGCCGACGTTCTGGATGTAGCGGCGGCACTCGGGCAGCGACCGCGTCACGACCTCCGAATGAACCGTCTTCCAGTGCTCACGGCACTCCTCGTACGGCTTGTCGTCCCGGAACTTGAACATCGCGATGATCTTGGGCATCGGGGTCCTCTCCTGCGTACGAGCGGCGCCTTCACTTCGAAGTCGAAGTTGAGACCATGTTCAAGTACTATAGTTACGCCGATCACGCTGTCAAGCGTCCCCCTATGTTTAGAAGGCCTTCTAGCCCACACAGCAGCCTGATCGAGCGCTCAAGAGGCCATACACCCCCGAATAGATTGTGAGGCGACGCCAGCGGGGCGACCCAAACACACGCCGCATCCAGCAACATGCCCGGCCGGCCCTGGCTCCCGCCGAGCAGATCCTGGTAGATGACAGCGTTGCCGCTGGTCTTCGGCTTAGCAGGCTCAGCCTGCGGGGTGCCGCCCGCCCGACAGTTCGAACACCTTGGCGTTCGCCGTCCGGCGGCCCGGCAGGTCCGTGACCCGCTTGGCCGGTGCCGCCTTCGCGCTGGACGGCATCAGGTCATTGCGCGGCATGCCTTCGGCCTTCAGCTCGCGCAACTCGGGTCCGTCATCACCGAAAAGACCCTTGAAGCGGTCCCAGGCGTTTCGCTTGCTCTCCGGTTTCCACCCGTCCCCAGGCTCGGACGCCTCAGCATCGGCCGGGGCTGCGCGGCTCTGACCGGCGGCGCCAGCGCCAGAACCACGACGGAATTCCTGCTAGAAGCCTGCGAAAGCTGCTCACCTAAAGGTCCCTCCTCACCGGCCGCTGACGGCACGACGTTCGACAGCCGCTACCCGGAGAAACGCACAGCAAGGCACGATCTCCGGGCAGCATGAACGCCCGCACGAAGACCTTGAGTTCAGACACGACGGCACCACCGCAACGGCGCCAAAACGATCAACGAGAAGACAGCGAAATCACCGCTCAACAGGCAATCAGGAACTGCCGAGGGAGCTCATACAACCTCCAATAGGCCAATGAAGGGCGTGCTCCCCCGGGCACATCACAACGTCACCGACAGCGGCGACTCCCGGTGGAGTCGAAGCACGGCCAGCTCGTCTTTATCAACCCCAGCCACCAGGGACTCCGACATCGGCCACCGTGATCGCGCGATCGTCTGCCTAAGTAGGCGGACCTCATGAGCGTCACATCGATTCTGAAAGATTTCTTGAGCGGGGCGCTGACGGGGGCAAAACAGAGCAGGCCATAAGCGGCGACCCCAACCCCCGCCTCCTACGCTATCTGCGGGCATTCGTCCGACCGACGCCGAAGAAATCGCCTCAGGACCCGTTGCTAATCCGGTGATCTTCAGGCGGTTATTGTTCTGTTCGCGAGGCGACAGCAGCGTCCTCAGGGCTTGGCGTCACCGCGTGAACGTCTTGGCGAAGATGATGCCTTGTCGCTGGTAGCCCATCTGAGCCTCGTAGAACGGGACGGATACGGGACGGGCGGCGAAGGCTTCGAGGGTGAGCAGCTGAGCACCGCGTTCGCGGCCCCACTGCTCAACCGCTTTCATCAACGCGGTGCCCGCTCCGCCACGCCAGTGACGGCGCTGCACCGCGAGCGCGTTGACGAACACCCGGGGCAAGCCAACATCTCGGGTCACCTGCCGGTCGGCCTCCTCGTGCGGGGACAGGAAGGCGGCATGGACGAAGCCAACCTCATCGCCGTCGCGGTCACCCACGCGGACGAACGTGTCTTCCCCGGCGTTGAGCAACTTGGTCGTTGTCTGCTCGGCGGCTCCGAAACGGGCGGTACGGAACGGCATGTACCGGCACGATGATGCTGCTGCTTACAGGAGGGTGTTCGCTTCGGTGATCTTCTCCAGTGCCGGGGTGACGACGTGCCGTTCGGCAGCGAGTCTGGCCTGAGCGCCATACTCCAGCCCCAAGGCGGCATCAGCGCAGACAGCCCTCTGGCACCCACGGCCGTCGTCGAGATCGACCGCAAGGCCACCAAACGGCGTGGTCTCGCTCGGACGCACCCCCGTCGCGTTGGGCAGGGACCTGATCGGCAAGCACGTCACCCTGCGCATGTACGGCGGCATCGTGTATGCCATCCACGCCGGGCTCCTGGTCAAAACCCTTCCCGCCCCGATCCTGCGCGAGCTACGCGCCAAGCTCACCGGCGCGCGGACCTCCACCACGCCACTGCCTCCGCCCCCGTCCCAGCCCCGACAGGCCATCCGGCGCATCGGAGCCGACGACACCTTCGCCATCGCCCGCCAGACACTCCGGCCAGGGATCGCCCACGCAGGCAAACCGTCACCGTGATCATCGAGGAGACCTGCTTACGCGTCCTCGACGGAGACGTCGAGATCTCCACCCACCCCGCAAAGGCGACCCCGTCACCCGCTACATAACCGACTCCCGCTAAAGTCATTGGAGCGCTGAGGCACCGCAGCACGCTACGCCGCGCACAGCCTCACTCGCCATCGCCTGACGGTAGTGCGGTCCCCGCGAACTCGGATGGTCTCGGACCGCATTTTTTGGAACGCCGTTGTCAGCTCCAGCCGCGTTGGGCGGCGAGTTTTCCGGCTTGGAAGCGACTTGTGGTGCCGAGCAGGGCGAGTAATTCGCCGACGCGCCGGGTGTAGGTGCGTGGCGACAGGTTGAGGCGCGCGGCGGCTGCTTGGTCGGTGAGGCCTTCGCTGAGGGCGGCCAGGACGGGGGCGAGGTGAGTCGGCAACTCGTGGGGGTCGTGGTCTGCGGTGGGGTCGGCTCCGGTGGCCCACCAGTGCTCATGCACGTTGACCAGCGCGTTCACAACGACAGGGTCGCGGACAACGAGCATGCCGTTGTAGAACACGTTCATGTCGAGCGGGACCAGCGCGACCGTGCGGTCCAGCACGGCAAGACGGAGCGGGATCTGCGGGATCACTCGCGCCGTCCCGCCGTCGTTCCATTGGATGGTTCCAAGGCCGGCGTCCCTGGCCAGTCCCTGCGGAGAGGTGATCTGGCGGACGGTGGGGATCTGCGCGACCGTCCGGCGAACGCAACCGGCCGCGTGCAGAAGCATCCGCTCGGGCACACCCTGGTCAAGGCAGCCCGATGGATCGTCGAAGGTCAGCAGTTCGTTCCGGGCCGCATCTGACAGCCGGGCCACTATTGGCCCCACCTTGGGTGCGTCCACGCGCTGGGCCGGCGGGCGGACCCCCCGCGCCGAGTAGTACGCCGATTCCTCCAATGCCTGGCCGACCGCTTCGCGCACCTGCGTCCGTCGTAGCTCGGGAACGTTCGGCTTCGGCATCTCATGCCCTTTCGTCCAGCCCCGGCGGCGGAGGGCCTGGCTCGTTGGTTCCTCCCTCAACCAATGGCTAGTTTACGCCACGCATTTGATCGACTTCGAGGTGTAGTCAAGACTCGCGCCTTGAGCAGCAACCGAATGGGCCAGTCACGTTGAGGAGCTGGTCGTTCCGATGTGGATGGGCTGCGCAGTGGCCGGAGAGCCACCTTCGAGACAGGAGTGCATATGAGGAAACAACGCTCGTTGACCAGGGCAGCGTCCATAACGGCGCTGGGTCTGCTCGCGGCGGTCCCGTTGGACGCGAGCGGCCAAGCTGCCTCCGCCGTCGGCGGCGGCTCGGTGAGCCGGTCGGCCCCAGCGGAGGCACCAGCCGGGAGCGTCCCGCCCGGCGCGTCGCCATCGGCCCGGCAGGGCGTCCGCGTCGTGGTCGCGCAGTGGGCGCAACCCTACCTGCACGTCCGGGACAGTCCGGGCTGGCCGGGCGGCTATCCGGGCAAGATAATCGGCACGATGCGGTCCGGGGCCGCCGCAATAGCCATCTGCACGACCGAGGGCGCCGAAATAACCGCCTTCAACGGCAGGACCGGCTCGATCTGGTCAAGCTCAGGGGCGGCGGCGCCTGGCTATGGGACCACGGGCTCAACCCCCCACGAGATCCTGCCCCCGTGCGTCGGCGGGTGCAGAAGCAAAACCGACCGCGCCACAAGCGCCACGACTGTCCGGAACGATTGCCAAGCCCGCGAGGAGGGCCGATGAACCCCTATCGAACCGGGGCCGGGATGGTCGCGACGCTGGCGCTGCTGGCCGTGGTGCCGACCTCGGCCGCGATCGCCGACTCCCCTGCCCGCCTCCGCGCGGACCGGGTCACCGTCGGTGACTGGGCCAGGCCCCTGCACATCCGGGTCGATCCGGGGCTCCGGGCATCCCGCCCGGCAGGATCCTCGGCTCGATCATGCCGCCCGCGCAGGCCAGCGCCCTGTGCCATATCACCGACGGCGCACAGATGACCGCCTGGGGCCGGACCAGGTCGGACTGGGTCAAGATCCGGTACGGCTGGGAGGGGCACGCGTGGCTGTGGGGCGGCGGCCTGAACCCCTACTCGCTCCGTGAGTGCTAGCGCCTGTCCGGTGGATCCTGTGTTGATCCACGGCAGAGCGGTGACCAGGACTTTGCGGGCCATGCCGGTGGAGTCCTTGACCGATGACGAGGCGGCGGCGTACGGGCGGTTCGCGGGGCCGCCGCCTCAGGCGGACTTGGAGCGGGTGTTCTTCCTAGATGTAGCGCCGCGCCAACCCGTCCAGCGTCCGGCCCGGCACGACGGCGAGGAGGTCACCGATCCGGGCCTGCTCGGGCGGACGGCCCAGCGGCCCGGCGAAGAACGTCCGCCGCGACGCCGCCAGGCACTCCCGCGCCCAGCCATAGAAGGCCAGCCACGCCGCCCCCGGTCCCGGGGCCAGCAACTCCACCTGCTCCTCCATCCGGCCCGGATCGCGGAACGCGCGCAGCCACGACCCATCTGCGAAGCGGTAGCGGCACAACTCCTTCGGCTCCACCATCGCGCAGCCGACCCCCAGGTTCCTGAACAGCTCCGGCATGGTGAGCAGCGACGGGCCGAGCGAAAACACGAACCCTCCCGCTCGTGCCCGGCCAGCTTCCCGCCGAGCCGGTCGAGCCGCTCGAACAACCGGATCTCATGCCCGTTGCGCGCCAGCTCCAGCGC
>NZ_SMJX01000150.1 GCF_004348535.1 Actinomadura sp. KC216
GTCGAGGATCGCGGGGAAGGCGGCGGTGAACGACCGCGCCTGCCCGGCGGTGAGGACGAGCGGCGGGGCGATGCGCAGGGCGTCCGGCGCGACCGCGTTGATCAGGAAGCCGGCGTCGCGGGCGGCGGCCTCGGCGGCGGGCGCGTGCGGGCCGGTGAGGACGGCGGCGCGCCACAGCCCGCGGCCCCGGACGCCGCCGAGCAGGGGGTGGTCGATGGCGCGGAGGCCGCCGGCCAGGATCTCCCCCACCGAGGCGGCGTTGGCGAGCAGGCCGTCCTTCTCGATCGTGGTGAGGACGGCGAGCGCGGCGGCGGCGCTCACGGGGTTGCCGCCGAAGGTGCTGCCGTGGTCGCCCTTCGCGAACAGGCGGCCGTGCGGGCCGAACGCGACGCACGCGCCGATCGGCAGGCCGCCGCCGAGGCCCTTCGCCAGGGTCAGGATGTCGGGTTCGGCGTCCTCGTGCTGGAACGCGAACCAGGTGCCCGTCCGGCCGATCGCGGACTGGATCTCGTCGGCGACGAACAGCGCGCCGGTCGCGTCGCAGACGGCGCGGGCGGCGGCGAAGTACCCGTCGGGCGGCGGGACGACCCCGGCCTCGCCCTGCGTGGGCTCCAGGAACACGGCGGCGCAGTTCTCGTTTACGGCGGCCTTGAGCGCGCCGGCGTCACCGTAGGGGACGAACCGGACGTCGATGCCGTACGGCCCGAACGGCTCCCGGATCGCCGCCTTCCCGGTCAGCGACAGGGCGCCCATGCTGCGGCCGTGGAAGCCGTTCTCGGCCGCGACGAAGTACGAGCGGCCGTTGGCCTTCCCGTACTTGATGGCGAGTTTCAGCGCGCACTCGTTCGCCTCGGTGCCGCTGTTGCTGAGGAACACCTTCCCGTCGCCGCCGAGCAGCTCGCGGAGCCGCTCGGCGAGCAGCACCTCCGGCTCGTGCAGGAACAGGTTGGACGTGTGCGCCAGCGTCGCGACCTGCGACGACACCGCCTCGACGAGGGCCGGGTGGCCGTGCCCGAGGGAGGTGACCGCGATCCCGGCGATCAGGTCGAGGTACTCGCGGCCCTCGGCGTCCCACACCCGGCAGCCCTCGCCGCGCGCGAGCGGCAGCGGCGGGACGCCGTAGTTCGGCATGAACGCGGCCTCGAACCGTTCCCTGAGGTCGCTCATGCCTTTGCCTGCTTCGGGCCCGGGGGGCTGGGGAGCACCATCGTTCCGATCCCTTCGTCGGTGAAGATCTCCAGGAGGAGGGAGTGCAGGACGCGCCCGTCCAGCACGTGGGCCTGCGGGACGCCGCCGCGCACGGCCGTCAGGCACGCCTCCATCTTCGGGACCATCCCGGCGGACAGGTCCGGCAGCAGGACGGCCAGCTCGTCGGTGGTGAGGCTGTCGATCACGTCGTCGCTGTCGGGCCAGTCGGCGTACAGGCCGTCGACGTCGGTGAGGACGACGAGCTTGGCGGCGTCCAGCGCGACGGCGAGCGCGGCGGCGGCGGTGTCGGCGTTGACGTTGTAGACCTCGCCGTCGTCGCCGCGCGCGATGCTGGAGATCACCGGGATGCGGCCGTCGTCCAGCAGCGCCCGGACGGCCCCGACCTGCACCTCGACGATCTCGCCGACCTGGCCGATGTCGACGGGCTCGCCGTCCACGACCGCGTGCTTGCGCTCGGCGGTGAACAGGTGCGCGTCCTCGCCGGACATGCCGAGCGCGAACGGGCCGTGCCGGTTGATCAGGCCGACGACGTCGCGCTGCACCTGCCCGGTGAGCACCATCCGGACGACCTCCATCGCCTCCGGCGTCGTCACGCGCAGCCCGGCGGTGAACGTCGAGTCGATGCCGTTGCGGGCGAGCGCCGCGTTGATCTGCGGGCCGCCGCCGTGCACGATCACCGGCTTCAGCCCGGCGTAGCGCAGGAACACGACGTCCTCGGCGAAGGAGTGGCGCAGCTCCTCGTCGGTCATCGCGTGCCCGCCGTACTTGATCACGACGGTGGTGCCGTGGAACCGCTCCAGCCACGGCAGCGCCTTGATCAGCGTCTCGGCCTTGGCCATGACGCCCACCCGGTTCTGGCGCAGCTCCGCGCCCGAGGTGACCGCGCTCATGTGGAGTACGCAGAGTTCTCGTGGACGTAGTCGGCCGTGAGGTCGGTCGTCCAGACGGTCGCGCTGTGCGGGCCCGCCGACAGGTCGACGGTGATCGTCACGTCGCGGGGGCGCAGGTCGACCTTGTCGCGGTCGTCGCCGAACGAGCCGTTCCGGCACACCCACACGCCGTTGATCGCGACGTTCAGCTCGTCGGGCTCGAACACCGCGTCGGTGGTGCCGACCGCCGAGAGCACCCGGCCCCAGTTCGGGTCCTCGCCGTGGATGGCGCACTTGAGGAGGTTGTTGCGGGCGATGGAGCGCCCGACGGTGACCGCGTCATCGGTGGACGCGGCGCCGACGACCTCGATCGCGATCGCCTTGGAGGCGCCCTCGGCGTCCACGAGCAGCTGCCGGGTCAGGTCGGCGCACACGTCGGTGAGCAGCGCGGTGAACTCCTCCTCGCCCGGGACGACCCCGGACGCGCCGGACGCCAGCAGCAGCACCGTGTCGTTGGTGGACATGCAGCCGTCGGAGTCGAGCCGGTCGAGGGTGGCGCCGGTGGCCGCGCGCAGCGCCCGGTCCAGCACGTCGGCGGGCAGGTCGGCGTCGGTGGTGATCACGCTGAGCATGGTCGCCAGGGACGGGGCGAGCATGCCCGCGCCCTTCGCCATCGCGCCGATCATGTAGCCGCCCGCGCCCGGCCGGAAGGAGATCTTCGCGACGGTGTCGGTGGTCCGGATCGCGTCGGCGGCGGCGAGCCCGCCGTCGCCGCGCGACAGCTCCGCGGCGGCCTTGTCGACGCCGGGGAGCAGCAGGTCCATCGGGAGCCGCTCGCCGATCAGGCCGGTGGAGCAGACGGCGACCTCGCCGGCGGAGTCGTCCAGGACCTCGGCGACCCTCTCGGCCGTGGCGTGCGTGTCCCGGAAGCCGGGCGCGCCCGTGCAGGCGTTGGCGCCGCCCGCGTTCAGGACGACGGCGTGGACGCGCCCGCCCTTGAGGACCTGCTCCGACCACAGGACGGGCGCCGCCTTCACGCGGTTGCGGGTGAAGACGCCGGCGGCCGCGCGGGACGGCCCGTCGTTGACGACGAGGGCCAGGTCGCGGTTGCCGCTGGGCTTCAGCCCCGCGACGACGCCGGCGGCGCGGAAGCCCCGGGGTGCGGTGACGCTCAAGGGGACACTCCGATCGTGGTCAGGCCGAGTTCTTCGGGGAGGCCGAGGGCGAGGTTGGCGCTCTGCACGGCGCCGCCCGCGGTGCCCTTGGCGAGGTTGTCGACGGCGGCTACGGCGACGACGCGTCCGGCGGACTCGTCCAGCGCGACCTGGACGAGCGCGGTGTTGGCGCCGAGCGTCATGGACGTGGCGGGCCACTGGCCGTCCGGCAGCAGGCCGAGGAACGGCTCTCCGCCGTACGCCTTCGCGTAGGCGCCCCGCAGGGCGGCGGCGGTGACGCCGGGACGGGCCTTGGCCGTGCAGGTGGCGAGGATGCCGCGGCTCATCGGCGCGAGCGTCGGCGTGAAGGAGACCGTGACCGGTTCGCCCGCGACGGCGCTGAGGTTCTGGACCATCTCCGGTGTATGCCTATGCGTGCCGCCGACGGCGTAGGCGGACACCGAGCCCATCACCTCGCTGCCCAGCAGGTGCGGTTTGAGGGCCCGTCCCGCGCCGGAGGTGCCGGACGCGGCGACCACGACGACGTCGGGTTCGGCGAGCCCGGCGGCGAACGCCGGGAACAGCGCGAGCGTGACGGCGGTCGGGTAGCAGCCGGGGACGGCGACGCGCCGGGCGCCGCGCAGCGCGTCCCGCTGCCCGGGCAGCTCGGGCAGGCCGTAGGGCCAGGCGCCCGCGTGGGACGTTCCGTAGAACCGCTCCCAGTCGGCCGCGTCGGTGAGCCGGTGGTCGGCACCGCAGTCGATGACCAGGACGTCCTCGCCGAGCTGCGCGGCGAGCGGGCCGGACTGGCCGTGCGGCAGCGCCAGGAACACGACGTCGTGGCCGGACAGCGTCTCCGGGGTCGTCTCGGCGAGGACGCGTCCGGCCAGGGATCGCAGGTGGGGCTGGTGCGCGCCCAGCTCGGTGCCGGCGTTGGCGCCCGCCGTCAGCGCGCCGATCTCGAACTCTGGATGTCCCGCCAGGATGCGCAGCAGCTCGCCGCCCGCGTAGCCGCTGGCGCCGGCGACCGCCGTCCGGATTCCCATGAGCAAGAGTATGCATGACGCTGGATGACTATTCAAAGCCGGATCGGCTCGGCCCGGCCGACTGAGACGAGCGCCACCGTGTATTTAGCTGCCTAAAGATTTGCCCTCTAACCATCAGGGCTCTAACATCACGGCCATGGAGAACCTCGGCTTCGCCGATCTGCAGGTCCGCCCCTTGGAGGAATGGCCGATCGGCAGGCTCTTCGGCCTGGCGTCACGGCTGGCCCAGCCGGTGGTCTCGCGGGTCATCGAGAAGCACGGCATGACCCCGGCCGGATTCTTCGTGCTCCGGCTGCTGGTCGTCGAGGACGGGCTGCGCCCCGGCGAGGTCGCCAAGCGGCTGCTCGTCACCCCCGCGACCGTCACCTCCGTCGTCGACACGCTGGAGCGCAACGGGCACGTCCGGCGCGAGCGGTCGTACCGCGACCGGCGCGGGGTGATGCTGCGCATCACCGACTCGGGCCGGCGGCTGGTCGCGGAGAAGTCGCAGCTCATCGGGCGCGACCTCGCGCGCGTCTACGACGTGCTGGACGAGGGCGACGAGGCCGCCGTCCGGCGGTTCCTCGTCGGCCTCATCAAACGGTTCGAGGACTTCCCGGCCGAAGAGGACGATTCACACGGCTCTCACAGCGAAGAAGCGAAGGGAGGCGGCGCGTGACCGAACCCCCAGAAGCCGCCGTCAGGACGGTCGGCCTCAAGAAGACCTATCCGGCGTCCGGGCCGCGGCCCGAGGTGCCCGCCGTGCGGGGCATCGACCTGGACGTCCCGCGCGGCGAGTTCTTCGGGCTGCTCGGCCCGAACGGCGCGGGCAAGTCGACCACCATCGGGATGCTCACCACCCTCGTCGTGCCGACCGGCGGCACCGCCCGCGTGTGCGGCCTCGACGTGGTGCGGGACGCCGTCGAGATCAAGCGCCGCATCGGCGTCGTGTCGCAGAACAACACCCTCGACAGCGACCTGACCGTCGCCGAGAACCTGGAGTTCCGCGGCCGCTACTTCGGCCTCGGCGCCCGCGACGCCCGCAGGCGCGCGGGCGAGCTGCTGGAACTGTTCGGGCTGACCGAGCAGCGCGGCGGCAACCCGTTCGAGATATCCGGCGGGCAGGCCAAGCGGGTCATGATCTGCCGGGCCCTCATGCACGGCCCCGAGGTGCTGTTCCTGGACGAGCCGACCGCCGGGCTCGACCCGCAGACCCGCACCAACCTGTGGGAGGTGCTGCGCGGCCTCCAGGCCGCCGGGCAGACCATCCTGCTCACCACCCACTACATGGAGGAGGCCGAGGCGCTCTGCGACCGGGTCGCGGTCGTCGACCACGGCAGGGTCCTCGCCAGCGGCACGGTGGACGAGCTGAAGTCCAGCACGGGCGCCGACACCGTCATCACCGTCACCTACGACGCCGCCGCGCCGGACGGCATCCACGCCCTCGCCGACCGGGACGGCATCGGCAGGGTCGAGGTCAACGACGGCCAGGTCCGCGTCTTCGCCGCCGACCCCGACGGCCTCCTCGGCGAGCTGGTCACGATCGGCTCCCGCGCCGGTGTCGGCGTCACCGACGCCACCCAGCTCCGCCCCAGCCTGGAGACCGTCTTCCTCACCCTCACCGGAAGGGAGTACCGCGAATGAGCGCCTCCGCCGCCCCGGCGGCCGCCACGCCCGCCGTTCTCGCGCCGCCGCCGCCCGCGCGGGCGACGCTGCCCCGCACGTTCGCCGCGATGATGGCCCGCGAGGGGCGCGTCATGCGCAAGAACTTCGTGTCCACGTTCACGCGGGTGCTGGTGCAGCCGGTGATGTTCGTGTTCGTGTTCGCCTACGTCCTGCCGAAGCTCGGCGGCGGCGCGATGGCGGGCGGGCCCGGCGGGCCGACGTTCTCCACGATCCTCGTCCCCGGGCTGGTCGGCTCGTCCATCATCATGCAGGCGATGATGGCGGTGATCTTCCCGCTGATGATGGAGCTGAACTGGCAGAAGTCGATCACCGACCGGGCGCTGGCCCCGGTGCCGATCCCGCTGCTGGCCGCCCAGAAGATCATCGCCGCGGCGACGCAGGGCCTCATCGGCGGGCTGCTGGTGTTCCCCGCCGTACTGCTCATCCACGCCGAGGGCCAGGCGCCCGAGGTGCACGTGGACAACTGGCCCGTCCTCATCCTGGTGATGGTCGCCGGGTCGCTGCTGTCGGCCGCGGGCGGGCTGCTGCTGGGCACGCTGATGAACCCGCAGAAGGTCCAGGTCCTGTTCGCGATGGTGCTGCTGCCGATGACCATGCTGGGCTGCGTGTACTACCCGTGGTCGGCGCTGGACGACATCCGCTGGCTGCAGATCGTCAGCCTGTTCAACCCGCTGGTGTACGTCAGCGAGGGCCTGCGCAGCGCGCTGACACCCGACGTCCCGCACATGCCCGCGTGGGCGTTCCTGCTTGCCATCCTGGGCGGGACGATCCTGCTGACCTGGGCATCGATGCGCACCTTCACCAAACGCGTCCTCACGTAGTCCCCAGGGGTCGACCCCCTGGAACCCCCGTCGCGACGCAGGCGATCCTCACGCCGCCGTTGCGGTCTGGCGTGCCCGTGCGGGTTGCGTGGCGTCGCTCCGGTCGCCTGCGTCGGCGGGTCGTGCGAGGTCTCCTCCACGTGGGTGTTCTACATCGGGTCGATCTCGGTCAGGCCCGTTGCGCGGTCCATGCGGAGCCAGCGGGTGATGTCCAGGGTCCGCAGGAACGGGACGTCGTGGCTGACCACGATCAGGGCGCCCTGGTAGGCGGCCAGGGCCTGGGACAGTTGCGCGGCGCTCGCCATGTCGAGGTTGTTCGTCGGCTCGTCCAGCAGGAGCAGCTGCGGGGCGGGCTCGGCGAGCAGCAGCGACGCGAGGACGGCGCGGAAGCGCTCGCCGCCCGAGAGCGTCCCCGCGGGCTGCTCGGCGCGCGCGCCGCGGAACAGGAACCGTGCCAGGCCCGCCCTGATCTCGGACGGCTTCGCCGACGGCGCCCGCAGGCGGACGTTGTCGATGACGGTGAGGTGGTCGTCGAGGACGTCGAGGCGCTGCGGCAAATACCGGACGCCGTCCACGGCGAGGTTGACCGCGACTCCTTCGGGGACGCGCTCGCCCAGCAGCGTCCGCAGGAACGTGGTCTTGCCCGAGCCGTTCGGGCCGGTCAGCGCGATCCGCTCCGGGCCCTGGAGGATCAGCTCGGCGAGGGTGCCGACCTCGGGTTCGGGCGCGGTGAGGCCCGTCACGGCCGCGACGGTCCGCCCGGCGGGGACGCGGGTGGCGGGCAGCTTGACGCGGATCTCGGCGTCGTCGCGGAGCGCCTCCTCGGCCTCGGTGAGCCGGTCGCGGGCGCCCGCGAGGCGCTCCTCGTGCATGATGCGGTGCTTGCCCGCCGACACCTGCGCCTGCCGCTTGCGCTCCCCCATCACGATCTTCGGTTCGCGCTTGCTCGCCTCCATCTTGGCGCCGTAGCGCCTGCGGCGGGCCAGCTTGACGTGCGCCTCCCGCAGGTCGCGTTTCTGGCGGCGGACGTCGGTCTCGGCGGCGCGGACCGTCCGCTCGGCGGCCTCCTGCTCGACCGCGAGCAGCTCCTCGTAGGCGGACAGGTTCCCGCCGAACGTCCGGACGGCGCCGTCGCGCAGGTCGGCGATCTCGTCGACCCGGTCGAGCAGCTCCCGGTCGTGGCTGACGACGACGAGCACGCCCGTCCAGGACGCGATCGCGTCGTACAGGCGGTGTCGGGCGTCCAGGTCGAGGTTGTTGGTCGGCTCGTCCAGCAGCAGGACGTCGGGGCGGGCGAGGAACCTCGCGGCGAGCGCGACCATCACGGCCTCGCCGCCGGACAGCGTCCGGACGGTCCGGTCGAGGCCCAGGTGGTCGAGGCCGAGCCGGTCGAGTTCGGCGCGGGCGCGTTCCTCGACGTCCCAGTCGTCCCCGACGGCGGCGAAGTTCTCCTCCGTGGCCTCGCCGCGCTCGATGGCGTGCAGCGCGGCGAGGGCCTCGGCGATGCCGAGCAGGTCCGCGACGGCCGCGGCGTCGTCCAGGACGAGGTTCTGCGGCAGGTAGCCGATCTCCCCCTCGGCGGCGACGGTGCCGGACGCGGGCCGCAGCTCACCGGCGATGATCTTCAGCAGGGTGGACTTGCCGGAGCCGTTGACGCCGATCAGGCCCGTCCGGCCGGTGCCGAACGCGATGTCCAGGCCGTCCAGGACGGGCGTGCCATCCGGCCAGGCGAACGACAGGTCAGAGCAGACGATGGCGAATGACATGGGGCGGTCTCCATGGTGATGAGCAGGTGCGGGACGCATGGAGACACCGCGGAACGCGCGACGCGCCGGCGGGCATGGAAAAGCCCGGCGAGACGGGAGTCCGTACTGAGGTCACGTGCGCGGGCCGATGGACGGCCGGTGCGCGGTGTCGGACCTCAGATCCTCAATGGACTCCCCTGCCGGGCGGCGATGTGACGGCGACGAGAATACTCGATGCCTCGCCGCGATACAAATGCGGCATCCTGGGCCGGTGGCATCCGTCAGTCCCGTGTTCGCCGGGCGCGCCGCCGAGCTCGCCGCGTTACGCGCCGCGCACGCGCGCGCCCGCGGGGGCGAGCCCGCCGCCGTGCTCGTCGGCGGGGAGGCGGGCGGCGGCAAGACGCGCCTCGTCGCCGAGTTCGCGCGGGACGCCCGCGCGCTGACCGGGGCCTGCCTCGATCTCGGCGCCGCGAGCCTGCCGTACGCGCCGTTCACCGCGATCCTGCGGCGCCTCGGCCGGGACGCCGTCGCCTCGCTGATGCCCTCGGCCGCGCTGCCGGAGCTCGCGCGGCTGATGCCGGGGCTCACGGCGGCCGAGCCCCCGCCGGACGACGGCACCGGGCAGATGCGGCTGTTCGAGCACGTCCTGGCGCTGGCCGAACGGCTCGGCGCGGGCGAACCGGTCACGCTGGTGGTGGAGGACGCGCACTGGGCCGACCACTCCACGCGGGATCTGCTGTCCTTCCTGTTCCGGAACCCGCCGCGGGCGGGGGTTCTGCTGGTGGTGACCTTCCGTCCGGAGGAGCCCGGCACCCGCCCGCTGTTCGCCGATCTGGCCCGGCTCCCCCACGTGACCCGGCTGGACCTGCCGCCGCTGACCCGCGCCGAGGTCGCCGACCAGGTGCGCGGCATCCTCGGGGCCGCCGACCCGGCCCTGGTGCGGGACGTGCACGCGCGCGGCGGCGGCAACCCGCTGTTCGTCGAGGCGCTCGTCGGGAGCGCGGGCCCGGCGGTGCCCGGGTCGCTGCGCGAGCTGCTGCTCGCCCGCGTCCGGCGGCTGCCCGGGGCCGCCCGCGCGGCGCTGCGCGCGGCGAGCGCCTCCGGCGACCGGGTCGGGCACGGCCTGCTGGCGGCCGTGACCGGCCTGTCCGATCCCGGTCTGAGCGCGGCGCTGCGCCCGGCCGCCGACCACGGGCTGCTGGTCGCCGACGGCGACGGCTACGCGTTCCGGCACGCGCTCATCCGCGAGGCCGTCCACGAGGACCTGCTGCCCGGCGAACGCTCCGCCCTCCACCGCCGCTACGCCGAGACGATCGAGCGGTCGCCGGAACTCAGCGACGCGCCCGCGAGCGCGCTGGCCGTCCACTGGCAGGGGTGCGGCGACCACGCCCGGGCCCTGGCCGCGGCGTGGCGGGCCGCCCGGGAGCGCCACGCGGCTGCCGCGCACGCCGAGCGGCTGTCGCTGCTGGAACGCGTCCTCGACCTGTGGGACCGGGTGCCCGACGCCGCCGCCCTCACCGGCCTGCCCCATGACCGGGTGCTGGAGGCGGCGGCGGAGGCCGCGGGCTCGATCGGCGACCCGGAACGGGGCCTGCCCCTCATCCAGCGGGCGCTGGACGAGACCGGCGAGGGCGACCCGGACCGGACCGCGTGGCGGCTGACGGTCCGGGCGATGATGCGCGGCTTCGCGGGCGCGGAGGACGAGCTGGACGACCTGTGGGCGGCCGAGCGGCTCGCCACCGGCCCGGTCCGCGTGCCCGTCCTCGCGCGGGTGAGCGGCCGGCTGCTCGTCTACGGCGAGATGGACGAGGGCGAGCGCCTCGCCCGCGAGGGGCTGCGGCTCGCCCGCGCGGCCGGGGGCCATCCGGCCGTCCCCCACCTGGAGATCACCGCCGCCGCGGCCGCGGCGCGGGACGGCTCCGGCGACACGTCGGCGCTGGAACGGCTCCGGCACGCCGGCCCCGGCCCCGGCCCCGGGGAGCTCGTCCCCGTGCTGAACACGCTGGCGCACTGCCATCTGAGCATGGGCCGCGCCGAGAGCGCGCTGGCGCTGGCGGTGGAGGGGCTCGCCGTCGCGGAGGACTCCGGGCTCGCGCACAGCTCGGGGCTCCCACTGGCCGTCAACCAGGTCGAGGCGCTCTACCGGCTCGGCCGCTTTGAGGAGGCCGCCGGGACGCTCCAGGAACGCCTGGACCGGCATCACGCGCCCGCGTTCCGGCTGCAGATGATGATCTGGCGGACCGCCCTGCTGGCCGCCCGGGGGCACGGGCCCGCGCCCGACCCGGAGGCGCTCGCCGTCCCGCTCGACGCCGGGTTCCCGCAGACGACGCTGCCGCTCGCCCAGATGATCATCGAGTGGCGGCTGGCGGAGGACGACCGCCCGGCCGCGCGTGCCACGGTGGACGCCGTCCTGCGCCATCCCCGGCTGACCGTGCAGCCCTGCCACCTGTGGCCGCTGCTGGAGGCCGCCGCGTACGCCGGAGGCCCCCGGCTGGCCGAGATCGCGGCGCTCGCCGCGCGGCTGCCCGCCGCGACGCCCGTGGCGCGGGCGCACGCGGCGGCCGTGACCGCGCTGACCGGCGGCCCTGCCGCGTGGGACGCCGTGATCGCCGCGTGGGAGGGAATGGCTCAGCCCCATCCCCTGGCGCGGGCGCTGTTCTCCGGCGCGTGCGCCGACCTGTCCGCCGGGGACCGCGCGTCCGCCCGTGCGCGCCTCGAGCGCGCCGCCGGGATCGCCGCCCGGCTCGGCGCCGCGCCGCTGGCCCGGGAGATCTCCGAGCGCGCCCGCCGCGCGGGCCTCGCCGGACCGGACGGCGGCCCGCTCACCGCCCGCGAGTCACAGGTGCTGCGGCTGCTGGCGCGCGGCCGCTCCAACCGGGAGATCGCCGACGAGCTGTTCATCTCCCCCAAGACCGCGAGCGTGCACGTCTCGCGCATCCTCGCCAAGTTCGGCGTGTCCTCGCGCGGCGAGGCCGCCGCGGCGGCCCGCGACCGGGGGCTGGCTTAGGTCCCGGGCCGCCCTCGATAAGCCGCCGTCTTATGGCCGCGCGGCGTGCCTTAGCTGAACGGTGGTGGCATGGAAGCCGCCGTCCGCACCTCCGGCCTGCGCCGCGTCTACGCGCGCAGGCGCCGGGACGACGTCGTCGCGCTGGACGACCTGTCCCTGACCGTCGACCAGAACGAGATCCACGGGCTGCTCGGGCCGAACGGCGCGGGCAAGACCACCCTCGTCAAGATCCTCTCCACGGTGCTGCTGCCGTCCGCCGGGTCGGCGAGCGTCCTCGGCCATGACGTCGTGTCCGCGACGCGGGACGTCCGGGCGCTGGTCGGGCTCGTCCTTGGCGGCGACCGGGGCCTCTACGACCGGCTGACCGCGCGCCGCAACCTGCTGTTCTGGGGCGCCCTCTACAAGCTCGACGCCCGGACGGTCCGGGACCGCTCCGGCGCGCTGCTGGAGCGGGTGGGCCTCGCCGACCGGGCCGACGACCCCGTCGAGAGGTTCTCGCGCGGGATGCGGCAGCGGCTCCACCTGGCGCGCGGGCTGCTGCACGAGCCGCGGCTGCTGTTCCTCGACGAGCCGACCTCCGGTCTCGACCCGGTCGCCGCCGCGGCGTTCCGGCGGCTCGTCCTCGACCTGCGCGACGAGGGGCGCACGTTCCTGCTCGCCACCCATGACATGGACGAGGCGACGGCGCTGTGCGACCGGGTCACGCTGATCGACCGCGGCCGGATGCTGCTCACCGGCGAGCCCGCGAAGGCCGGGCGGTTCCTCGGCGACCGCGAATGCGTCGACTACACCGACCCGGACCCGGCGCTCGCGGAGGCCGTCGCGGTGCTGCCCGGCGTGACCGATGTGGAGCGGCGCGACGGTGCGCCCGGGCAGTGGCGCGTCCACACCGCCGACCGGGACGGCACCCGCCGCGTCCTCGCCTGGCTCGTGGACCGCGACGTGCTCAGCGCGCGGCGCGGCCGTCCGACGCTCGAAGAGGTCTACCTGCGCGCGGTCGGCGACCGGGGGATGCGGGTATGAGCGGCGCGCGGGCGATGCTGCGCGTGACGTGGCGGGCGGTGCTGCTCCAGGTCGCGCTGTCGCGGCGGAGGCCGGAGCACGCCCTCATCCTGCTGATCGCGCCCATGCAGACGACGACGATGCTCGCGCTGGCGGTGACGGAGGACCGCCCGGACGTCGTCGTGAACGCCGTCCTCGCGCCGGGCCTGATCGGGCTGTGGGTGGCGGCGCTCGACTACGCCGGACGCGTCGTCACCGAGGACCGCTGGGCCGGGCGGTTCTCCCCCATGATCGCGGCGCCCGTCCCGCTGGGCCTGGTCGTCGCCGGACGCGTCGCCACCGTGGTGCTGGTGGGCGCGGCGGCGTTCGCGGAGTCGTGGCTGGTCGCGGCGCTGGCGTTCGGGACTGTGGTGACGGTCGCCGACCCGGTGCCGTTCGCGGTCGCGGTCGCGGCGACCTGCCTGGCGACCGTCGGGACCGCGACGCTCATCTCGGCGGTGTTCGTGATGTCGCGGGCCCGCGAGGTGCTGCAGAACTCGCTCGGCTACCCGTTCTACATCCTCGGCGGGATCCTCGTCCCGGTGGCCGTGCTGCCCGGCTGGCTGCACCCGTTCAGCCGCGTGGTGTTCCTGTCGTGGAGCGCGGAGCTGCTGCGCGACACCGCCCGCGGGGACGCGCACGGCTGGGGATGGCCGGTCGCGGCGATCCTGGGGCTGGGCGCGGCGGCGATGGCGGCTGGGCTGTGGCTGACGCGCCGCTACGTCGACCAGGCCCGCCGCAAGGGGACGGTCGGTTTCGCATGAGGGGCGTGCTGCGGATCGTCCGGGAATCGCTGATCCTCGGGTTCGCCGAACTGGGCGCCGTCTACACGTGGCGGACGTGGACGTTCGGGTGGCTCGTCCGCCTGCTGTGCCAGGCCACGTTCTACGCCCTGCTGGGCGGCTACGTCGGCGACGAGCAGACCATGCGGTACGTGCTGGTCGGCAACATCGTGGTGCTGGCGTGCATGGAGTCCACGATCGTGGTGATCTCGCTGGCCGGGGAGCGGGCGATGGGGACGCTGCCGCTGCTGGCGATCGCGCCGTCCGGGCACCTGCCCGTCTATCTGGGCCGCGGGCTGCAGTGGACGGCGACCGGCCTGGTGAGCTCGCTCGTCGCGTGGTTCGTGCTGCCGCCGCTGCTCGGCGTCCCGCTGCCGTGGCCGCGCGCCGCGTACGCGATCCCGGTGATCGTGCTGATCATCGTCAGCAGCTACGGGTACGGGTGCGCCCTGGCGGGCCTGGCGCTGCGGCTGCGCGGTGTCGAGTGGCTGGTGCTGAACTTCGCCTACGGGATCGTGATGACGTTCGGGGGCGTGAACGTCCCGGTCGGCGTGTGGCCCGAGCCGCTGCGGATCGCGGTGCACGCGCTGCCCGTGGTGCACGGCCTGGAGGCGATCCGCGCGATCCTCGACGGCGCGCCCCTCGGCCACATCATGGGCCTGGTCGCGCTCGAAGCGCTGGTCGGGGCGTGCTGGTACGCGGTGGCGGCCCTGTCGATGGAGCGCCTCGTCTCCGCCGGCCGCCGCGACGGGAGCCTCGACTACGCGGGCTGACACGCGAACGCGCGCCCCAGGGGCATCGTCCCCGGGGCGCGCGCTCGATCTCGCCCGTCAGGCGCCGCGGAGAACGGCGCCGGTCTGCTCCGACGCGGACGCGACCGCGCCGGCGCGGGCCCGTGACGTCTCCTCGGCGGTGAGCGTCCGGTCCGGGGCGCGGAACCGCAGCGCGTACGCCAGCGACTTGCGGCCCTCCCCCGCCTGCTCGCCGGTGTAGACGTCGAACAGCCGGATCGCCTCCAGCAGCTCCCCGGCGCCCTCGCGCAGCGCCGCCTCCACCTCGGCGGCGGGCACCGCCTCGTCGACGATCAGCGCCACGTCCTGCGTCGCGACGGGGTAGCTCGACACGTGCGGCGCGCGGACGGTCACCGGGTCGCCGAGGCGGCGCAGCTCCAGCTCCATCGCGCACGACCGCGCCGGGACCCCGAACGCCTTCGTGACGCGCGGGTGCAGCTCGCCCGCGTGCCCGACGAGCGTGTCGCCCACGTAGAGCGCGGCGCAGCGGCCCGGATGCCACGGCGCGTGCTGGTCGGCCTTCACCGTCAGCTCCACGCCGACCTCGCGCGCCACGGTGCGGGCGGCCTCGATGGCGTCCGCCCACAGCGCCGGGCGTCCCCCGCCCCACCAGCCGGACGGCTCCCGGTCGCCGGACAGCACGACCGCGACCCGGTGCGGCTGATCGGGCAGCGCCGCCTGGAGCGCGGCCAGCTCGTCGGCCGTCGGGCCCCGGTCGACCGCGAGGCGCGGCGCCCGCTCCGGCGCGTCCGGGTGCGGCCGGAACACCACGCCCATCTCGAACAGGGCGACGTCGCCGAAGCCGCGTCCCACGTTCAGCGCCAGGACCTTGAGCAGGCCGGGCAGCAGCGTGGTCCGCAGCAGCGGCTCCTCCTCCGACATCGGGTTCGCCAGCCGCAGCGTCCGGCGGCGCGGGTCGTCGGACGGAAGGTGCAGGGCGTCCCAGTCCTTCTCGCCGACGAACGGGAACGCCAGCGCCTCGACGTACCCGGCCCCGGCGAGCGCGCGGCCGACGCGGCGGCGCAGCCGCTGCCGGACGGTCAGCCCCTTCCCCTTGACCGGGTGCGGGGGCCGCGCCGGGATGTCCTCGTAGCCCTCCAGCCGGATGACCTCCTCGGCGAGGTCGTTCGGGTCGGTGAGGTCGGGACGCCACGACGGCGGCGTCACCGTGAGGACGTCGTCCCCTTCGACGGTGCAGCCGACCTGCTCCAGCCGCTTCACGACCGTGTCGCGCCCGTAGGTCACGCCCGCCACCTTGTCGGGGTGATCGGCGGCGATGGTGACCGTGACCCGCTCGACCGGCGCCTCGGCGTGCGTGACGCCGGGCATGACCTCCGCACCGCCGAGCTCGGCGAGCATCCGCACCGCCCGGTAGGAGGCGTACAGCGGCAGCTCGCGGTCGACGCCGCGCTCGAACCGGTAGGACGCCTCGCTGTGCAGCCGGTGCCGGCGGCTCATCCGCGCGGTGCCGATGTCGTCGAAGTGCGCGGCCTCGATGACCATGTCGGAGGACCGCTCGTCGATCTCGGTCGCGAGCCCGCCCATCGTGCCCGCCATGGAGATCGGGCCCGACTCGTCGGTGATGAGGATGTCCTCCGGGTCGAGGGTCCGCCTGACGTGGTCGAGCGTCTCCAGCTTCTCGCCGGGGGCGGCGCGGCGCACCACGATCGGGCCGGTGAGCTTGCCCCGGTCGAACGCGTGCAGCGGCTGCCCGAGCTCCAGCATCAGGTAGTTGGTGATGTCGACGGCCAGCGACACCGGGCGCATCCCGGCGCGGTGCAGGCGGACCCGCATCCACGTCGGGGTCTGCGCGTCCGGGTCGAAGCCGCGCACCTCCCGCAGCACGAACCGGTCGCACGCGGTCGGGTCGGCGATGCTCGCCGGATACGACTCCCCACCGTCCTCCAGCCCCCGCCCACCACCATTCAAAGGACGAGCTCCGCTCGACCCTCTCCTTGGCGGCAGGTTTACGTGCGCCGGGTCCTTGAACGGGACGCCGTAGGCGGTCGCGGCCTCGCGGGCGATGCCGCGGATCGACAGGGCGTAGCCGCGGTCGGGCGTGACGGCGATGTCGAGGACGTCGTCGCGCAGCCCGAGCAGCTCGACGGCGTCGGCGCCGACGGGCGTGTCGGGCGGCAGGACGAGGATGCCACCGTGGTCGTCGCCGATGCCCAGCTCCGCGACCGAGCAGATCATGCCCTCCGACACCCGGCCGTAGGTCTTGCGGGCGCCGATCTCGAACCCGCCGGGCAGCACGCCGCCCGGCAGGATCACGACGACGTGGTCGCCGACCGCGAAGTTCGTGGCGCCGCAGATGATGTTCTGCGGCTCGCCGGTGCCATTGGCCTTGCCGACGTTCACCTGGCAGTACCGGATCGGCTTCTTGAACTCGGTCAGGTCCTCGAACGCGAGGACCTCGCCGACGACGAGCGGGCCGGTGATGTCGGCACCGGCCTGCTCGACGGTCTCGACCTCCAGGCCCGCCGCGATCAGCTCGGCGGCCAGCGCGCGTCCCGTGACACCGGCCGGAAGCTCGGCGTACTCGCGCACCCAGGAAAGCGGGGCCCGCATCAGATCTCCATCCCGAACGGGAGGGTGAACCGGACGTCGCCCTCCACCATGTCGTACATGTCCTCCACGCCGTGCCGGAACATCAGCGCCCGGTCGACGCCGAGCCCGAACGCCCAGCCGCTGTAGCGGTCCGGGTCGACACCGCAGGCGACCAGCACCCGCGGGTTGACCATGCCGCAGCCGCCGAGCTCGATCCAGCCCTCCGAGGCGCACGTCCGGCACGGGGCGCCGCCCGGCTCCGCGGACGCGCCGCGGCACACGAAGCACTGCATGTCGACCTCGCCGGACGGCTCGGTGAACGGGAAGTACGACGGCCGGAACCGCGTCTTCAGCCCCTCGCCGAACATGCCGGACACGAACGCGTCGATGCCGCCGCGCAGGTCGGCCATGGTGAGGCCCTCGTCGACGGCGAGGCCCTCCAGCTGGTGGAAGACGGGGCTGTGCGTGGCGTCCAGCTCGTCGGTGCGGAACGTGCGTCCCGGCGCGACCACGTACACCGGCAGCTCGCGCGACAGCAGCGACCGGATCTGCATCGGCGAGGTGTGCGTCCGCATCACCAGGCCGGACCCCTCCGACCCCACGAAGAACGTGTCCTGCATCGTCCGCGCGGGGTGGTCGGGCAGGAAGTTGAGGGCGTCGAAGTTGAACCACTCCGCCTCGACCTCGGGGCCCTCGGAGACCTCGAAGCCGAGCGAGACGAACACGTCCGCCATCCGCTCCTGCATGGTGGTCAGCGGGTGCCGGGCGCCGCGCGGGGCGCGGTCCCACGGCAGGGTGACGTCGACGGTCTCCTCGACGAGGACGCGCTGGTCGCGCTCGTCCTCCAGCTCGCCCTGGCGCTCCTTGAGCGCCTGGGCGACGGCGCCGCGGGCGGCGCCGATGCGCTTGCCCGCGTCGGCGCGGGCCGCGGGCGGCAGCGCGCCGATCTCGCGGTTGGCGAGGGCCAGCGGCGAGCGGTCGCCGGCGTGCGCCAGGCGGACCCGCTTCAGGTCGTCGAGATCGGCCGCGGCGGCGATGGCCGCGAGGGCCTCGTCGCGGGCCCGTTCGAGCTCTTCCGGCTGCAACGCGGACACCTCGACGGGATCGTAGGACTTGTTGGGTGCAGACATGGCTGTGTGATCGACTCCGGTCGGCGTGGGACGCCCGCAGTCTAGTGCGCGGGCGGTGAAGATCCGGAAAGCGTGCGCGAAACGCGCTGGCCCGCCCAGGGACCCCGGTGACCGGCCGTCCCGGCGATGCGCGCCGGGCTCAGCTGGCGTAGTCGGGGGCCCCTGCGGGCACGGTAAATCGGAACTCGGCGCCGCCGCCGGGCGCCCGCCGCACGGTGATCACGCCGCCGTGCGCCTCGACGAGCCCCTTGACGATGTAGAGCCCGAGGCCGGTGCCGCCGCGGCGGTTGCCGCCGGGGCCGCGCCAGAACTGCCGGAAGACGCGCGGGACGGCCTCGGGCGGTATGCCCTCGCCCTCGTCGCGCACCGACACGGCGGCTCCCTCCTTGTGCGCGTCCGGCTCCACCACGATGGTGACGGTTCCCGCCCCGTGGCGCACCGCGTTTTCGACCAGGTTACCGAGGATCTGGTCCATCTTGTCGGGGTCGAGCCACATCTCCGGCAGCTCGCCGCGGGACTCGAACTTGAAGCGCTCCTCCGGCTCCCCGGCCGCGACCCGGCCCGCGATGACCTTGCGGACCTCCTCGGGGATGTCGACGACCTGGCGGTGCATCTCCAGCCGGCCGGCCTCGATACGGGACACGTCCAGCAGCTCGGTGATCAGCCGGGTGACGCGGTCGGCGTCGGCGTTGACGGTCTCCAGCATCACGCGCTTCTGGTCGTCGTTGAAGCGGTGCCACTTGGCCAGCAGCGTCGCGGTGAACCCCTTGACGCTGGTCAGCGGGGACCGCAGCTCGTGGGCGACGGTGGAGACGAGGTCGGCGCGGTCGCGTTCGCGGCGGGCGCGCTGCAGGGCGTCGCGCAGGCACACCGTGAACCGCTCCACCTTACCGTCGCGGTCGCGCCGGTACGCGGCGGTCACGAGCACCTCGGTGCCGCCGGGCAGGAACAGCGCGCGCTCGGGGTGGCGGGTGCGGGTGGCCAGCCCCTCGTAGGGGGCCAGGCACTTCCACCAGTCGCGGCCCTCGGCGTCGTGCAGCGGCAGGACGTCGCGGAAGTCGCGGCCCAGGGCGGACGCGGCGGTGATCCCGGTCATCCGCGTGGCGGCGGCGTTGAACACCACCACGCGGGCGTCGCGCCCGGCGACGATCAGGCCGTCGGGCAGGTCGTCGGGCGGCACTCCGCCCGGATCGGGCGCGCCCCCGGAACCTTCCGCGGGCGCGCGCGAGGCCACGCGAGGGGGTTCCTCTCCGCCCACAGCGGCCTCCAGAACACCGAAGAGAACGCGGCCTGTCGAGAAGAGACTCTAGCCGCAGTCGGGCGCGTTGCGGGACCCGGAAACCGCCCCGCGGCAAGGCATGTGTGGCCCCCGGGCGGGGTTCCGGCCGCCCCGGAACACCCTCCCACCAGGGCCGGTGCCGGCCAGAGACGCGGACATCACCTGGAGGTCGTGGACGAGTCGTGCTCGGCGAGCGCGGAGGCCACGTCCGGGTGGACGGCGAACAGGCGGTCGAGCCCCGTGATGCGCAGCAGCCGCAGCTGGGCCGGGCGGACCCGGGCGAGCGATATCTCGCCGCCCGACACCGCGATCCTGTTGCGCGCGCCGACCAGGGCGCCGAGCCCGGCCGCGTCGCAGAACTCGACGGCGGCGAAGTCGACCACCAGCCGGCGCGGGCCCTCGCCGCGCGCCTCGACGAGCCGCGCGCAGAGCGTGTCGGCGGTGCGCAGGTCGATCTCGCCGGTCACCACGACGACCGCGGACTCGCCGCGCACCATCGCGATCTCGACCTCCAGCTCGCCGATGACGCCCGGGTCCGGGG
>NZ_SMJX01000151.1 GCF_004348535.1 Actinomadura sp. KC216
GACGAGCTCCGCTCGGCGCCCGTCCTCCAGCCCCCACCCACCGCCATTCAACGGACGAGCTCCGCTCGGCGACCTGTTACTCGTCGGCGGTGAGGCCCTCGCGGAGCTGGGCGAGGGTGCGGGCGAGCAGCCGGGACACGTGCATCTGGGAGATGCCGAGCTCGGCGGCGATCTGCGACTGGGTCATGTTGCCGAAGAACCGCAGCAGAAGGATCTTCTTCTCGCGGGCGGGGAGCTTCTCCAGCAGCGGCTTGAGGGACTCGCGGTACTCGACGCCCTCCAGGGACTCGTCGACCATGCCGAGGGAGTCGGCCACGGCGGGCGCGTCCTCGTCGCCGGAGTCGGGCGCGTCCAGGGAGACGGTGGAGTAGGCGTTGGCGGACTCCAGGCCCTCCAGCACCTCCTCCTCGCTCATCTGCAGGTGCGCGGCCAGCTCGCTGACGGTCGGCGCGCGGCCCTCCCGCTGGGCGAGGTCGCTGATCGCTTTGGTCAGCGACAGCTTCAGCTCCTGCAGCCGGCGCGGGACGCGCACCGCCCAGCCCTTGTCGCGGAAGTGCCGCTTGATCTCGCCGACGATGGTGGGCGTGGCGTAGGTGGAGAACTCCACGCCGCGCTCCAGGTCGAACCGGTCGATCGACTTGATCAGCCCGATCGTGGCGACCTGGATCAGGTCGTCCAGCCACTCGCCGCGGTTTCGGAAGCGGCGGGCGAGGTACTCCACGAGCGGGAGGTGCAGCTCCACCAGCTGGTCGCGGATGCGCTGGCGCTCCGGGTCGCCCTCGGGAAGCTCGGCGAGGCGCTCGAACAGCGCGCGGGCGCGGGCGCGGTCCGGCACCGCGCTCTCGGACCGCTCGTTGCTCGCGCCGGCGATCGTCGTCTTCTCTGTCACGGGGCCCCCGCCGAGCCGCGGCGCTTCTGCAGCGTCACGGTCACCCGGTCGTCGGCGCCCACCTGGGCGTCCACCTCGCCCGCCAGCGACGACAGGACGGTCCAGGCGAAGGTGTCGCGGCTCGGCACCTCGCCGTCCACGGTGAGCACCGACACGGAGATGCGCATGGCCTCGCCGGTCAGCTCGAACTCGCACACCAGGTCCGTCCCCGGCAGGGCCTGGGCGAGCAGCATCGCGCACGCCTCGTCGACGGCGATGCGCAGGTCTTCTATCTCGTCCAGCGTGAAGTCCAGCCTGGCCGCGAGACCGGCGGTCGCCGTCCGCAGCACGGACAGGTAGGCGCTCGCGGCCGGCAACTTGACCGTCACCACGTCGCGGACGGACAACTTCGTACTGGTCGGCATTGCAGCGGTTTCCTCGGTCACGTCACTCCCTCGCAGGATGGTCCCGCTGCTTCCGAAACTACCGCCTGCGAGCCCCTGTGCGAGACTTCGCCGCGCGTGGCTTTCTCACCAATGCCCCCGCGAGCTGACCGGACGCGAACCAAACCTCTCCGGAGGGAGGCATGCGTCACGTCCGGATAGCCTGCACGGGTGATCCGATTCGCGACACCCGACGACGTTCCCGACATTCTGCGCCTGATCCGCGAGCTCGCCGAGTACGAGCGCGCCCTACACGAGGTGAAGGCCACCGAGGAGCAGGTCCGCGAGAGCCTCTTCGGCCCGGACCCGAAGGTCTTCGCCCACGTGGCCGAGCACGAGGGCCGCGTCGTCGGGTTCGCGATGTGGTTCCTCACCTACTCGACGTGGAACGGGACGCACGGGATCTACCTGGAGGACCTGTTCGTCGACCCCGCCGTCCGCGGGCACGGCCACGGCAAGGCGCTCCTCACCGAGCTGGCCAGGATCGCGGACGAGCGCGGCTACGGCCGGGTCGAGTGGGCCGTCCTCAACTGGAACAAGCCCGCCATCGACTTCTACGAGTCGATGGGCGCCCGCCCGCAGGACGAGTGGACGGTCTACCGCCTCACCGGCGACGCCCTCACCGGGGCCGCCGCGTCCTACCGCCCGCCCCCCGAGCACAGCGGGCACGGCGCCTCCGCGTAGGTTCCCTCGGCCACGACGACACCGGCGCCGAGGCAGTGCGTGCACAGGCCCGACCCCTTCACCGCCGGATGCTCCCAGACAGGGGGCAGCGGGCCGTGGGTGCGGGGGTCGTACCTCTCGCCGTCCATGGGCGACCCCGGGGGGCGCGGCCCGTCCGCGGGCTCATGCTCGCCGCTGACGACCTTGCGGCCATGGCAGTACAGGCACATCAACTGCAGCGGGCCCAGGCGCTGCTCGCCTGTCCCGCCGCACTCCGGGCATTCGATCTCGTCGCTCACACGCACCGCCGCGTTCGCAGTCCGCCGCCGGCCCGCCCTGCCGGACTTCTTCCTGAGAGAAGGATGACCCGCCCACGCCCGCCGGGCAACGCCCCATCTCCGCGACGATCGCGCCGGAACGTCCCCCGACATGGCTGAAGCCCGGCCCCATCGGGACCGGGCCTCGGCGTTCTCGCTGGTCAGCCCTGCTTCGTCTCCCAGAAAATCTTGTCGATTTCCGCGATCTTGGCAAGCAGCTGCTCCGCGACGCCGACGTCCATGCTGCCCTTGGTCCCCGTGGCGCCCGCGAGCTTGGTCGCCTCGTTGAACAGCTGGTGCAGGTGCGGGTACTTCTCGAAGTGCGGCGGCTTGAAGTAGTCGGTCCAGAGGACCCAGAGGTGCTCCTTGACCAGCTGGGAACGCTGCTCCTTGATCAGGATCGCCCGGGCGCGGAACTCCGGGTCGTCGTTGGCCGCGTACTTCTCGGCGATCGCCTTGACCGACTCGGCCTCGATCCGGGCCTGCGCCGGGTCGTAGACGCCGCACGGCAGGTCGCAGTGAGCGGACACCGTTGTCTTCGGGCGCAGAAGCTTGAGCAACACCTGCGATTCCCTTCCCTCGTTGCGGATCATGCTCAGGTCACCGACATTACTCTTGTGCCCGTGGGCCCGTCCGGCCAGGGCGCTCGGTATTTCGGCCTAGGTCCCGGAGATGCCCGGGCTCCTTCCCGTTCATGACCGCCGCCCGCCGAACTATGCGGGCGGACGAGGAGGACCATGCGGATCCGCACGCTGTTCTGGGGCCTGGCCGGGGCGGCGGCGTTCGCGCTGGCCGGGGCGCGCGGGCGGCTGCGGACGGTCGAGGTCACGGGCGACTCGATGCTGCCGGGGCTGCGGCCGGGGGACTGGCTGCTCGTGCGGACCGGCGTCCGTCCCGAGGCCGGGGACGTCGTCGTGGCGCGCCATCCGGAGCGGCGGGACCTGCTGATCGTCAAGCGCGCCGACCACCGGGCCGGGGACGGGTGGTGGCTGGAGAGCGACAACCAGCGCGCCCAGGGCCGCCGCGACAGCTGGGACTTCGGCGCCGTCCCCGACGCGCTGATCGTCGGGCGCGTCATCGCACGCTACTGGCCGCGTCCGGCGCTCCTGCGGCCCGCGTCCCGCACGGGGGACACGGGCCGTCGGGACTAGGCGTCAGATGCGGGCCACGCCCTCGCGGCGGGCCTGGGCGGCCACGGCGTCGGTGACGGCCGGGGCGACGCGGTCGTCGAACGGGCCGGGGATCACGTAGTCGGGGGTCAGGTCGTCGCCGACGATGTCGGCCAGGGCGTTCGCGGCGGCGAGCTTCATGCCCTCGGTGATGGAGTGCGCGCGGACGTCCAGCGCGCCGCGGAAGATGCCGGGGAAGGCCAGGACGTTGTTGATCTGGTTCGGGTAGTCGCTGCGGCCCGTCGCGACGACCTTCGCGTGGCGGCGGGCGACGTCCGGGTGGACCTCGGGGGTGGGGTTGGAGAGGGCGAAGACGATCGCGTCCTGCGACATCGTCGCGACGCACGACTCGTGGACGGTGCCGCCCGAGAGCCCGATGAACACGTCGGCGCCGCGCAGCGCCTCTTCCGTGGAGCCCTTGAGGTGGGAGCGGTTGGTGATCGCGGCGATGCGCTCCTTGACGGGGTTCAGGCCGTCCCGCCCCTCGTAGATGAGGCCCTTGCTGTCGGACAGGGCGATGTCGCCGATGCCGCCCTCGATGAGCATCTTCGAGACCGCGATGCCGGACGCGCCCGCGCCCGCGACCACCGCGCGCAGGTCCGACAGGGGCCGGCCGACCAGCCGGGCCGCGTTGGTCAGGGCGGCGAGCACCACGATCGCGGTGCCGTGCTGGTCGTCGTGGAAGACGGGGATGTCGAGCGCGGCGCGGAGCCGGTCCTCGATCTCGAAGCAGCGGGGGGCGCTGATGTCCTCCAGGTTGATGCCGCCGAAGCTCGGCGCCATCCGGACCACCGTGTCGACGATCTCGTCGACGTCGGTGCAGCTCAGCGCGATCGGCACCGAGTCGACGCCGGCGAACTCCTTGAACAGCAGGGACTTGCCCTCCATGACCGGCATGGACGCGGCCGGGCCGATGTCGCCGAGCCCGAGCACGGCGGTGCCGTCGGTGACCACGGCGACGACCTTGGACGTCCACGTGTAGTCGTAGGCCAGTTCGGGGTGGTCGGCGATCGCGGTGCAGACGCGGGCGACGCCCGGCGTGTAGGCCAGCGACAGATCGTCCTTGTTGCGGACCGGGATGGTCGAGCGCATCTCCAGCTTGCCGCCGCGATGCAGCGGGAAGGCCGGATCGTCGTCCAGTGATGAAGGTTCCGTGGGAATGGGCTGAGCAGCCACTGCGACCCCTGTCAGTGAAAGTTGGCTTTCTTGGACGCCGCCGCGGTGCTGGTGGTCTGGTGGCCGGTCACCCGGTGGTCATCCCGTGACGTACGGGGGTCACCCGTTGTCCGATTGTGTCATACCCCCTCCCGGATCCCGGTGGGAGGAGGACCGTGGCGATGGTCACGCGGGCGTTGCCGAAGTGTGGCCGTACGGTTGTGTTCCCCGGGGAACGGCGACGTTGACGTACCGTCCCGGGGCTCGCTCGTTGCGTGATTGTTTCGCACCCTTTATCCAGATCAGGGAGGTTGTACGCCAAGATGTGCACTTGACCTACGGATCTACGCGGATCCGACGCAACCATCTGGGAGGGGACCAGTGATCACCGGTTCTCTGCGTCGTCACGGGATCGTGACGGGCGTGCTTGTGCTGACGGGCGCCCTCGCGCTCTCGGCATGCGGCGAGAAGGAAGACGACACGGGTGGGGGCCCCAAGATCACCGCTTCGGGAGGCGCGGACGCCAAGCTGGCGGGGATGGTCCCCGACGCGATCAAGTCGGACGGCAAGATCCTGATCGGCACCGACTCCACGTACGCGCCGAACGAGTTCCTGGACACCGACGGCAAGACCGTCGTCGGCTGGGACCGCGAGCTGTTCGACGCCGTGGCGGCCAAGCTCGGCCTCAAGACCGAATGGGTCTCCAGCAAGTTCGACGACATCGTCCCCGGCGTCCAGTCCGGCAAGTACGAGGCGGGCGTCTCCTCCTTCACCATCAACGACGAGCGCAAGAAGGTCGTCACCATGGTGAGCTACTTCAACGCCGGCACCCAGTGGGCGACCAAGAAGGGCAACCCCGCCGGCGTCCAGCCCGACGACGCCTGCGGCAAGAAGATCGCCGTGCAGAAGGCCACCGTCCAGGTCGACGACATCCAGAAGCGGTCGAAGGAGTGCACGGCCGCCGGGAAGCCCGCGATCACCATCGACCAGTACCAGGGCCAGGACCAGGCGACCGCCGCGATCGTGTCCGGCAAGGACGACGCCGGCCTCGCCGACTCGCCGATCATCGCCTACGCGGTGAAGAAGACCAACGGCCAGCTCGAACTGCTCGGCGACATCTACGAGGCCGCCCCGTACGGGTTCGTCGTGCAGAAGGAGCAGGCGCAGTTCGCCGAGGCCATCGCCGGCGCCACCAAGGCCCTCCAGGCGGACGGCACCTACAAGAAGATCCTGGAGAAGTGGAACGTGCAGGCGGGGGCGATCACCGACTCGGCCGTTAACCCGTAACCGATGGCGGATCTCACAAAAGACACGCCGGACCCGGCGCGGCCTGAAGCGATCAAGGCCGTGCCGGTCCGGCACCCCGGCCGCTGGGTGGCGGTGGCGGTCATCGCGATCCTCACCGCGATGTTCGTCCACATGCTGGTGACGAACAAGCAGTTCCAGTGGTCGTTCCTCGTCGACAACGCGTTCCGGCCCAACATCATCCGCGGTGTCTGGACCACCATCGCGCTGACCGTCCTGGCGATGCTGATCGGTGTCCTGTTCGGGGTCGTCCTCGCCGTCATGCGGCTGTCGGACAACCCCGTCCTCAGCGGCGTCGCCTGGCTCTACACCTGGTTCTTCAGGGCCGTCCCCCGCCTGGTGCTGGCGATCCTGTTCGGCAACATGGGCATCCTGTACGCCAAGTACCACGTCGGCGGGATCCCGTTCGCCGGGCAGCTCGGCGACCTGATGGGCGTCGACATCGACGGCACCCTGTTCACCTTCGACGCCCGCACCCTGCTGACCGGCTTCATGGCCGGCCTGCTGGCGCTGGCGCTGTCGGAGGCCGCCTACATGGCGGAGATCGTGCGCGCCGGCATCCTGTCGGTCGACCCGGGCCAGGAGGAGGCCGCGGGCGCCCTCGGCATGTCGCGGTTCCAGACCATGCGCCGGATCATCCTGCCGCAGGCGATGCGCGTCATCGTCCCGCCGACCGGCAACGAGACCATCGCGATGCTCAAGGACACCTCGCTGGTGGCGTACGTCCCGGTCAGCAACGAGCTGTTCTTCCAGCTCCAGGCGGTCGGCTCGCGGACGTTCAACGTCTTCCCGATGCTGGTCGCGGCCTGCATCTGGTATCTGATCCTGACCAGCTTCCTGCTGGTCGGGCAGTACTTCATCGAGCGGCACTTCTCCCGCGGGTCGGAAGTCCCCAGGGAGAAGAGGGCGGCGCTGCGCCTGCTCGGCTTCGGCAGCGGGGGAGGGGGAGCCGCATGAGCGCGCCGGACGCCGTCGCGGACGTGATGGTCAAGGCCGAGGCGGTGCACAAGTCGTTCGGCCGGCTGGAGGTGCTGAAGGGCATCGACCTGGAGGTCAGGCCGGGCGAGGTGATGTGCGTCGTCGGGCCGTCGGGGTCGGGCAAGTCGACGTTCCTGCGCTGCATCAACCACCTGGAGAAGATCGACTCCGGGCGGCTGTGGGTGAACGGCCACCTGGTCGGCTACCGCGAGTCCGGCGGCAAGCTCTACGAGCTGCGCGACCGCGAGGTCGCCGCGCAGCGCCGCGAGATCGGCATGGTGTTCCAGCGGTTCAACCTGTTCCCGCACATGACGGCGCTGGAGAACATCATGGAGGCGCCGGTCCGGGTGAAGCGGCAGCCGAAGGCGGAGGTCCGCGAGCGGGCGCTCGCCCTGCTGGCGCGGGTCGGGCTGGGCGACAAGGCGCAGAGCTACCCGGCGCAGCTGTCCGGCGGGCAGCAGCAGCGGGTCGCGATCGCGCGGGCGCTGGCGATGGAGCCGGCGCTGATGCTGTTCGACGAGCCCACCTCCGCACTCGACCCCGAGCTGGTCGGCGACGTCCTGGAGGCCATGAAGCAGCTCGCGCTCGACGGCATGACCATGATCGTGGTGACGCACGAGATGGGCTTCGCCCGGGAGGTCGGCGACTCGCTGGTCTTCATGGACGAGGGCGTCGTCGTCGAGAAGGGCGTGCCGCGCGAGGTGCTGGCCGACCCGAAGCACCAGCGCACGAGGGACTTCCTGTCCAAGGTCCTCTGACGTCGACGGATTCGCCGAACGGCCCGCCCCCTGGGGGCGGGCCGTTCGCCGACCGGGCGGTCGGTTAGTGTGCCTTGCATGTTCGCTGTCACGGCAACCAAGATCGACGCAGACAATCCGCTGAACGGGCTGACGGCAGGGGAGCGGCCCGATCCCGACGTGCCGGACGGGTGGACGGCCGTCACGGTGAAGGCGGCCGCGCTCAACCACCACGACCTGTGGTCGCTCAAGGGCGTCGGGCTCCCCGCCGACCGGCTCCCGATGATCCTCGGCTGCGACGCGGCCGGGGTGGACGAGGACGGCAACGAGGTCATCGTCCACTCGGTGATCGGCGACCCGGGCCGCGGCGGCGGCGACGAGACCCTCGACCCGAAGCGGTCGCTGCTGTCGGAGACGTATCCGGGGACGCTGGCGGAGAAGGTCGCGGTGCCGCGCCGCAACCTCGTCCCGAAGCCCGCCGGGCTGTCGTTCGAGGAGGCCGCGTGCCTGCCGACGGCGTGGCTCACCGCGTACCGGATGCTGTTCGACAAGGCGGGCCTGCAGCCCGGGGCGTCCGTGCTGGTGCAGGGCGCGGGCGGCGGCGTCGCGACCGCGGCGATCGCGCTGGCGTCGGCGGCCGGCTACCGCGTCTACGCGACGAGCCGCAGCGAGGCGAAGCGCGAGCGGGCGCGGGAGCTCGGCGCGGACGAGGCGGTCGAGACGGGCGCGCGGCTGCCGGAGCGGGTCGACGCCGTCATCGAGACCGTGGGGCAGGCGACGTGGTCGCATTCGCTGAAGTCGCTGCGGCCCGGCGGCCGGATCGTGGTGTCCGGCGCGACCAGCGGGGCCGTGCCGCCG
This sequence comes from Actinomadura sp. KC216, assembly GCF_004348535.1. Lineage (GTDB taxonomy): Bacteria > Actinomycetota > Actinomycetes > Streptosporangiales > Streptosporangiaceae > Spirillospora. Next base: position 8,494 of record NZ_SMJX01000151.1, read on the forward strand.
GCGGAGCTGAACCGGGTGTTCTTCCTGCAGCTGTCGGTGGTCGGGTCCACCATGGGGACGCGGGACCAGCTGGAGCGGCTGGCGCGGTTCCTGGTCAAGACCGGCACCAAGCCGGTGATCGACCGGACGCTGCCGCTGAGCCGGGCGCATGAAGGGTTCGCGGCCATGGCGGAGGGCGACGTCTTCGGGAAGATCGTCTTCACGCCCTGACGGTCAGGACTTCGGCTCGTCCTTGCGGAAGATCTCCTGCGTCAGGCGTTCGCGGGTCTCGTCGAGGAGGGTCTGGGCGGCGGCGAGGTCGTCGTCGTCCAGCCGGGCCGTCTTCGCGGACCCGCGGACGTCCTCGACGAACCCGCGGAGCAGGCGCTCCAGCTTGAGGCGGGCGACGTCCTCGCGGGTGCCGGTCGCCGTCTTCCAGGCGTCCTCCCAGTTCTTCCGCCACTCCTCCTTCCACGCCTGCTTCTGCTCGCGCCAGTACTCCTTCTGGCGCTTCCACTCGTCCTTCTGGCGCTCGGTCGTCTCCTTCCAGGCGTCCTTGGACGTGGCCTTGCCCTGGTCGCGCATCGTCCGGGCGGCCTGGGTGAGCTCCTCGCGCAGCGTCCGGACGGTCTGCCGGACGTCCTCCTGCACGCCGCGGGCGAACTCCTGCGCCGAGGCGGATATCTCCTCCTCCAGCTCGGCGAGCTCGTCCATCCGGCGCTCCAGCTCCTCGCGGCCCTTGTCGGTCAGCGAGTACACCTTCTTGCCCTTGATCACCTCATGGGTGACCAGGCCCTCCGACTCCAGCCGGGCGAGCCGCGGGTAGATCGTGCCGGGGGAGGGCGAGTAGACCCCGAGGAACCGGTCCTGGAGGAGCCGGATCACCTCGTAGCCGTGCCGCGGGCTCTCCTCCAGGAGCTTCAGCAGGTACAGCCGCAGGCGACCGTGGCCGAAAACGGGACTCACGTCGTCCTCACTTCTCCATTCGCGGGGTGGTGATCTCGGGCTCGTCGTCGCGTCCGACGAGGGTGACGGCGCCGGACACGGTGTTGACCTTCAGATGCCCCGAGCCGTTCCCGAGCTTGCCGGTCCGGGTGCGCCCGAGGAGGCCGTCCTGCTCGGTGAGCTCGGGGAACGTCGTGTCCAGCGGCCCGGCGGCCGAGCTCAGCGCGACCTGCGCGTCCGCGGAGTAGGGGATGCGCAGCGCGACCGCGCCGGAGACGGTGTTGACGTCCACGCGGGCGCCGCCGTCCAGGTTCACGTCGGCGGCGACGCGCCCGCTGACGGCCCGTGCCGACAGCCGGGCGACGGAGCCGCCCGCGAGGGACAGGTCGCCGGAGACGGAGGTGAACGAGACCTTCCCGTCCAGGCCCTGCGCCTCGATCGCGCCGGAGACGGTGTTGGCGTCGACCGCGCCCGCGACGCCGTCGAGCGTCACGTCGCCGGAGGCGCTCTTGATGGACGTGCGGGCCGTCGTGCCGGTGACGACGGCGTCCGCCGACACGAGGTTGAGGCTGACCGGGCAGTCGTGTGGGACCGTCACCGTGACGGCGGCCCGACACCGCTGGGTGCGCAGCCAGCTCAGCACGCCCTCCCACAGGTTCTCGTGGGTGACCGTCAGCATGCCCGCCTCGTGCGTGACCACCAGCGGCGGGCCCTCGACGTCGCCGATCATGATGGACGGGCGCTCGGCGGAGGCGAGCACCGAGATGGTCCCGGCGATCAGCGTGGCCCGCAGCGCGACCACGCCGTCGAAGTCGAGGGTGGTCGGTTCGTCGATCGTCCAGCGCGACATCGCGATCTGCCCTTCGTTCCGAGCTCCGCACCTTCCAGTAAACACGATATGTCGCGTCCCTGGAAAGTCAAGATGTATCGCGTTTCCGTGGCCCGTGCGCCGGGTCCCTACTCGTCGTCCTCCTCGTCCAGCCGGGCCAGCCAGGTGGCGAGCCGGTCGACGGACGTCTCGAACTCGGGGTTGAGGTCGACGAACTCGCGCAGCCGCTCGGCCAGCCACGCCAGGCTGACCTCCTCGGCGCCGCGCCGGTCCGCCAGCTCCTCGATGCCCCGATCGGTGAAGTACATTGCCTTGTTTCTCTTTCGTACGGATTCCCGGCCGGGACGCCGAGGGCTCCGGCGCGGCGCGCCGGAGCCCTCGAAGTCCGGACCCGTTACTTGGGTGCGAAGAGGCGGGCGAGCAGCGCCTCCTGCTCGGCCTGGTGCAGCTTGGCCGAGCCCACGGCCGGGGACGAGGACGCCGGGCGCGACACCCGCGACATCTTCAGCCCGTCGATGTGGTGCGGCAGCTTCAGCGCCATGAACGGCCAGGCGCCCATGTTCGCGGGCTCGTCCTGCACCCACACGACCTCGACGTCGGCCGGGTACCTGGCGAGCTCGGCCTTGATCTCGTCGACCGGCGGCGGGTAGAGGCGCTCGATCCGGACGACGGCGGTGTCGGTCGCGCCCGAGGTGTCGCGGGCCTTGACCACGTCGTAGTAGATCTTGCCGGTGGTGAGCAGCACGCGCCGCACGCCCGCCGGGTCGATCGCCGGGTCGGCCTCCGGGATGACCGGCTGGAACGCGCCGCCGGTGATCTGCTCGACCGGGGACGTGGCCGCCTTCAGCCGCAGCAGCGACTTCGGCGTGAACACCACCAGCGGCTTGTTCCGCTTCGACAGCACCTGCCAGCGCAGCAGGTGGAAGTAGTTCGCCGGGGTGGTCGGGTAGACGACGGTCATGTTGTCCTGCGCGCACAGCTGCAGGTACCGCTCGATCCGCGCAGAGGAGTGGTCGGGGCCCTGGCCCTCGTAGCCGTGCGGCAGCAGCAGCACGACGCTGGAGTGCTGGCCCCACTTCTGCTCGCCGGAGGAGATGTACTCGTCCACGATCGACTGGGCGCCGTTGGCGAAGTCGCCGAACTGGGCCTCCCAGCAGACCAGCGCGTCGGGGCGGGTCATGGAGTAGCCGTACTCGAAGCCCATCGCCGCGTACTCGCTGAGCAGCGAGTCGTGGACGTAGAACTTCGACACGCCCTGCCCGAACTGCTTGAGCGGGGTGTACTCCTCACCGTTCTTGCGGTCGACGAGGACCGCGTGGCGCTGGCCGAACGTGCCGCGGCGGGTGTCCTGCCCGACGAGCCGCACCGGGTGGCCGTCGATCAGCAGCGAGCCCATCGCGAGCAGCTCGCCGGTCGCCCAGTCGATCGCGTCGTCCTCGATCATCTGCGCGCGGCGCTGCAGGATCGGCTGGAGCCGCGGGTGCGGGGTGAAGCCCTCCGGCAGGGAGACCTGCGACTCGATGATCCGCTTGACGGTCTCGGCCGGGATCGCCGACCCCGCCGAGGCGTGGTCGATCGGGATGCTCTCCTCGACGTCCGGCTTGACCACCGACCCCGGCTCCTGCGGCCGCTTCACCGCCTCGCGGGTCTCGGTGAACGCGCGCTCCAGCTGCTCCTGGTAGTCGCGCAGCGCCTGCTCGGCCTCCTCGACGGTGATGTCGCCGCGGCCGATCAGCGCCTCGGTGTACAGCTTGCGCACCGACCGCTTGGCGTCGATCAGGTCGTACATCAGCGGCTGGGTGAACGAGGGGTTCTCGCCCTCGTTGTGGCCGCGCCGCCGGTAGCAGACCATGTCGATCACGACGTCCTTCTTGAACGTCTGCCGGTACTCGAACGCCAGCCGCGCCACCCGCGCGCACGCCTCGGGGTCGTCGCCGTTGACGTGGAAGATCGGCGCCTGGATCATCCGGGCCACGTCGGTGGAGTAGACGCTGGAGCGCGAGTACTCCGGTGCGGTGGTGAACCCCACCTGGTTGTTGATGATCACGTGGACGGTGCCGCCGGTGCGGTAGCCGCGCAGCTGCGACAGGTTCAGCGTCTCGGCGACCACGCCCTGCCCGGCGAACGCGGCGTCGCCGTGCACCAGGATCGGCAGCACGCTGAACCCGGCCTCGCCGACGTCCAGCAGGTCCTGCTTGGCGCGGACGACGCCCTCCAGCACCGGGTCGACCGTCTCCAGGTGCGAGGGGTTCGCGACCAGCTCGCAGTGGATCTTGGAGCCGTCGTCGGCGACGAAGTCCCCGGCGGCGCCCAGGTGGTACTTCACATCGCCCGAACCCTGCGCGGAGCGCGGGTCGAGGTTGCCCTCGAACTCGCCGAAGATCTGCCCGTAGGACTTGCCGACGATGTTGGCCAGCACGTTCAGCCGGCCGCGGTGCGCCATGCCGATGACGACCTCGTCCAGGCTGGCCTTGGCCGCCGCCGAGATCACCGAGTCCAGCAGCGGGATGACGGACTCGCCGCCCTCCAGCGAGAACCGCTTCTGCCCGACGAACTTCGTCTGCAGGAACGTCTCGAACGCCTCCGCGCTGTTCAGCCGCCGCAGCACGTGGAGCTGCTCCTCGCGGGACGGCTTCTCGTGCGGGATCTCCACGCGCTCCTGGATCCAGGCGCGCTCCTCCGGGTCCTGGATGTGCATGTACTCGATGCCGACCGTCCGGCAGTACGCCATCCGCAGCACGCCGAGGATCTCGCGCAGCTGCATCGTCGGCTTGCCGCCGAACCCGCCGGTCGCGAACTCGCGCTCCAGGTCCCACAGGGTGAGGCCGTGCTTGAGGATGTCCAGGTCGGGATGGCGGCGCTGCTTGTACTCCAGCGGGTCGGTGTCGGCCATCAGGTGGCCGCGGACCCGGTAGGCGTGGATCAGCTCGTGGACGCGGGCGACCTTCGCGACGTCGTCCTCATGGGTGGCGGAGATGTCCTTCACCCAGCGCACCGGCTCGTACGGGATCCGCAGCGCCTCGAAGATCTCGTCGTAGAAACCGTCCGCGCCGAGCAGCAGCTCGTGGATGCGGCGCAGGAAGTCGCCCGACTGCGCGCCCTGGATGATCCGGTGGTCGTAGGTGGAGGTCAGCGTCATGACCTTGCTGATCCCCATGCGGGCGAGGGTGTCGCTGGACGCGCCCGCGAACTCCGCCGGGAACTCCATCGCGCCGACGCCGATGATCGTGCCCTGGCCCGGCATCAGCCGCGGCACCGAGTGGACGGTCCCGATCGTGCCCGGGTTCGTCAGGCTGATCGTCGTGCCCTGGAAGTCCTCGATCGTGAGCTTGCCGCCGCGGGCCTTGCGGACGATCTCCTCATAGGCGGCCCAGAACTGGCGGAAGTCGAGCGTCTCGGCCGCCTTGATGCTCGGCACCACCAGCTGCCGCGACCCGTCGCTCTTCTGCAGGTCGATCGCAAGCCCGAAGTTCACGTGCTCCGGCCTGATCAGCACCGGCTTGCCGTCCACCTCGGTGAACGCCGCGTTCATCTCCGGCATCGCCGCGAGCGCCTTGACGATCGCGTAGCCGATCAGATGCGTGAACGAGACCTTCCCGCCCCGCCCGCGCTTCAGATGGTTGTTGATCACAATGCGGTTGTCGATCAGCAACTTCGCCGGGACGGCCCGCACGCTGGTGGCCGTCGGCACCCCGAGGCTGGCCTCCATGTTGGACGCCGTCCGCGCCGCGACCCCGCGCAGCCGGACTTCCTCCGCGCCCTCGGGAACCGGCGGCGGAGCGGGCTTCTCGCTCTTCGGCGCAGGCTTCGCGGGCGCCGCCTTTCCGGGCTCCGCCTTGGGGGGCTTCACGGGCTGCTGCGGTGTCGGCGGAGCGGCCGGGGAGCCGTTCGCGGCCTTGGCGGCCGCGCCGTCCATCGGCGCCGGGGGGGACGCAGACGTCACGGACGTCGGCCGGCTGTCCGGCTGGTAGTCCGCGAAGAAGTTCCACCAGGCCTCGTCAACCGAGTTCGGGTCCTCGAGGTACTTCTGGTACAGCTCGTCGACCAGCCACTCGTTGGCGCCGAAGTCTGTCATCTTGGGGTCGGCACTAGATTGCGACGACTCTGTCGACACGGCGGAGATCGCCCTCTTCCGCAGCTCGCAGGTAAGTTCTGAGACGAATCAAGGCTACTGCAGTGTTGACCCAGGGGGGCGCCCCCCTGGAACCCCCCGTCACGAGCCGGTCGATCCTCACGCCACGGTGCGGGTGTGTTGTGACCGTGCGGGTTCGCGTCGTGGCGCTGCGGTCGCCCGGCTCGGCGGGTCGTGCGACCTCCGGGCGCTGGGCGCCCTCCGGCCGCACGACCCGTGACCTCGGCTGAGGCCCGGTCCACGTGGGTGGCCCGGCTCGTCCAAGGGCGGGGTTGCACAGGGGATCAGTGGGTGTGCGGGGCGACGGTCGGGCCCTCGCTGGCCTGGATGAGGACGAAGCCCTGGCCCTGGTAGGCGAGCTGCATGGCCTCGCCGCTGCCGCGTCCGATGAGGGCGCCCGCCTTGAAGGTGCGGTTGACGCCGACCTGGAGGCTGGTGCTCCACGCGACGGCGGACTGGCCGTCGGCGAAGGTCGGGGCGCGGCCGCAGTCGAGCATGACGGGGGTGCCGTGGGTGGTGAGGGCGACCCAGCCGGTGCCGGTGAGGGTGGTGTTGAACAGGCCGCCCGCGGCGATCCCGGCGCCCTGGACGCGCTGGATGTCCGACTGCAGGTGCGAGTCGTAGGCGAGGATGTTCTTGCCGTTGACGGTCATGCCCTCGTTCTCAAGGTAGAAGAGGTGGATGTCGTCGGCGTCGTTCGCACAGAAGAGCAGGCCCTGGCCCTTGACGCGCATCAGCGGCACGCCCTCACCGGTCAGCGCCTTCTTCATGAACTTGCCGAGGCCGCCGGAGCCCTCGTAGTCGAACTCCATCTGGCCCTGGAAGGCGACCATGGACCCCTGCCGGGCCAGGACGTCGCCGTTGAGGTGGACGCGGAGCATCTTGGAGTTCTGGAGTGCGAAGTGGCCGGGGAGCTGCTGCCCCTGGTCCATGTTCCCGAAGAATTGGCTGCGCATGGTCGGGTGGTGCCTCTCGTACGGATTACTGGAAGAACCGCCAGCATAACGAGGGGATGGGGTCAACGTTCCCGGTTGTGCGGGGTCGTCCAGTCCACGAGGGGTCCCTTGGGGACGATACCGGTCGGGTTGATGTGGCGGTGCGTCACGTAGTAGTGGCGCTTGATGTGGTCGAAGTCCGTGGTGCCGCCGAAGGCGGGAACCGAGTACAGGTCGCGGGCGTAGGCCCACAGGTTCGGGTAGTCGACCAGGCGGCGCAGGTTGCACTTGAAGTGCGAGTAGTAGACGGCGTCGAAGCGGGCGAGCGTGGTGTAGAGGCGGATGTCGGCCTCGGTGATCTGGTCGCCGAGCAGGTAGCGGCGGGTGGAGAGGCGCTCTTCGAGATCGTCGAGGGTGGCGAAGAGGGCGTCGACGGCTTCCTCGTAGGCGTCCTGGGCGGTGGCGAAACCGGCCTTGTAGACGCCGTTGTTGACGGTCGTGTAGACGACGGCGTTCAGCTCGTCGATCTCGGGGCGCAGCGCCTCCGGGTAAAGGTCGGGGGCGCCGGGGCGGTGGTGGGCAGTGAATTCCGTTTCCATCGTCGTGGTGATGTTCGGGAAGTCGTTGGTGACCAGGCGCTTGGTCCGGGTGTCCCAGATGCAGGGGACGGTGTAGCGGCCCTCGAAGGACGGGTCGGTGGCCAGGTACAGCTCGGAGAGGAACTCCGCGCCGGTGACCGGGTCGCGGCCGGGGATCCGCCAGCCGCGCTCGTCCCGGATGGGGTCCACGACGGCCAGGCCGATCACGTCCTCAAGGCCCAGCAGCTCCCGGACGATCATGCTGCGCTGCGCCCACGGGCACGCGTACGACACGAACAGCCGGTAGCGGCCGGATTCGGCCGGGAATCCGCTGGAGCCGTCGGCGGTGATCCGGTCGGTGAACCGGTTCGGCTGCCGCACGAACCGCCCGCTCCCGACCTCCTGCGCGGTCATGCCCGACTCCCTCACCCTGTCTTCGCTGCTTCCCCTCATACCCTCAGACTCGCATGCGGCCGCAGATCATCGGCAGGTCGAGGTGCGTGCGGATGCCGGACGGGGCCGCGCAGACCGCCGGGACGGAGTTGAGCACGTGGGCCGCGGCGGCGGAGATCGGGTCGGACACCCAGGTCTCGTCGGCCGCCAGCGTGACGGACGGGCGGCCCTCCACGCGGAGCGAGTAGCCGGGGCGGCCCCACTCGTCGGGCATCCGGGCGGCGTCCGCCTTGTGCACGATCTCGACCATGATCACCGGCCGTCCGGCGGCGATGCCGCTGAACGTCCAGCGGACCGCGGCGACCGTGCCGCGCGGGACCGGACCGGCGGCGGTGGCGAGGTCGGTGCGGGCGAGGCGGTGCTCGACGTCCATGTCGATCTCGTCCAGGTCGACGCCGAGCCCGGCCGCGACCAGGTGCAGGCTCTCGGCGAACAGCGCCCGCATCGTGGTGCGGTTCGGCCGCAGCGCGCGCAGGTAGGCGTCCTCGTCCTTCCCGAAGCCGACCGTGTGGTGGACCATCTGCCAGGACGGGTGCCGGGCGAAGTCGGTGCACTCGCGGGCGTAGACGTGGGTGATCCGCCGGGACAGCCGCGACAGGACCAGCGGCATCACGTCCGCCATGAAGCCGTTGCTGATCCCGCTGCCGTGCACGGACGTGCCGCCCCGCTTGCACGCCTGCTCCAGCTCGCCGGCGAACTGCGGGCCGTGCGCCTGCGGGTAGACGTAGCCGTTGGTGGCGATCACGTTCTTGCCGGACGACAGCAGCGAGCAGACCAGGTCGAGGTCGGCGTAGCGGTCGAGCGCGGGCGTGGGGGAGTAGACGACGCAGTCGGCGTCGAGGTCGAGGACGTCCTGCAGGTCGCCGGTGGCGGGGACGCCGATGGGGTCGCGTCCGGCGAGCGTCCCGGCGTCGACGCCCGCCTTGGCCGGGGCGTGCGCCCAGGCGCCGGCGAGCTCCATGTCGGGCCGGTCGAGGACGCCCCTGATCACGCAGCGGCCCAGCGCACCCGTCGCCCACTGCACGACCCGGTACGGGCGGGGGTTCGTCGAGAAGACGTCGGCGGGGCTCATCGGGACGGGGACCTCCGAGGGAGCGCGCCCGGCAACGGGCGAAAAGCGGCATTCGGTGAAACTTTCCTCCCGCGTCCCATCGTACGCGGGAACGAAATGACGTCCAGTGGGACGGCGGAACCCGGGGGGCGCGGCCGAGCGGGATTCGGTTTACTGGTACCACTGGGTAACCCCCGGATGGTTACCTGGGGGAGTCGGTCCCGTTCGGCATGTGAGGAGTCTGAGATGTCGGAACTGCGCTACGACGGCCGGGTCGCGGTCGTCACCGGGGCGGGCCACGGCCTCGGCCGGCGGCACGCGCTGGAGCTCGCCGCGCGCGGCGCCAAGGTCGTCGTCAACGACCTCGGCGGCGACCGGTCCGGCACCGGCGCCTCCGCCGGACCCGCCCAGGAGGTCGCGGACGAGATCACCAAGAGCGGCGGCGAGGCCGTCGCGAACCCCGGCAACGTCGCGACCCCGGAGGGCGCGGAGTCGATCGTGCGGACCGCGCTGGACGCGTTCGGCAAGCTCGACATCCTGATCAACAACGCGGGCATCCTGCGCGACCGCTCGTTCAAGAACATGACCCCGGACGAGTGGGACGCGGTCATCGCCGTCCACCTGCGCGGCTCGTTCCTCGTCTCCAGCGCCGCCTGGCCGCACCTGCGCGACAACGGGTACGGGCGGATCGTGAACACCTCGTCCCCGGCGGGCCTGTTCGGCAACTTCGGCCAGGCCAACTACGCCACCGCCAAGATGGGCCTGGTCGGGTTCACCAAGACCCTCGCCCACGAGGGCGCCAAGTACGACATCAAGGCCAACGCGATCGCGCCGGTCGCGTGGACCCGGATGACCGAGGACCTCCTGCCCGCCGAGTTCGCCGACCGGCTCGGCGTCGAGCAGGTCACGCCGCTCGTCGCCTACCTCGTCCACGAGTCCAACCAGGATTCGGGGGAGGTCTACACCGTCGGCGGCGGCCGCATCGCGAAGGTCTTCGTCGCCGAGGGCCCCGGCTACGGCCAGAACGAGACGCTGTCGGTGGAGGACGTCCGCGACAACTGGGCGGCCATCAACGCGGACGCGCCGATGACCGTCCACAGGAACGCGATGGAGCAGATGGGCCCGCTGATCCAGCAGCTCGGCTCCTGAGCCGTTGAGCGGGATCGAGCTCGACCGGCGGGACGGGGTGCTCGCGATCACCCTGTCCCGTCCGGAGCGCCTGAACGCCGTCGACGTCGCCCTGGCCGAGGAGCTGCTGGACGTCCTCAATGACCTGATGCGCGACCCGGACACCCACGTCGTCGTCCTCACCGGCAAGGGCCGCGGATTCTGCTCCGGCATGGACCTCCAGGGCGGCCCGGGCGGCGAGGGCGCCGGGGGCCGCGTCCAGCGGCTCCACCACGGCATCGCCCGCGCCGGGGAGGTCACGGCCCGCCTGCGGGAGATCCCGCAGCCGGTGATCGCGGCGCTGCACGGCCCGGTCGCGGGCCTCGGCGCGGCATGGGCGCTGGCCTGCGACCTGCGGGTCGCCGACCCGACCACCCGCTTCGTGCTGCCGTTCACCGACCTCGGGCTGTCGGCGGGCGACTGCGGCCTGTCCTGGCTGCTGCCGCGCCTCGTCGGCCCGGCGAAGGCCGCGGAGCTCTCCTACCGCGCCCGGCGCCTGGACGTGACCCGCGCCGACGCCCTCGGCCTCATCACGGAGATCGCCGCCGAGGGCGCGGACCTCGACGCCGCGCAGGCGCTGGCCGCCGAACTTCTCACCAAGTCCCCGTACGGCCTGCGGCGTACAAAAGAGCTGCTCAACGCGTCCCTGGACGCCCCCGGCCTCCGGCGCCAGCTCATGGCGGAGACCGCCGTCCAGACCCTCGCCTTCTTCACCGAGGACCTGGCCGAAGGCATGACCGCCACCCTCCAGAAACGCCCCCCGACGTTCAAGAACCGCTGAGAGCCCAGCCGGGGTCACGGGTCGTGCGGCCGGAGGCGCCCCGCGCCGGAGGTCGCACGACCCACCGGTCGGTGGGCCGTTTCGCGAGACGCGCCAGCGGCTCGGGAAACGGTTCGCCGACCGTGACGGGGGTTCCAGGGGGTCGCCCCCCCTGGGTTAATCAGCCAGGGCCAGGGAGAGGGCTTCTACGTAGCGGAGGGCGGCCAGGCGGGCCAGGGC
>NZ_SMJX01000152.1 GCF_004348535.1 Actinomadura sp. KC216
CCCCGACCCCGCCGCCATGGCGTCGGTGCTGGCTCGCATTTGCCGGGAGGCGGGCGCCGCATCGGACCTCCCGGATCTCCCCGAGGGCGCCGAGTCCGTCGTCCGCCACGCCGCGGACGGCACCCGCTTCGCCGTCGTGCTCAACCACAACGACGAGCCGGTGACCGTACCGATCCCTCCCGGCGGCGTCGATCCGCGCGACGGCACGGACGTCGTCCCGCCCTACCGGCTCGACGCGCGCGGCGTCCTCGTCGTCAGGTACCCGGCATGAAGCTGCTCGACGGCGGATGCGCCGTGGTGACGGGCGCCGCGTCGGGCATCGGCGCCGCGATCGTCGACCGGTTCGTGGCCGAGGGCGCGACCGTGATCGCCGTCGACGTGGCCGCGGAACCGCTGCGCGACGCCGCTGCGGGCCGCCCGGCAGTGCACCCGGTGCCAGGCGACGTCTCCCAGGCCGAGACCTGGACACTGGTCGCCGATCTGGCGCGCGACGAGTTCGGCCGCCTGGACGCACTCTGCTCCAACGCCGGCTACAGCATCCACGCCCCGGCGCACGAGCTCTCCGAAGACGACTGGGACCGGCAGCTCGCCGTCAACCTCAAGGCCGCCTACCTGGGGGTCAAAGCCTGCGTCGGACTCTTGGCCGACAACGCGGGCGCGGTCGTGCTGACATCCTCGGTGCACGCCGTCGCGGGGCTGCCGGGACGCCCCGCCTACGCCGCCGCCAAGGGCGGCCTCTGTGCGCTGGGCCGCCAGCTGGCGGTGGAGTACGGGCCGCGAGTGCGCGTCAACACCGTCCTCCCCGGACCGATCCTGACCCCCGTGTGGGACGGCGTCGACGACGAGGGACGGCGCCGCAGCGCCGCGGCCACCGCCGCGGGCCGCCTGGGGCGTCCCGAGGAGGTGGCGGCGGCGGTGGCCTTCCTCGCCTCCTCCGAAAGCTCCTACATCACCGGGGCGAGCCTGCTCGTGGACGGCGGCTGGACCGCCAAGAAGGACTCCGCATGAGGTCCGCCTGACGTCCGCCTGACGTCCGCCTGACGTCCGCCTGACGTCCGCCTGACGTCCGCCTGACGAAGGACACCGCATGAAGATCGCCAAGGTGGAGACGTTCCCGGTCCCGCCGCGCTGGCTGTTCTGCCGGATCGAGACCGACGACGGCCTGACCGGCTGGGGCGAACCGGTGGTGGAGGGCCGCGCCGAGGTGGTCCGCGCCGCCGTCGACGTGCTGGCCGAATACCTGATCGGGCGCGACCCGCTGCGCATCGAGGACCACTGGCAGGTCCTCGCCAAGGGCGGCTTCTACCGGGGCGGTCCGGTGCTGTCCAGCGCGCTCGCGGGCCTCGACCAGGCACTGTGGGACATCGCAGGCAAGGCTCGCGACGTCCCGGTGTACGCGCTGCTAGGCGGCCCTGTACGCGACCGCGCCCGCATGTACGCCTGGGTCGGCGGCGACGAGCCCGCGGCCCTGACTGACGGCATCGCCGCGCGCGTCGAGCAGGGGTTCACGGCCGTCAAGATGAACGCCTCCGGACGGATGCCGCCGCTCGCCGGCCGCGCCGCCATGACCGCCGTGGTCGACCGCGTCGCCGCCGCCCGCGAGGCGCTCGGCCCGGACCGCGACGTCGCGATCGACTTCCACGGCCGCCTCACCCCGGCCGACTCCCGCCGCCTCCTCCCCCTCCTGGACGAGCTGCACCCACTCTTCGCCGAGGAGCCGGTCCTGCCCGACAGCCCGCATCTCCTCCGCGACGTCGTCACCGCCAGCGGCGTGCCCATCGCCACCGGCGAGCGGCTGTACTCGCGCTGGGACTTCCGGCCGGTGCTCGAAGCGGGCGTCGCGGTCGTCCAGCCGGACGTCTCGCACGCGGGCGGGATCTCCGAGACCCGCCGGATCGCCGCGCTCGCCGAGGTGTGGGGAGCCCACGTGGCGCCGCACTGCCCGCTGGGCCCGCTCGCGCTGGCCGCCAGCCTGCAGATCGCGTTCGCGACGCCGAACTTCCTTATCCAGGAGCACTCGATTGGCATCCACTACAACACCGGCGCCGACCTGCTCGACTACGTCCTCGACCCGGCGGTCTTCGAGTTCACCGCGGGCCACGCCGCACCACCGTCCGCACCGGGCTTGGGCGTCCAGATCGACGAGTCCGCCGTACGCCGCGCCGCCCGGACAGGCCACACCTGGCGCAACCCGGTCTGGCGCCACGACGACGGCACCTTCGCGGAGTGGTGACGCGGTCAGGGTGCGCCGGTTCCGGTGATCTTGGCCTGGGCGTCGGCGACCAGGTCCGCCGCGTGCGGACCGGCGGCGTGCCGGGCGGCGTCGATGGCATTGGTGGCGGCGGCGAGCGCGTCCGGGTTGGTCGCATGGTGCAGGGCGAGCCAGACCCACCGGTGCTCGCCGTCGTGGAGCTGGGATCGGCGGGCGCGCAGGTGCGCGTCCGGGCTCAGCGCGCGGGCGGCGACGCTGGCGGCGATGTCGGGATCCGCACCGAGGCCCGCGTGGCGGGCGGCCTCCGCGGCGGCCCACCAGGCCAGGTCCCGCAGCGACGACTCGGGGAGCCCGGCCAGGGCTTCGGCGGCGGAGCCGAGCGGGTCATCGGGCCGCGGGCCGGCGGGGTAGTGCGGGTACAGCGTGGGCAGGTGCGGGACGATCCGGAACCCGATGTCGGCGCCCACGATGCGGTCCAGGTCGTCGGCGGTGACGCCGTGGCCGGTGAACCGCTGCACCGCGACCAGACCCATCAGCTTCTTCCCGCGGCGGTGGTCCGCGAAGTCGAGGTCGGCCAGCATCGAGGCGATCTGCGGTGGCGCGTCCAGGCGGTCGAACGGTTCCACCGAGAGCAGCACGTCACCGCGCTCGGCCAGCGACAGCCGCGTCACCGCGTTGACGTTCCAGAATATGCTCGCGGCCCGCCCGGCCGCGGACGCCCTGGCCAGCACGGGCCCGGTCGACCCCTGCCAGCCGTTGAACTCCACGGCGAGCACGGCGCCTCCGACGTCCAGCACCGCGACCCATGGGTCGATCGACCGCCGGCTCATCAGGTCGTCCTCGATGGCCCGCAGCGACTCCGGCCGGGCCGGGTCCGCACCGAAGGCGCGCAACACGTCCGCGACGTCCGCCCCGGTGACCACCGTGACCGTCGCCGCCTCGTACAGCGCACTGCGGCGCAGCCACCGGAACGCGGCCTCGGGCGGTTCGGGACGCACCGGCTCCGGCTCCCCGCGCAGCCGGTGGCCGAGCCGGTCGGTGCGGGCGTGCACGATCTCGGGCGCGGGCGGCGCCTCCCACACGACGAGCTCGTAATGCTCAGACCCGTCGGCGTCGTCCCGCCCGCGGGCGTGGACCCGCAGCCGGTAGTCCCCCGGCCAGGGCGGAGTGAGCCCACGCAGCTGCGACTCGCCCACCCGAGGCTCGACCGCCCGGGGACCCACCACCGAGGCGCCGCCGACGTCCGCCCGCCAGCTCACCTCGACGATCTCCTCCCAGCCGGTCCCGACGTCCGGCGGTGGCTCCTCCAGGACCCTCACCAGGATGTGGACGCGTCCGTCCTCGACTCCGGTGCGGATCACCGCGCCACCCGGAACCACCGCGACCAGCCCGTTACCACCGAAGTCGGCGTCCGGGACCTCATCGTGCTCCAGCAGCGCGAACCGGTGCCCCGACACCGGCGCCGACCCGCTGGCCCCCAGCGGCAGCAGATACTCCGCCCGGACCCTGGCGAGGACGGCGGCGGCATAGCTACTGGGCATCGGCGCCTCGCTCAAGAACAGCGCCGCCGTGCCGAACGCGACGCCGAGCACCGCAGGCGGTCCGGTCACCCAAGGCTGGAGCCCCACCCGGGACAGGACGCCAACGGCAGTGGCCACGGCCAGCGCCAGCCAAGCCGCACCGTGCGCCGCGGCCACTTCCTGCTCGTGGGTGATCTCAGGCGCCACCTTCAGCAGGGGAGCCACATCCGGATGGGCGGCCAACCGGCGGGTCACCGCCGCGACCAGCGGCACCGCACCCGGCCGGACCTGGTCCAGCATGCCCGCCCCGGTGACCGCCTCGCTCGTCCCGTCCCCGCTCATCACAGCGAAGCCGCCGGTGAACGGTTCACCCAGGAAGCCGGTCAGGTCCGGGACGCCGGACACGTCCAGCTCCGGCACGGTCAGCTCCAGCGCGCCGAGCAGCCGTTCGACCAGCATCGGCGGCAGCGAACCGAGCGCGTCCCGCACCGGCGAATCACCCGTCCCGGCTCCGGAACGGAACCGGGCGACGGCCCTATGCCGGACGGCCGGTCCATGAACCGGTGACGTACCGTCGGCGTCCGCCCGCAGCCGCCCGAGCTCGGCGGCCGGCGACTCGGGAATACGCGCGGAGACCAGCGGCATCATCGCGGAGACCGGCCGGACCATTTCCTCCAGCACCGAATCAGAAAGGTCCACCCCAGCACACTCCCCCGCCCGTCAACACCAACAAGACGGGCAAAACTCTAGCCCGCCTGACGTAGCCACCTATTCGTCAACACAGCCGAGTCAGAAAGGGGCCCTACATCTCGAACACCACCACCGTTCCCACGCCGACGAGGTGGTTGGTGACGTTGAGGCATGAGATCCTTAGGCGTGGACAGCGCCGTTGTACGGGTCCGTAATCTGCTGCGTCCCCTGAGTAATGATGGTCACGCGCGACGGTTCCTGCGGATCTCTGTGGACGACGCCCCCGGGATCGCAGTCGCCGCACCCTTGCAGGCGATGCTCATCGAGGCCGACTTCGCCCGGACGGCATTCCCGCCTCGGCATCCACCGGCGGAGCCGCTCCCCTGCACTGTCAGCGACCTGACCGCGCTGCTCAAACCCGTCACGCTGCCCGCAGAGCGATTGTTGTCGTTGCTGGTGAACACCTGCACACGGGATCTCGCTTACGACTCGCCCGGAGGTCCGTGGAATCCGGAGACCGCGCGATCCGTCTTCGAGCGGGTGTTGAGCACGCTAGGGCCGCGAACCCTCTGGTGGAGCAACAACGACTTCTCTTATGCCGAGGAATGGACGGCCGACGGCCTCCCCGATGCCTATGCCTCGACCACTGTGACCGGCTATGTCCTCGATCGCGTCCTCCTCGGTTCCGGCGCAGGCGTCCTTCTCACGATCCTGGCCTTCGCAGACGACTGACCCCCTGCTAGAACCGTCCGGCACCGCCCACACCCAGCCGCCCTGGACACCATCTGAGGACCCGAGCTTCGTTCCAAGAGCCCTCCGCTCCCCGGCTTGACCTCAACCATTATTGAGGTTGTTGAGTGGCAGATGGCGGCGGCGATGACCGTCGCCGCCGGACGAGCTCCGGCACTAGGAAGGAGGGGCACGGTCATGACGAACGACATCCTGGTGGTGGGAGACATCGCGCCGGAGACGCAGGCGGCGGTGACCGGCGTGGTGAAGGCGCTGGAGAAAGCGTTCAATGCCAAGGATCCCATCGCCCTGAGCGAGCAGTTCGCCAAGAAGACCTCCTGGACGAACGCCATGGGCACACGCTTGGACGGCCGCGAGTCGATAGCCGAGTTCAGCGCTCCGGCGATGAAGGGCTTCCTGCGCGATTCCTACGCGCGCTATGACGTCGTCAAACTGATGGAAATCGCGCCCGAGGTGATCGCGGTGAACGTGGTGCAGACGCCCACCGACAGGTCAGGCAACTCCATCGAGAGCGCCCACGGGGCGACGCTCTATGTGATCGCCGAGCGCACGGACGGCTGGAAGATCGTCGCCGGCCAGAACACCGCCGTCGAGGCCCCCTCCACCCGATGACACCCGGCCACACGTGCTTTTCTGGATGACGCCGTCGCAAACGCTGGGCATCGAGGATCCCGACATCGCCGTCCAGCACCCAGGATGCCCGCTGAGCGATCACTTCTCTGGGGCGCAGGTGAGGTCGCCGGTGGGGAGACGGCCGGTGAGCAGGTAGTCCTCGACGCGGTCGTTGATGCAGGCGTTGGGGTATCCGCGCTGGTAGGGGGCGTGGACGTAGGCGTCCAGCGTGATCATCCTGGAGCCTCGCAGCAGGCCGTGCAGGAGCTGGTTGCTCCTGTACGTCGTCCGAGTGTCGCCGGTCGCGGCCACCATCAGCGCGGGCAGGTCCGCCTTGATCATGGTCGGCGGCTCGGCGGGGCGCGTCGGCCAGTACGCGCAGGGCCCGATGTTGTAGCCGACCGGGCCGAACATCGGGGCCGCCCTCCGGTGCCTCTGAACGTCGCGCCAGTAGACGGCCGGGTCGCGGGGCGCGGCGACGTCCCCGCAGATGATCGAGGCCTGTCCGCTGCCCACGCTCGCGTCCTCGGGCGTCGCCGCGGTCAGGAAGGCGAGCTCGGCGGCCAGGTCGGGGGTGGGCTCGGCGAAACGCCCCGCCGCGGCCTCCCGCATCACCCGGACGGATTCGGCGAGGGAGGCGCGTGCCGGTTCCTCATCGGTCCCGAGGTTGTCGATCATGAGGGTCGGGACCAGGGTGGCGTCCAGCCGGTACGGGCCGATCTCCAGCGGCCGCTTCGCGGACACCGCGAGGATGCGGTGCACCAGCTTGACGACCTCGGCCTCCGTGGCGCCCAGGCCGTACTCGCCGTCGCGTTCCGCCGCCCAGCCCGCCCAGGCGGCGAGCGCTTCCTCGTTGACGTCCACGGCGGCCGAGATCAGGCGCGGCCCCCAGGTGTAAGGGTCCATCGAGCTGTCCAGGACGACGCGTTCGAGCCGTCCCGGGAACATCGTCGCGTAAACGCCGCCGAGGTAGGTGCCGTACGACGCGCCGTTGTAGGACATCTTCCGCTCGCCGAGCGCGCCCCGGACGATGTCCATGTCGCGGGCGATGTTCCGGGTGCTGATGTGCGGCAGCAGGCCGCGGTCCGTCCTGGCGCACCGGTCCGCCAGGTCCTTGGCGAACCGTGCCGACTGTTCGAACGAGTGGCGGGTCGTACCCGCGCCCTTGATCCAGGTGCCGACGCCCCATCCGCAGTCGACTCCGGCGCTGCGCCCGAGCGACCTCGGGTCCATGCCGACCAGGTCGTAGCGCGGCCCGGCCGCGCCCATGAGCCGCCGCATGTAGGGCGGCATGTCGATGGCCGGGGCGGGACCGCCCCCGTTGAGGAGCATCATGCCGAGACGCGGCTCTTCGCCGGACGCCTTCAGCCGCGAGATCGCGATCTTGATGGTGCGGCCGTCCGGCCTGGAGTAGTCCAGGGGGACGGTCACGTCCGCACACCGGGCTCCGGCCTCGTCCAGGTCCTTGCCGACCTGGTCGCCGGGGCCCAGCGTGCACGCCTTCCAGTGGAGGCGCTGCTGGTGAAAGCGGTTCAGATCGCCCGCCTGCCGGGCGGCGGCGGGCGACGGCGAGGCCAGTACCGTGGCGGCCATCGCGGCCGCCAGCGCGACCGCCACTTTCATCGTGTTCAAGGTCGCTCCGTTCATCGGGGGTCGCACAGGGCGGTCTGGACGAGGTTCAGCTCCTCGTCGAACGCCTCCTTGGTCGAGGGGTTCTCGTTGAAGGCGATGGCGGCGCGGCGGCCGGAGGGGGCGACGCCCGCGATCGAGGTGAAACCGTCGATGTCACCGGCGTGGCCCCACCACGTCCCGCCGCACCGCAGCGGCGTCCCGATCACCCCGAGGCCGTACCGGGCGCCGTTCCACACACGGTCCGGGTCCAGCGCGACGGTCCGCTTCATCTCCGCCAGCTGTCGCGGTGGGAGCAGCCGTCCGCCGAGGAGCGCGCCGTAGAACGCGCTCATGTCCTGGGGGCTGGAGAGGAGCGCGCCGCCGGTCCAGGCCACCGTGGTGTTCATCGCCGTGTAGTCGGTCCAACGGACCGTTCCGTTCTCCCCTTGGCGGACGTAGCCACGCGGGTGGGGGCCTCTGATCCGGAGCTGGTCGCCCGGCCAGTAGGTATCGCGCAGCCGCAGCGGGTCGATGATCCGGCGCTCGATCTCGTCCTCGGCGCGGTGGCCGGTCACGCGCTCGATGATGAGCCCGGCCAGGACGTAGTTGGTGGTGGAGTAGTGCCATTCCGAGTCCGGACGTGGAAGGGACAGCGCGCGCTCGACCAGGGCCTCGGGCTCGAAGTGCCGGAACCGGAACTCTTCCGTGGTCTCGAAGGTGTCCATGTGGTCGGGCAGCCCGCTGGTGTGCCGCAGCAGGCTCCGGACCGTGATCGTCCGCCCGTCGTAGCCGTTCCGGTCGACCACGCCCGGCAGGTAGCGGGCGATGGGGGCGTCGAGCGAGATCCGATGTTCGGCGGCGAGCGCGAGCAGCGCCGTGGCGGTGAACGACTTGGTGATGCTCGCGGCCCGGACCCGCATGGCCGCGTTCATCGGACGCCCCGTCCGCCGGTCGGCGTATCCGCTCGCGGCCGTCCAGGGTCCGCAGCGCGGATCGTCCACCCGCACCGCCGCCCCGGTCAGCCCGTGGACACCCGTCATATGGTCAAGCACTCGCCGGACGGCTGGACGATCACCGCACCCGGGCGGCGCCCCGGCGTGCGCGGACACCGGAACCGCGACGGCGGCGACCGCCGCCAGCACCGCGACCGCCCCGAGGACGGCACGGCCCCGCGTTGATTCGGTTGTCGGCATGATGCCGACGCTAGGAGTCGACGCCACTTGGGCACACTGCAGTGACCACCCGGAAGCCGCCTCCGGATGCCCGCATGGCGATCTTCGGGATAACCCCCCGTTGCCGGTTACGGAGCGTCGGTGGCGGCCTTGTGGGGAAGGTGGAAGTGGTGGTCTGGTTCCGCGCCACGAAACAGGCGGTGATCAGGCCGAGCACGGCGTGGTGGGAGACCGCGCTCGACGCCCGTCTGAGCTGTCCGAGGGGTCGCCGGTCGCCGTCCTGGGCGAACTGATAAGGGCCTGCCGGGAAAAGAAGAACGGCGGCGCGGACGCCGCCGACTCCGTGATCGTCCCCCAGAATTCTCCCACGGGACTTCGTGTGAGGCCCGAAGGTGGGCCTGACCTTGGGTGGAGCTGAGGGGATTTGAACCCCTGACCCCCTCGATGCGAACGAAGATCACACCCCTTCGAGAACCATTGTTCCCAGCCATCTCCCCAGGTACTGGGGTAAGCACTGTCCCGCGATCGACGGCCCTGAGCGCACCTGACCGCCTCTGACGGAAGGGTCCCGCTCCCAACTCGGCTCCCAAGTTCGATGATCCCAAAGCCCGGCTGCCGGGCGACGGCCCGTCCGACCGGCCCCCCAACGCATCCCGCTGCCGGCGGAACAACAGAGCCCTGACCGTCCTCGTGACGATCAGGGCTTTTTCTGTTTCTGGCCCGGCTTGGGTGAGGGGTCGCCGACGGGGTTGGGGCCCCACTCGGCGGTATCCGTGGGTCGTGGCGGCGGCGCATCTAGAATCAGGTGAAGGATCAGCATCGAACCGTACGGGAGGGGCTGTGGACGAGCCCGAGGAGACCGGGCCGGACCCGTCCGCCGAGTGGTGGACGACGTCTGACGTGGCTCATTACCTCGGAGTCGGCGTAGCAACCGTCAGCGCCTACCGTTCGCGCGCCCAGATGCCGCCCCCGGACCTCACTGTGGGGCGAACGCACGTGTGGCGGCCCGAAACCATCATCGAATGGCAGAGGGAACGTCCCCGACCAGGTGTAGGGGGACGTCCCCCGACTTCCGATGCCTAGAAGATCAGGCGCTTACGGCATCGCCTAGACGCTCGCTCGCGTATTCCATGAACTCACGCGCTGTCGCACTATCCTCGTGCGGAGCAAGCTCACGTTTGAACGTTCGAAGAAAGTCGAGTCCCCGGTCCGAGTCGACCTGATCGGCGAGTAGGTCAACGGCTTCGCGGCCCGACGAGCATCCCTCGTCCATACGATCCGTTCTGAGTTTCGAGATGGCGACGCGGCCGAGCCAGGTCGCACGATCGCGCGGATACTGTTCTCCGCAGGAAGTGATCGCTGACATGAGTTCAGACTCCGCGCCATTGTAGTCGCCCAGGTCGTAAAGTGCGCGGCCACGCTGTGCCATAATCCGAGCCTCATCGACCCAGTAGGCCCAAGGTGGGGTATCGCCGTGGACGGCACGGCCGAACAGGTGTTCTGCCTTGTTCAGCGCTCGCTGAGTTTCGTTTGTGTCTCCGATTTTGGCCTGAGCACGGCCAGCACGCGCCCATGCCATGGCCTGAATAATGGCCGGAGTCTTAACGGCCTCTGCTGTGGCCACATCCATTAGTTGTGCAGCGTCGCGATTATTCCCGGTCGAATACGCCTGGATACCCATAAAGCCGACGATGTTGACGCCGAGGGCCGTGTCGCCCACCGACGCGGCAGCACGTAGCGCGGACAGGTAGTACTGCTGTGCAGCAGCGTGGCGACCACTGTCGAACGCCGACCAACCGGCAAGCCTTGCGAGTTCAGCGGCCACCATGTGAAGTCGTTGTCCGATCTCCGCATGATAGCTGCCGTTGCGAATCAGATCAGCGACGAAGCGCAGGTCTGAATGCAGCATCCCTAGAAGTGCTCCACCGCCATGCTCGTCATCCATCTTTCGTCGTACGGCAATCAGGCGTTCTAGATCGTCCAACATGGCGGGACTTACTCGCCGCCCACCCTCCCGATAAGCGAGCCAGGGACCTGGATTGAGTCGCCACGTCATGACTGGCAACAGCAGTTCAGCCCCAACTGCTCCCAGGAAAGCACGACGATCCACTAGAGCCCCCTCCGAGACATCACTGAGAGCTTTCACGGTACCTCGCAGATCCCACGATTCTGAAAGGCCCGCGACCTTACCTGTGGGCAGCCAGACCGGCCAAGTCACCCGCCCGGGGATCGCCGGATCCAAGCCCAGCATCTCGCAGATTGCCTGTTGGGCCGACACTTCGGGAATCACTCCGTGTTCCCAGCGCTTCACGGTCTTGCGCGTAGTGCCGAAGCCTCGCCTCCGAAGCTCCTTGGCAAGGCTCTCCTGTGACCAACCGTTCCGCCTACGTACTTCCGCTAGCGGGTGGCACGACAGGTCATCAACCGGCGTTGTCAGTAGCTCAGTCGCTTGAACGGCCACGCATCCGAGCATAAGCCGCCACCACGTGTCAGCACAGGGGGAACACGAGACCCCAGGTGACCCCCTCCTGGTCTCAGGGGCCCACGCACGGCCCCGAAGCCCCCCAAGAGACGGCAGATGCCCCGTAGTCGCAGGTGAGGGTGATCTCGTCTCATAGAGCCATGCCACAAACGCGGCTCTGAGAGCGCTAGGGGCGCACGACGCCCAACTCGCCCATCGGCCTTGACATATACAAATTCAGTTTGTACTTTCGTGGCATCACAACTGCAGATGGCGTTGGTGGCCGAGCGCAGAACCATCAGGTGTCCGGGTCGATTCAGTCCCCGGATCAGCGTCGGTCACGGCAGCGCCCCGTCTTCCAGGCAGCGCTTGTGCTGTCTGTCCGTCATGGAGATCACGCCCCGGTTGTGCTGGGTGCGCCGTGGCGGGCGGAGAACACACGCCCTGTTCTGCAACCTCACCTGGAGATGTTCATGACGTCGAGCAACGGCCGTCGCACGCTGCTGGCCAGCCAGATTCCCCTAGATCAGATTTCGATGCCGCCGGGGCGTAGCCCGCGGCTGGTGTGCGCGGACTGCAAGACGTGGCAGCCGTGGAAGCGCGGCCAGGTCAGAGCGCATCCGCTCTGGCCGGGAGAGGCCGCCTCTCCAAAGTGCCCCGGCTCGCACCAGCGAGTGTTTCTCGACCTCACCCCCGATCGGCTGCGGGAACTGCGTGCGGGCGCGGCTGCTCAGGCACGCGCCATTGCCCGCAGCCCCCGCGAGGGATATCAGCAGGCTCCGCCGGTCGCTCCGGCGGTTCATCAGCTCGCCGGCCGCCGCTCGGTGCCGCGCCTGGCTGTCGCCCGCTGACCCTTTCTCGTCTTGTTGCGCCCCGGCCTGGTTCAGGCCGGGGCGCTTTGCGTCGTCTGCTCACCTGCGAAGGAAAGGAACCCTGCCGATGGTCATCATTGCCGATCGTGACCGGACTCGGGCCGGTCACATCGCCGGTCTGCGCCAGCTGGCTGACCTGCTGGAGGCCCAGCCGGACATCCCGTACTACCAGAACGGGCGACTGAGTTTCGCCTTGGGCGGCACGGAGGAGGAGGCCGCCGAGACGATCGAGCGGACCGCGGCGGCGCTGACCGCTGCGGGGGTCGAGTTCGACCGCCGCGAGTGCGACCATTCCCTACGGATCGAGTTCGTGCTCGCTGGGGTCGAGTACGGGTTTTCACGCGTGCGTGATGCGGCGTGGGCCGCTCACCAGGCCCGGCAGTCCTACGAGAGCAACGTGCAGGTTGCGGGCGAGGCGCCCGTGGTCGCTGCCGAGAAGGCGGTCAAGCCGCTGCCCTCGCTCGTGGGGGCGCTGGACGCCTCGTCGCCCGGGGTTGGCCGGTGACGGCGCCACGGCCCCGGTTGGTCAAGGTGCGCCTGTCCGGCGACGCCGACGACGTGGCGGCGCTGGCGGACCTGCTAGCCGATCTGCCCGGCGACCGGTGCGCGGTCGGTGAGGTTTCGATCCCGTACCCGAACCGGCGGGACAGTGGCGTGCGCCGCTATCTCGACGTTGTCGTCCCCGCCCCGGCCGAAGGCTGAGGCCCACAGAGTTCCCCATGACCCGGGGCGCCTCCACCGCCAAGCAGTGACGCCCCGGGCCCCCTCCCTAACAGGAAGGAAGGTCCAACGATGGCCGACAACCCCACGAGCGTCCGGGAGGCCTACGACGCCAAGGGCGACAAGTTCGGCAAGAGCAAGTAGCCAGCCCACCCCATCCCGGAGCGGCCCCGGCCGCCCGGCACGCACGCGCGTCAGGCCCGCCCCCACCGTCCGGGGGCGGGCCTGACGGCGTTGCGGGACCCGTCCCGGAAGGACACCTGCCATGAACGGCATTCCCGCCCGCCTGCCCCACATCGCCGACCGTCCGACCGTCACGCGGCCCAGGCCCGCGGCCGGGTTCTACGTCTCGGTGCGCACCAGTGCCCGGATGGCCGAATCGGCGCTGGTGCTGGGCCCGTTCCCGGACCGCGACCGCGCACACGAACACGTCCCGCTGGTGCATGCGTTCGTGGCGGCCCGGCACCGGGGCGGGGAGTGGTGGCGGTTCTCGGTCGCCCGCGTGACCGCTCGGCCGGGCAGGGCGCTGCCGACCGGCACCCTCAACGCCCTGCTGGCCTGTGGCCAGACCGCCGCCTGACGTCTGGCGGCAGACCTCGGCCGCAGGCGACCGCCTGCCGGTCAACCAAGCACTGACCAAGCAAGGAGATCTCACTGTGATGCCTCAGAAGGGCAAGCTCGGGCCCTGGATCGCCGGTCTGGTGATCGCGGTGTTCGCCTTCCAGAACCCCGAGAAGGCCGCGTCGCTGATCAACCAGTTCTTTGACGCGGTCGGCCGGTTCGCGGGGGCGCTGGGATGACCGCGATACCCCTGGAGAAGCCGATCACGGCGCCCGCGTCCGTGGCCCTGGGCGCGGTGGAGTTGGGCGCGGTGGACCTGCGAGGCAGGCCCGTCGCCGGTGCTCAATGCCGGTTCGATCCCGAATTGCACACCGGCCCGGACGGCGCCGAGTCGCCGGACGAGCGCGCGGCCCGTGAGCTGGTGGCCGTTCAGGTGTGCGAGTCCTGCCCGCTGCACGCCGAGTGCTTGGAGTTGGCGATGCGGTTCCGCCCTGAGTCCGGGGTGTGGGCCGGTTTCACCGCCGCCGCCCTCGCCGCCCTCGCCGACTGCGATCTGTCCGACCTCGACCTGAACGGGGTGGCCTGACCATGACGACCCGTACCCTGACCGCGCTTCGGCCCGGCCCGGTGGCCCTGTCGGTCGACCTGCCCGCCGGTGACTTCCCGCCAGTGGCTGGCGTCGACGACGCCCGCCGCGCCGAGTGGGTTCCGGCCTCCTCCTACAGCGTCCTTGCCGCCGTGCTGGCCGAGGTCTATGGCGGGCAGGTGTTCGCCGCGCACGTCGACATGCTCACACGAGCCCTGGACGGCTGACAGGCGACTGACGTTGCGTCCGGCCGCTCATCCCGCCCCCCGGGAGGGGTGAGCGGCTCACGGAACGGCCGAACCGCCGCTCCCGCACCAGATCACGGGTGCGCCCCGGGACGCCCAGCACTGACCAAAAAAGCCCAAGCGTCCCGGGGCCCCTCCATCAGGAAGGAAGTCCCATGATGACGCACCTGCGTTTCCTCTGCCACGCCTGGGATGCCTTGGCTGCCCAGGACTGCCACTTCTGCGGCGGCGCGAAGAAGATCGGCTCCACCAACCGGACGTGCCCGGTGTGCTCGGGCACCGGCAAGTGCCCCGGCGGGAGGTGACCGCGGTGAGCACCTGGAACGAGTGCCCCACATGCGGGACCGCCTACGACACCCCGGCTCAGGCCGCGCGCTGCCGGGAGAGCCACTGACATGGCCGCGCAGATGTCCGCGTGCTGCAAGGCGCCGGTGAAGGCGACCATGACCAGCGTCCGATGCTCGAACTGCCAGCGGCGGGTAACGCCGCTCGGGCTCATCGGCGGGGACCGGCGGTAGTGGTGCCTGCCGCCGCGAGCGTCGTTTTCATGGACCCGGCGGGGGACCGGTGGGGTATTCCGACGTGGTCGTGGGGCATGGCGCCCGCGCACCTGCTCACCCGGACGCAGCTTCGCGGACGCGGGCTGTGCCCGGGTGGGCAGCCGGTGGCGGGCCAGATCCTGTGGCGGTCGCGGCGGGCGGCCCGCAACGGGTGGATCCGTGCGGCGTACCTGTACGACGTGCGCCAGGCCAAGCCCCGCCGCCCCGCCACACCCGCCCAACTGGACGCGCTGGCCAAAGCCTTGGCCGCGCGCCGCACCTGCCCGCGCTGTCGGCGCGACGCCGGATACGTCCTGCCCCAACACATCGGGGCGTGCCTGACCTGCGCGGACGCCTGGGAAATCGACCGCGCCTGACCGAAGAGAGCTTCGTTATGGAGATCAACCCCAGCGACGCGCGTGTGATCGTCACGGCGCTGCGCAGCCGGGCCCGGCGGATGACCGAGGCGGCCGACAAGGCCACGCACCCGTCCGGAGCCAAGGTCGCGCTGGAGGCGGCCGAACGGTGCCGCCGCATCGCCGACACCATCGCCGACACGGCCGCCCGGTCGGCTGGTGAGGGGGCGGTGAGGTGAGTACGGCGCAGATGGTGCGGCGCACGGGTGTGCTGCCGTTGCTGGCCGTGCTGCTGCTGGTGCTGGCGGTGGCCGCGCTGCGGCTGGTGTCCCTCACAGCGGTGGTCACCGCCGCCGCTGTCGATGGTGTCGCCGAGCTGGCCACCGACGCGCTGACCTCGGTGGCCGCCGCGTCCGGGCCGGTGGCCCACGAAAGGAGGTAGACGATGACCGCACAGGCGTCAGCACCCGACCCTGACGAGGTCGGCCAGGGCATCAACGCCCTGGAGCACTACCTGGCCGCCCAACAGCCCACCCAACAGCCCGCCCAACGGCCCGAACAGCGTCCGGAGGAGCCTGCCGGCCAGACCCGCCGTGTCCGCAGGCTGGCCGGGGAGGTCGCCGAGGCGCACCACCTGGCCGAGTTGCAGGACGACGACACCCCGCTGCTGCTGGAGTCGGGCAAGGTTCGCAAGCGCCGCCGGAAGGCGCATGAGGCGGCCCGGCTGCACCAGCTCGGGCAGGACCCGGTGATGCGGGCCTGGCAGGCCGCGCGGATGCGCCGCCTGCTGGTGACCGCGGGCATGGTGGCGCTGACACTGGCGCTGGCCTGGTCCACCGCCGGGGTCCAGGGGTTCGCCGCGGGTGAGGCCAAGGACTGGTCACCCGCGTGGGTGTTCGCGTGGCTGGTCGAGCCGTTCCTGTCGCTGGCGCTGCTGACCGTGGTGGGCGCCAAGGCCTACCTGGGCACCCGCGGGCAGCCGGTCAAGTCGGCCAAGCTCGACCGGATCGAGTACGGGTTCCTGGGCCTGACCCTGACCATGAACGCCTGGCCCTACCTGCCCGGTGTCGCCGACACCTTCGAGTTGTCCCGGCTGGTGCTGCACATCCTCGGGCCGATCGTGGCGGTGGCGGTGGTGACCGCGCTGCCGATCATCCTGGAGGCGTTCGCCCGCCTGGACCACCGCCCCGCCGGTGCCGCCGGGGTTACCGGGCCCCTTACTGGCCCCTCGTACAGCGCGAACACCGGTGCCGACCGGCCCGCCGGTAACCCTTCCGGTGGCGGCTCGGGCAACGGTGCGGGCAACGGCGTGGACCGGGTGGACGTGGCCGCGTTGACCGACCGCGCCAGGTCGCTGATCGCCTCGGGTGACCTGCCCGTCGCGCCGTCGGCCAACGCCCTGCGCCAAGCCCTGCGGTGCGGGATGGACACCGCCCGCCACGTCCGCGATGAGCTGCGTCGGCCCGGCCAGTAACCCCTCCACCCCCGGTCCCGAACACTCACCCCTTCCCAGGCAAGGAGACCCGCAATGGCCAAGCACAACGACTGCCGCAACAGCAACGAGTCCCCGACCTCCGCCGAGCGCCGCGGGGCCTGCGGCGACTGCGCCGGGCGCCGCGAGCTCATCACCAACTTCGGTGGCCAGCACAACCACGTGACCTGCCGCACCTGCGGTGGTACCGGACGCAAGTAGCCGGGCGGTTCCCAGGGCGGGCGGCGGCCGTCGGGCCGAAGACGGCGCTGCCGCCCAGCCCGGCGACGCCGATGACGTGGAGAAAGGGGGTGTCGCAGGTGAGTCAGCCGAGCGAGCCAGACCGCAAGGACGGCGCACTGGGGGGCGTTGCCCCGCCGAGTTTCGGTGCCGCCTCTCCCCGGTGGGAGGAGGAGGCAGCCGACCCGCTGGTGGTGTGGGTGCGCTGGCACGTGGTGGAACTGGCCGGTGTGGCTGTGCCGCTGGGCCTGGCGGTGGCCGCCTCGTGGTGGTTTGTGCTGCTGGCGGCCGGGGTCGCCGGCGCGTGGGCGGCGCAGGAGACCCGCCAGGCCCACCGGCGCGGCCGGTTGGGCGCGGCCGCAACGACGGCCATCGACGCACGCAGACAGGAGACCAAGTCATGAACACCAGCGACACCAGCAAGACCGGCAAGGCCGGTGAGCTTGCGACCGTGCACCGGCTGCCGCTGGACGACCCCGGCCAGTCTGACCAGCCCGGAGAGCCCGGGGTGGTGTCCGGGCGGGTGCTGACCGCCGCCGAGTACGCCCGGTTGACCAGCCAGCGTGAGCAGGCGTTCGAACGGTGGCGCGGCTACCGCTCCGACGCGGTGTGGCTGGCCAACGCGGTGCGGCGGCTGGCCGCCGACGACCGGACCAAGTTCGTGGCCCGCCAGGTGATGTTTGTGCCGGTCGGGGCGGGGGTGGTGGCCCGGCGGGTGTGGGAGGCCAAGACCAACTCCCGCTACGAGCGGATGATGCGCGCGGCCGAGGCCGCCGGGGACTTCGAGGCGGTCGCCGAGTGGGAGGCGCGGGCGGTGGCCGAGCGGCAGCGCCGCCACCAGCGGGTGATGGACTGGATCACCCACCCGGTCCAGATCGCCAAGACCGCCGTCGTCAGCGTCGCCACCGGCGTGGGCGGGCTGCTGGGGCTGGGTGTGGTGCTGGCGGTGGCCGAGCACGACCCGGCCCAGGTCAACGACCCGCTGATGGCCGCTGTAGCGGTCGTGCACGGGACCGCCGTCGCGGTGGAAACCGCGTGGGCGCCGACTATGGCGGTGGCGCCGTGGCTGGTGGCGGCGTGGCTGTGGAACGAGGGACGGCGCCGCGCCCCGGCGCTGTCGTGGCTGGCCCCCCAGCAGGACACCGCCGGTGAACCGGTCACCCCGGGGCGGGTGGTGCTGGCGCTGCGGGACCTGGGCATCCCCGCACTGCGCAAGGCCATCACCGACGCCGGAGAGGCCGCCGCCTCCTGGCTGTCGGTGATCCGGATCGCCGGATGCGGAGTCGAAGTCGATGTCACGTTGCCGTCCGGGGTGTCGACCGCGGAGATCAAGGCCAAGCGCCGCAAGCTGGCCGAGAACCTGGACCGCCACGAACACGAACTGCACATCACCATCCCCCCGGCCGCCCGGACCGTCAGGTTGTGGGTCGCCGACTCCGGTGCCCTGGACGAGCCGATCGGCCCCTCCCCGCTGGTCACCGATCAGACACTGACCGCCGACATCCACTCCGGCCGGGCGCCGTGGGGTCAGGACCTGCGCGGGGACGCGGTCACGATCCCGCTGTGGCAGCGGCACCTACTGGTCACGGGCCTGTCCAACCAGGGCAAGACCGCCGCACTGCGCGCCCTGGCACTGTGGGCGGCGCTGGACCGGTCGGTGGAGTTCCGCATCGCCGACCTCAAGGGCGTCGGGGACTGGCGGATGTTCGAGGGCATCGCCACCACCCTCATCCAGGGCCCGACCGACGAGCACGTCATCCGGGCGACGCACATGCTGGAAGACGGCGTGGCCGAGATGGAGCGGCGCCTGACCGCGCTGGAGGAGTCCGGCGCCACCGACGGCATCACCCGGGAGATGTCCCGCGAGCCCGGCTCGGGGTTCCACCCGCTGGTGCTGATCGTGGACGAGGCGCAGCAGGCGTTCATGTGCCCGGTCGTGGGCGGCGACAGGCGCCCCTACGGCGGCACCAAGCACACCTCGCGGTACTTCATGGCCGCCCGCAAGCTCCACAACCAGGGCCGCGCGGTCAACGTGATCCTTCAGCAGGGCACTCAGGACCCCACCGACCAGAACCTGCCCAAGCTGGTGCGTGAGGGCGCGCACATCCGCGCGTCCCTGGTGGTCGGCACCGAAGCCCAGGCCAAGATGGCGCTGGGGGAGAGGGCCGTCAACGCCGGCGCCGCCCCGCACGAGCTGCGCCAGGGCCTGGACAAGGGGACCCTGGTGGTCTCCGGTGACGGGGTTCCGGTCCCTGCGGGCCAGTCGTCGCTGACCGTGCGCACCCACTTCATCTCAGGTGAGGACGCCAACCAGATCGCCGAACGCGCCCGCAAGCTCCGCGGCCCCATCACCACCAACGGCGCGGCGCAGGCCGCTCCCGTCCGGGACTTCCTGGCCGATCTGGACCAGGTGATCCGCGGCGCCAAACGCGAACGCACCGAGATCATCCGCCAGCGCCTCGCCGAACTCGACCCCGCGGCCTACGAGGGATGGTCCGCTCAGGACCTGGCCGCCCGGCTCGCCGACCACGGCATCACCATCACCAAGTACGCCGGGAACAAGGTCGTCCGCGCCGACCACATCCGCCGCGAGGTCGGCGACTGAAAACGCTGGGGACCCGGCCCGGCCGACGGGGAGGAATCCCCAACCGGGTCCCCACCCCCCATCCCCAGCACCGACCTGCGAAAACAGCGGTCTGGGGACGTTGGGGACCCCCTTCCGCAC
>NZ_SMJX01000153.1 GCF_004348535.1 Actinomadura sp. KC216
GTGCGGGCGCCCGGGATGGCGCTGCTCGTCGCGTCCGTCACCGGGTTCGCGACGCTCGCGTGCCTGGGCCTGGCACGTCACCCCGCGCTGGCCGTGGCGATCCTGTTCGCGTACGGGTTCGCGCAGTCGGTCGAGGAGATCCTGCGGTACGGGCTGATCCAGTCCCACACGCCGGACTCGCATCTCGGACGCGTCAACGCGCTCTGGGCGGCACAGGAGACGGGCGGCGGCGCGGTCGGCTCGCTGGGCGCCGGGGCCCTCGGCCGCTACCTCGCGCCGGGCGCGGCCATCGTCGTCTACGGGACGGTCAGCGCCGTCCTGGCACTGGCGTTGGCGCTGACCCTCACCGGGCTCCGGACGGCGACGCTGCGCCCGGAGCCCGACCCCGAACCGGCGCCCGAACCGGGCTGAGCCCTCAGCCGAGGCGGGCGGCGAGTTCCTCCTCGCTCATGGCCTCGACCTCCAGCCAGATCGCGGCGACGGCCTCCAGGCGTCCCGGCGTCTCCTGCAGCTCGGCGAAGCGGCGGCAGGCGCGCGCGACGGTCCGCTCGGCGAACAGCACCCGGACGGGCAGCGCGGTCGTGTCGAGCGCCTCCCGGAGCCGCGCGATCACGGTGGTGGCGAGGACGGAGTCGCCGCCGAGCGCGAAGAAGTCGGCGTCCGCGCCGACGCGCTCCTCCCCCACCACGTCGCCCATGATCCGGGCGAGGACCTTCTCCAGCGGCGTGCCCGGCTCGACGTAGGCACCGGACGCCTCCCCCGCCTCGGCGGCGGCCAGCGCGGCGAGCGCCTTCCGGTCGACCTTGCCGTTGGCGGTCAGCGGCAGCTCGTCCACGCGGACGAGCAGCTCGGGCACCATGTGCGGCGGCAGCAGCTCCCGGACGTGCGCGAGCACCGCGTCCCGGTCGAGGCCGTCCGGCCCCTCGACGGTGGCGGACAGGCGGCCGTTCGCCAGCAGCGCGACGGCCCGTCCCACGGCGGGGTGGTCGCGCAGCGCGGCCTCGACCTCGCCGAGCTCGATCCGGAACCCGCGGACCTTGACCTGGTGGTCGCGGCGGCCGAGGAATTCCAGGGAGCCATCGGGGCGGTAGCGGGCGAGGTCGCCCGTCCGGTACCAGCGGGCGCCCTCGTGGACGACGAACCGGTCGGCGGTGCGCTCCGGGTCGGCGGCGTAGCCGTCCGCGACGCCGGACCCGCCGATCCACAGCTCGCCCGCCACCCAGTCGGGGCGGTCGCGGCCGAGCTCGTCCACCACCCGGCACGCGACGCCGCGCAGCGGGACCCCGTACGGGACGGCGTGCCAGTCGGACGGCACCTCCCCCGCGACCTCCTGCACGGTGGAGTGGATCGCGGTCTCCGTCGTCCCGCCGAGCGCGACGAACCGGCAGCCGGGGGCGCGGTCGGCGAGCAGCGCGGGCAGGTGCGTGCCGACCCAGTCGCCGCCGAGCAGCACCAGCCGCAGGCTCTCGGCGCGGCCCGCGTACAGCAGCATCTCCAGCACGGACGGGACGCAGTTCAGCACCGTCACCGACCACCGCCGCACCAGCTCGGCCCACCGGACGGCGTCGCGGCGCTCGTCCTCGTCGGGGAGGACGACCGCGCCGCCCACGTGCCAGGGCGCGAACAGGTCGAACACCGACAGGTCGAAGTCGAGCGCGGAGATCCCGAAGGTGACGTCGTCCGGGCCGAGCGCGAACCGCTCGACGAGGTCGCCGATGGTGTTCATGGCCGCGCCGTGCGACACCTCGACGCCCTTCGGCTCGCCCGTCGACCCGGACGTGAACAGCACGTACGCCACCTGGCCGGGCCGGGTCTCCACCGGCTCCGCCAGGGGTTCGGCGTCCGCGATCCGGTCCGGGGTGAGCGACGCGGCGACGCGGGCGGCCGCGCGGATCCTGGCGCGGCGGGCCTCGGGCTGCTCCACGCCGATGGGGACGTAGGCGGCACCGGCGGCGAGGACGCCGAGGACGGCCGCGGCCTGGTCCGGGCCCTTCGCGAGCTCGACCGACACCCGGTCGCCGGGCCGCACGCCCTCCCCGGCCAGGCCGGACGCGATGCGCAGCGCGCGGGCGGCGAGCTCGCCGTAGGTGAGCGTGCCGCCGTCGCCCCAGTGCAGCGCCGGGGCGTCCGGGCGGAGGCGCGCGTGCTCGAAGAACCCTTCGGTCAGGGTGCGGGACGGCGGCGCGGGGGTCGCGTTCAGGGCGTGCCGGACGCGGAGCTGCGACGGCGGCGCCGCGACGCCGAGAGGCACGTTCCAATCGGCGCCGGGCGCGCCGAGACGGGTGATCGCGGAGGTGTAGGCGTCGAACATCGCCTCGGCGACGCCGTCCGGGAACGCGGGACGGCGCACGTCCCAGTTCAGCAGCAGGCCGCCGGACACCTCGGTGACCTGCGCGTCCAGCAGCACCTGCGGGCCCTGCGAGACGATCCAGCCCGGCTCGCCGAAGTGCCCGCGGACGCGGTCGCCGAACAGCTCGCCCAGGTTGAGCGCGCTGGTGTAGACGATCGGGGCGAGGACCTGCTCGCCGCGCAGCCGGGACAGGTCGCGCAGCACCTCCAGGCCGGAGTAGTCGCTGTGCGCGCCCGCCGTGTGCAGGTTCGCCTGGACGGCGCGGGCGCGCTCGATGAAGGGGAGGTCCTCGGTGAGGTCGGCCTCCAGCATGATGGAGCCGGTGAAGTCGCCGACGACCTTGTGTACGTCGGGGTGGACGGGCTCGCGGTGGAACAGCGGCAGGTTGAGCAGGAACCGGGGCGTCGCCGACCAGGCGCCGATGACCTCGGCGAACACCGCCGCGAGGGCCATGGCCGGGGTGACGCCCTCGGCGTGCGCGCGGGCGATGAGGCGGGCCTTGCCGTCCGGCGAGAGCCAGTGGTGCATGCGCTCGACGCGGTCACCGGGCTCGGGGACGACGGGCAGCTCGGGCGGTCCCGGCAGGTCGGCGAGGCGGTCGGCCCACCAGCGGCGGTCCTGCTCGCGGGCGCCGGCGCGGGGGTCGTCGGCGAGGTAGCGGGCGTAGCCGTAGCGGATCGGCGCGAGCGTCGCGCCCTCGTACAGGGCCGCGAGGTCGTCCAGCATGACGCGGTAGCTCATCGCGTCGGCGGCGACCATGTCGACGTCCAGGTGGAGGCGGGACGTCCCGCCGGGCAGCAGGCTGAGGCGGGCGTCGAAGACGCGGCCGTCCTCGATCGGGAGCCGCTGCCGCGACATCTCCGCGCGGATCGCCTCCAGCTCCGACTCGGGGTCGGCGGACGCGCGCAGGTCGTGGACGGTCATGGCGGGCCCTGGACGCTCGGGCAGGATGCGCTGCGTCCCGTCGTCGGACACGGCGACGCGGAGCATCGGGTGCCGCGCCACCAGGGCGCGGACGGCGTCCTCCAGCCGGGCGGGGTCGATCTCGCGGCCGTCCAGCTCGACGTACAGGTGCGCGGCGACGGAGCCGAGCGACTGGCCGGAGTCGCGGCCGATCCAGTAGGCGTGCTGCATCAGCGCGAGCGGGAACGGCCCGTCGGGTTCGATGTCGGCCGGGTCGAGCTCGTCCGGCTCGGCGTCGGCCGGGCCTGCGGACGCCTCGACCTGGCCCTTCTCGGCGAGGAGGGCCCACCAGCCGGCGAGCGTGGGGCGCTCGGCCAGCTCGGCGAACCGGATCTCGACGCCGCGGCGGCGCAGCCGCCCGGTCAGCTGCATGAGCCGGATCGAGTCCATCCCGAGCTCGATCAGGTTGTCGTCGGCCCCGGCGGGTTCGCCGAGCACCTCCTCCAGCGCGGCGTGCAGGTCTTCCCAGGTCAGCGCGGTGGGCACGGCACTCCCCTCTTTTTAGGTAAGGCTAACCTAATTGAGAGGTTTTCCGGCCGTCAACGCCCGCCGCCGGTCGGCCGGGACGATCAGCGGCGTGTCGGTCTCCGGGTCGGGGATGACGCGGCACGGCAGGCCGAACACGCGCTCCACGAGATCGGCGGTGACGATCTCCGCGGGCGCGCCCTCGGCGAGGATCTCGCCGCCGCGCATCGCGATCAGATGGGTCGCGTACCGGCAGGCGTGGTTGAGGTCGTGCAGCACCGCGACGAGCGTGCGCCCCTCCTCGTGGAGCCGCGCGCACAGGTCGAGGACCTCGATCTGGTGCGCGATGTCGAGGTAGGTCGTGGGCTCGTCCAGCAGCATGATGCCGGTCTCCTGGGCCAGGACGAGCGCCAGCCAGACCCGCTGCCGCTGGCCGCCGGACAGCTCGTCCACGACGCGTTCGGCGAGATCGGTGACGCCGACGGCGGCCATGGCCGCGCCGACCGCGGCCTCGTCCTCGCGGGACCACTGGCGCAGCAGGCCCTGGTGCGGGTAGCGGCCTCGCGCGACCAGATCGGCGACCGTGATGCCCTCAGGCGTCAACGGCGACTGCGGCAGCAGGCCGAGCCGCTTGGCGAGCCGCTTCGGCGGCAGCGCGGTGATCGGGGCGTCGTCCAGGTAGACGGTCCCCGCCCGGGGACGCAGGAGGCGGGCGAGGGCGCGCAGCAGCGTCGACTTCCCGCACGCGTTCGGCCCGACGATGACGGTGAACGACTCGTCCGGGATCTCCACCCCGAGGTTCTCGGCGACGACGCGCCGCTCGTAGGCCAGCGTGAGGTCGTCCGCGCGCAACCGGGTCATGCCATCCCCTTCCGTCCGGTGGTCGACAGCAGCCAGGCCAGGTACGCGCCGCCGAGGACGCCGGTGACGACACCGACCGGCATGGCGACCGGCAGGTGGAGCGAGATCAGATCGGCGGTGGCCAGCAGCGCGGCACCGGTCAGCGCGGCCGGCAGCAGGTGCGCACCCGACCGCCGCGTCAACCGCCGCGCCAGCTGCGGCGCGGCGAGCGCGACGAACGGGACCGGCCCTGCCGCCGCAGTGGCCGCCGCGACGAGGCCCACGCCCGCGACCATCAGCAGCATCCGGGTCCGCTGGACGGGAACGCCCAGCGCCTGCGCGGCGTCGTCGCCCAGCTCCCCCATGCCGAGCGGGCGGGCGAGGAGCAGCGCCGCCGGGACGAGCACGGCCAGGGCGATCGCGAGCGGGACGGCCTGGTCCCAGTCCCGCCCGTTCAGGCTGCCGGTCAGCCAGAACGCGGCCTCGTAGCCCTCGCGCAGCTCCGCGCGGGTGATGAGGTAGGAGTTCAGCGCCTGCAGCATCGCCGCCGCCGCGACGCCGATCAGCACCAGCCGGACGCCGTGCACCCCGCCGCCGCGCCGATAGGCGACCAGGTAGACGCCCACCGCCGTCAGCACCGACCCGGCGACCGAGCTGAGGGTGATCGCGACCGCGCCGCCGCCGAACACGAGGATCTGCAGCAGCGCGCCGGACGCCGACCCGGTGGTGAAGCCGATCAGGTCGGGGCTGCCGAGGGGGTTGCGGGAGATGCTCTGGAAGATCGCGCCGCTGAGGCCGAGCGCGAGCCCGGCGAGCAGCCCGGTCACGGCGCGCGGGAGGCGCAGCGTCGTGACGATGAAGTCGGTGGCCTGGTCGCCCTGCCCGACGAGGGCGCGCACCACGTCCGGCGGCGAGATCGGGAACTCCCCCGACCCGACGACGAGGACGGCCGCGGACGCCGCGACCAGCGCCAGCGCCCCGCACACCGCCGCGGCCCGCGGCTCCCAGCGCACCGACAGCGCGCCCGCGCGCACCGCCTTCACGCGCATCGCTCTCATAGGTCGCGTGTCCTTCCCCGCCGGACCATCACCATGAACAGCGGCGCCCCGAGGAACGCGGTGACGATCCCGGTCTCCAGCTCGCCGGGGGTGATGACCCGGCCGATGATGTCCGCGCCGAGGAGCAGGACGGGCGCGAGCAGCAGCGAGTAGGGCAGCACGAGCCGCTGGTCGGGACCGACCGCCGTCCGGACGATGAACGGCACGGCCAGCCCCAGGAACACGATCGGCCCGGCCGCCGCCGTCGCGGACCCGCACAGCACCACGACCGCGAGGGCGCCGAGCGCGCGCGTCCGTCCCGGGCGGGAGCCGAGCGCCTTGCCCGCCTCGTCGCCCATGCCGAGCGCGTTCAGCGGGCGGGCCAGCAGCAGCGCCAGGACCGTTCCGATCAGCACGAACGGCAGGATGCGGAGGAAGACCGACATGTCCCGCCCGCCGAGGCTGCCGACCTGCCAGAACCGGAAGCCGCCGAAGCTGGACGGGCTGAGCAGCATCAGCCCGGCCGTCAGCGCGGCGAACACGGCCTCGACGGCCGCCCCGGCGAGCACCAGCCGCGCGGGCGACGCGCCGCCGCGGCCCCGCGCGCCGATCATGTAGACGAGCATCGCCGCGCCCGCCGCGCCGAGGAACGCCGCCCACACGTAGACGAGCGGGTCGTCCACCTGGGTGGAGCCGATGACGATGACGACCGCGAGGGCCGCGCCGCCGTTCACGCCGAGCAGCCCCGGCTCGGCGAGCGGGTTGCGGGTGAGCGCCTGCATCACCGCGCCGGCCAGCCCGAGCGCCATCCCGACGGCGATGCCGAGCACCGTGCGCGGCAGCCGCAGCTCGTGGACGATCAGGTCGGGCCGCGAGGTGTCGTCCGGGGAGAGCGCCCCCGGCAGGACGCGCCCGAGCGGGACGTCCCCGGCCCCGATCGCGAGGCTCGCAAGGACCGTCAGCAGGAGCACCGCCGTCAGCAGGGCCAGCCCCCCGAGGTGGGCGGCGGGACCGCGCCGCCCGGCCGCATTCGGCGGGGTAGGCGAGGGTCGCCTGCGCACGGGGGTCAGCACGAGATAAGGCTAGCCTAAGCTAAACCGGTTGATAAAGGTCGTGGGCCGTTGCGGCGCGGACCCGGTCCCGGCCACCGGGACGCCGCATGACCTGCGCTGTCACGGGTAGGCGAGATGCCTGCGCGATGACAGAAGGTGATGAGTGTGTCGCACGACGCGGAGGAGCGGCCGGGCGCCGCGCGCCCCGACCGGCTGCAGGTCCGCAGCGAGGTCCGCGGGCCGTGCCTGCTCGTGGAAGCCGACGGCGAGATGACGCTCCCGACGGCGGGCGGGCTGCGCGAGCGGGTCCTCGCCGACATGACCCGGCTGGACGGGCCGCCGCGGGTCGTCCTGGACATCGGCGGGGTCGGTTTCTGCGACTCCTCCGGGCTCAACGCCCTGATCGTGCTGTGGAAGGCGGCGCGCGCGGGGGGCGGGGAGCTCGTCCTCGCCCGGCCGGAGCGGCGGTTCCGCACGATCATCGAGCGCAGCGGCCTGGACCGCCACCTCATCGCCTACGAGACGCCCGAGCAGGCCCTCGCCGCCCTGTGCGGATCCTGACCCGCACCGCTTGGGGGCCTCGCCGGGCCCCCAAGCAGTGGCGAGGGGTCAGGGGCCCTCGGGGTCGACGATGTCGCGGTCCGCCCAGAACGGCTCCATCAGGGAACGGAGCCGGTCCGCGCCGACGCGCTCCAGCACGTCCAGCGCCGCGATGTTGTCGGTGAGCTGCCGCATGCTCGTCGAGCCGAACAGCACGGTGGCCGTGGACGGGTGCGTGAGCGTGAACGCGATGCACAGCTGCGCCGGGCTCGCGTCCAGCTCCCGGCCCAGGTCGGCGAGGCCCTTCGCGGCCTCCTGGATGCGGCCCCGGATGTCGCCGGGGTCGCGGCCGATCTGCCGGGAGTCGCCCGACTTGCCGGCCAGGATGCCGCCCTCCAGGACGTCCGACGCCTGCAGCGACACGCCCGCGGCGAACACGGCCTCGAACGGCTCGCCGTCCGGGATCGAGCGGCGGCACGGGCTGTACTTCAGCTGCGCGAGCTGCGGGCCCGGCGACCCGGCGGCCAGCGCGTGCTCGCGGATCGTCCGGATGGCGGTGGCCGACCAGTTGTTGACGCCCCAGCAGCCGAGCAGGCCCTCCCGCTCCAGCGCGGCAAGGTCCTCGGCGAGCACCTTCAGGTCGAGGTCGTCGCTGCGGATGTCGCCGAGGACGGCCACGTCCGCGTGGTCGGCGCCGACCCGGAACAGCGCGTTGGTCAGCTGGTCGCGCATCGACTGCTCGGGGTACCCCTCCAGCCACAGCTTCGTGGACAGCAGGTAGTCGTCCCGGGCGACCCCGGCGGCGCGGACCATCGCGGAGAACAGCACGTCGGTGAACACCGGCGGGTGCACGCCCGGGATGCCGTAGACGGCGACGTCGAACAGGTTGATGCCGGAGTCGATGGCGTGGCGGAGCATCTTCACCGCGTCGCCGAAGTCCATCCGGTCGTAGGTGTGCCAGGAGCCGAGTGACAGGACAGACGCCTCGGGGCCTGCCGTGCCCAAGCGGCGGTGCGGGACCTTCCGGTCGGGGGTGTTCTGCGAAGACACGATGGGGGCGTTCCTTACCGGTTGGGGTTGATGACGGCCTTGACCTGCTCCAGCCGCGACATGGCCGACAGCGCGCCGGACGCGCCGTCGAGGACTTCCGGGGCGCTGAACAGGTCGTCCCAGGGGAAGCGGTCGCGGGATCCGCGCAGGAACTCGATGCTGCGGTACAGGTCGCCGACGTCGCCGTTCAGCGAGCCGAGCACGTTCAGCTCCTTGCCCATGATCGCGCCGAGGACGATCTCGTCCGGCTTCGGGCCGGTGCTGCCGACGATGACGAACCGGCCGCCGAACGCGGCCATCCCGACCGCCTCCGCGCCGACGCCGGGCGCCCCGGCGAGGTCGAGGACGAGCTCGGCGCCGCGCCCCTGCGTGGCCTCCATGACGGCGGCGACCCGGGACTCGGCGTCGCCGTCCAGCCCGATGGTCTCGTCGGCGCCGAAGCGGCGGGCGAGGTCGAGCCGGGCGTCCGGCGCGCCGATCGTGATCACCTTGCCGGCGCCCGACAGGCTCGCGACGGCCGTCGCGACGATGCCGAGCGCGCCCGCGCCCTGCACCACGACCGACGATCCGGGGCGCACTCCCCCGGCCCGGTCGAAGGCGTGCAGGACGGTCTTGACCGCGCACCCCGCGGACGCCGCCCAGGTGTCCTTCACCTCGTCGGGCAGGACGAGCTTCAGCGCCCCAGGCGTCACGTAGTTGTGCTGGGCGAGCCCGCCCGTCGCGTACGGGAAGCGGTCGGCGCGGAGCAGGAACCCGTAGCCGCGCTCGGAGCACGCGACCGGGTTGCGCAGGACGGTGCAGCCGTAGCAGTGCCCGCACACCGATTCCGACCACCCGATGCGGTCGCCGACCTTGACCTCCCGGCCGAGCGCGTCGCGGGTGCCGGAACCGACGGCGCAGACGGTGCCCATCGTCTCGTGGCCGAGGACGATCGGCAGCATCTCCGGGAACGCCATGGCGCCGGACCACAGGTGCACGTCCGTCGCGCACAGCGTCGCGCAGTCGACCCGGACGATCGCCGCGCCCGGCTCGCACTCGGCGGGCAGCGGCAGCTCCTCGATGCTCAGGTCCGCGCCGTGCTCGCGGAGCACGGCCGCCCTGGTAGAGGTCGGGTGGAGCATTCTTCCTCGTTTCTATTTCTCTACCGCGCTCAGCGGCTGTGCGCGGTGTCCCAGACCTCGCGGCGGCTGCGCCACCACAGGAGCACGAGGATCACCAGGAAGGGCACGACGCCCTGGTACTTCTGGATGGAGTCCACGGAGGACGACATGCCCTCCAGGCAGCCGACGATCAGGCCGCCGGCGAGCGTCAGCGGCAGGTTCTTGAACGCGCCGACCATCGCCACCGCCAGCGCGGTGCTGATCAGCCCGGCCAGGGTGCCGAAGTCGCCGCCGAGCCGCGGCGCGACCAGCACGATCACCAGCATCGTGATGGCGCCGACGCCGGACCAGACGCCGACGGCGAGCACCGGCGCGGGGATGCCGACCACCTGGGCCGTGCCGGGCCGCTCCGACAGCGCCTGCAGCTTCAGCCCGATCCGGGTGCGGGTCAGCATCAGCCCGACCCCCACCGTGATGAGCACCGCGAACGCCAGCGACACCAGCACCGACTGCGGGATGACGACGCCCCCGACCGTGAAGACGGGATCGCTGAACGGGTCCGGGAACCGGCGCGCGCCGGTGGTGGTGCCGCCGAACAGCCGCAGCCCGATCGCGGTGACCGCCACGTACACCGCGACCGTGACGGCGGCCTTCGTCCCCTCCCGGTGGCCCGCGAACCAGCGGGCGAGCGCCGCGCCGAACACGCCGGACAGCACCGCCGCGGACGCCAGGCCGACCAGCAGGGCCAGCCAGACGTTCAGGCCCTCGTCGGTGAGCGACACCATCACGAAGGCGCCCATCGCGCCGACGGCCGTCATCGCGAAGTTGACGACGGCGACGAGCCGGTAGGTCAGCACGACGCACAGGCCGAGCAGGGCGTAACCGCCGCCGCTGCTCAGCCCGGCGATCACAGAGTTCAGCATCGGATACCTCCGGTGGGCCCGGGCGCGCGGGGAGGCCCCGCGCGCCCGGTGCGCACGGCTACTTCTTGGTGGGGACGGTGAAGCCGCCGGGCAGGACCTTCCAGGCGCCGTTCTCGGCCTTGACGAACTGGCTGCCCTTGATCGGGTTGTGCTCGTTGCCGGGGCCGAAGACGTACGGGGTGCCGACCATCGGGTAGTTGATCGGCTTCATCTCCTTGAACGCCTTGGTCACCGACTCGCGGGTGATGTCGCCCTTGATGGTCTTGAGGACCTGGACGAAGACGTCCGCCGACATGACCGCGCCCTGGCTGAACGCCGTCTTCTGGATGCCGTTCTTCTCGACGATCTTGGACCAGCGGTCGTTGCCGGGCAGCGTCGGGTCGGTGTACGGCTGCCACTCGGTGCCGGCGTAGGCGTTCATGTCCGGCGGGATCACCTTGGCGTTGGCGTCGGTGTAGCTGTTCGCCGCCAGGATGAAGTCGACGTTCTGCATGCCCTGCGTCTTGGCCTGCTTGAACCACGGCCCGACCTGCGAGTTGTAGGCCACGGCCTGGCAGCCGGCGTTCTTGAGCCCCACCAGGTAGCGGGTCGGGTCGCCCTGGCCGACGTTGAGGTTCTTGTGCGCGAGCGTCTTGCCGGTGAGGTTCGTCCACTCCTTGATGGCCGCCTCGATGCCGCCGCCGCTGCCGGGCAGGACGGTGTAGGCGACGCAGACCTTGTCGCGCTTCAGCGTCTCGGACGCGTAGTACAGCATCGCCGTGGTGAGCGTGTACGGGCCGGGGTTCACCGGCGCGATGTTCGGGCTGGTGAAGCAGGACGGGTCGACGCCGATCGCCGGCACCGAGACGATCTTCTCCTTGCTGTAGGTGGCGCGGTTGACGCCGCAGTCCACCGCGCTGGAGGAGCCCGCGAGCGCGACCACGTTCTCGGACTTGATCAGCTGCCGGGCGGCCTGGCTGGAGCGCGCCGGGTCCATCGCGTCGTCCTTGCTGACCAGCTCCAGCTTCCGGCCGTTGATGCCGCCGGCCGCGTTGACCTCGTCGAAGACCGCCTTGACGGCCTTCGGGACCTCGGGCGTCTGGAACAGGCCCGTGATGCCGTTGATCGAGCCGACCTTGATCGGCCCGTCGCTGCCGCCGGAGTCCGAGCAGCCGGCGCCGGCGATGGAGATGAGGAGCGCGGCCGCGGCCGCTCCCGTGGCTGTGCGCGTGTAAGTGCGTTTCATCGATTGGGCCCTTATTTCACGGGGGAGGGTGGTTGGTTTCTCGGGACGGCTCAGGACGCCGGGACGTCCGCGGCCCCCAGATAGGCGGCCCTGACGGCGGGGTCCTCCAGTACCTCGCCGGTCGGGCCTGAGGCGATCACATTCCCGAAGTCCAGGACGGTGACCTGCTCGCACACCGCCTGGACCAGCTCCATGTCGTGCTCGACCAGCAGGATCGACACCCCGAACGCCTCCGGGACGGCGGTGAGCCGGGCGCCGAGCGCCAGCGACTCGGCCGCGGACTGCCCGGCGGCGGGCTCGTCCAGCAGCGCGACCTTGGGCCGCGCCGCGATCGCCGCCGCGACGTCGAGGAGCCTGCGGCTGCCGGCGTCCACGATGGACACCGGGACCTGGCCGGGCGGGCAGCCGAAGAACTCCAGCAGCTCGTCGGCCTCGGCGCGGGTCAGCCGCCGGCCCGCACCGATCGTCAGGTACTCGTACTGCGTGAGTTCGGGAGCGATGGCGGTGGTCTGGAAGGTGCGGCGCAGCCCGAGCGTCGCGCGCTTGTTCGGGGAGAGCCGGTCCAGCGGCCGTCCGGCCAGCTCGACCGCGCCCTGGTAGCCGACGAACCCGCTGACCGCCGCGATGAACGTGGACTTGCCGGCGCCGTTCGGGCCGATGAGCCCGACGACCCCGCCCTCCGGGACGGTCAGGTCGACGCCGCCGAGCGCGACGACCTCGCCGAACTTGACGGTCAGCCCCTTGACGGTGAGGAGCGGCGGCCGGTCGCCCGCGGGACGCGGCGCGGGCACCGCGGCGGGCGCGACCGCCGTCTCGGCCTTCCCGCCGCCCGCGGCCCGCTCCCCGGCGGGCGTCTCCTCGGACGACTTCTCCTCGGCGGCCTTCAGCATCTTGCGGGCGCCGGCCTCCCGTTTGCGCATCCGGGTGAGGTCGGTATGGCTCAGCCCGCTGCGCAGCGCGAGCAGCGCGCCGACGCCGAAGAGCACGCCGCCGAAGTCCTGCGGCAGCGAGATCTTCTCCATGATCGTGCCCATGATCGCGCCGAAGATCCCGCCGATCACGGCCCCCTCCGGGTGGTGCGGGCCGATCATGACGGCGACCGCGAACAGGGCCAGGGACTGGCCCATCGCGAAGTTCTGCGGCACCACCAGGCTGAGCTGGCCGGCCAGCAGCCCGCCGCCGATCCCGGCGACGAACGCGCTGATCGCGAAGGCGGCGAGCTTGCTGCGCGCCACCGAGATGCCGTGCGCCGCGGCGGACCGCTCGGAGTGCCGCAGCTCGTACCAGGACAGCCCGAGCCGGGTCCTGCCGATGATCCCGAGCGCGAGGGCCAGCACGGTGAACACGATCATGCAGAAGACGAAGTAGCCGCCGTCGGTGTCGAACGGGGCGGGCCGGTCCAGCGTCGTCAGGTCCTTGGCGCCCGGGAACTCGTTGACGTTCAGGACGATGTCGGTGGACACCGCGAACCCGAATGTCACCACGGCGAGGTTGACGCCGCGGATGCGCAGCGCCGGCAGCCCGATCGCGACGCCGACGGGCACCGCGGCGAGCCCGCCGAGAAGCAGCCACAGGTAGAAGCCGCCGGGCGCCTCCGCCACGTTCAGCCGCAGCATGACCCACGCGCCGATCGCCGCGAACGACATCTGGCACAGCGAGATGACGCCGGCCCTGCCGACGATCACGCCGAAGCTCAGCATGATCACCGCGCTGATCGCGGCGCTGATCGCGAGGTAGATCCAGTACGGCGGCAGCACCAGGGGCAGCACCGCGCATGCGAGGACCGCGGCGCCGACGCCGGTGCCGAGGCTCCGCTTGTCCAGCACGTTCATTCAGGCTCGCTCTCAGGATTGCCAGAGTCCTGGCTGTTCCGGGGGGTGTGGGGGGTCGTCCCCCCACCGGGGCCGGATGCGGCGGCGCGCTGCGGCGGCCCGCCGAAGTAGAGCCGGTGCAGGCGCTGCTCGTCACCGCGCAGCTCCTCGCACGGGCCGGAGAAGACCACGCC
Organism: Actinomadura sp. KC216; assembly: GCF_004348535.1. Classification (GTDB taxonomy): domain Bacteria; phylum Actinomycetota; class Actinomycetes; order Streptosporangiales; family Streptosporangiaceae; genus Spirillospora. The sequence continues at coordinate 13,551 of NZ_SMJX01000153.1, forward strand.
GCCCTTGCGCAGGACGTGGACGTGGCTGCCGATGTCGAGGGCCAGGTTCGCGAACTGCTCGATCAGCACGACCGCGATGCCCATCCCGGCCAGCTCGCCGACCGTGCCCATGAGCCGGCGCACCACCATCGGCGCGAGGCCCAGCGACATCTCGTCGATCACGACGACCTTCGGCGACGAGACCAGCGCCCGGCCGAGCACGAGCATCTGCTGCTCGCCGCCCGACAGGTGGCCGGCCTGCAGGGTCCGCCGCTTGTCCAGCTCGGGGAAGAGCTTGTAGACGGTCGCGAGGTCGCCGTCGCCGGACTGGGAGACGAGCAGGTTCTGCTCGACGGTCAGCGTCCGGAAGGTGGTGCGCGCCTGCTCGACGTAGCCGAGCCCGGCCTTCGCCCGCTTGTAGGGCGGGAGCTTCTCGATGGGCGTCCCGTCCAGCTTGATCGTGCCCGCCTTGACGGGGGCGAGGCCGGCGATGCCGTCCATCAGGGTGGTCTTGCCCGCGCCGTTCGCGCCGAGGACGACGGTGACCGCGCCCGGGGCGGCGTCGAGCGTGACGTCGTGGATGACCGGGACCTCGGCCCGGTTGACCTTGACGCCGTCGAGGGCGAGTGCCGGAGCGGTCATCAGTCGCCTTCCATGCCGAACGCGGAGCGGAGCGCGGCGGCGGCCTTGGCCTGGGCCTCCTTGGCGGCCGTCAGCTCGGTGGCGAGCGGGCCGAAGAAGGCGTGGATGATGCCGTCGTAGCGGACCAGCTCGGTCGGGACGCCCGCCTCCGTCAGCCGCGCGGCGTATTCCTCGCCCTCGTCGCGGAGCACGTCGCACTCCGCCTCCAGGACCAGGGCCGGAGCCAGGCCCTTGAGATTATCCGAACGCAGGGGCAACAGATACGGATTGTCCAGGTCATCCGGGCTGGTCGGGTAGGTGGTGAAGAACCAGTCCATGCTCGACTTGGAGAGGAAGTACCCTTCGGCGTACTCGGCGTAGGAGGCGCGCCCGTCGTCCGGGTGGCCGAGGACGGGCGACACGAGAACCTGGAGGGCCAGCTCGGGGCCGCCGAGGTCGCGGGCCTTGAGGGCGGCGACGGCGGCGAGGTTGCCGCCCGCGCTCTCACCGCCGACGGCGATGCGGGACGGGTCGGCGCCGACCTCCCTGCCGTGCTCGGCGACCCAGGAGACGGCGGCGTAGGCGTCCTCCGCGGCGGCGGGGAAGGGGTTCTCGGGTGCGAGCCGGTAGTCGACGGACAGGACGATCACCTCCGCGGCGGCGCAGACCGCGCGGCAGGAGTACTCGTTCTCGTCGAGGCCGCCGATCGTCCAGCCGCCGCCGTGGTACCAGACGAAGGTGGGGAACGGGCCGGGGCCCTTGGGGGTGTACACGCGGACGGGCAGCTCACCGGCCGGACCGGGGATGGTGGTGTCGGCGACGGAACCCACCTCGGGCAGGTCGTCGGGCATCACCCACATCTGGGCGAACCCCTCGCGCATCGCCACGACGTCGAGCGGTCCTGAAGCGTTCGGGTCCTCGGCAGGGGTGCGGTCGATGATCCGCTGCGCCTCGGGATCCAGGGGCATCGTTTACCTCCGAAGGCCCGGCGTGTCCGTGCCCGTCGGGCCGGACACTCCAAAATCGTATCTGATTCCGTGTACGTTAATTGCATACCATCGACGGTGTCCAGAGTTGGAGCAGGATATGCCGGATGTTTCCTTCGCCGACCTTGTCCTGACCGGTGGCCGTGTCCACACGGTCGACGGTCGCGACCGGGTCGCCGAGGCGGTCGCCGTCCGCGGCGGCCGTATCGCGCGCGTGGGCGCGGCCGAAGAGATGGCCCCGCTGACCGGTCCCGCCACGCGGGTGGTCCGGTTGGGGGGCCGGTCGGTCCTGCCCGGCATCAACGACTCCCATCTGCACGGATTGTGGCTCGGAGCGATGTGGCCGAACCTGCTGATGGATCAGCTGGCCGGATCCGGCGGCGGCCACCCCCACGGGGGCGACGGCCACTCGCACGAGCCCCCTTCCGCACCGTCCCGGCTGGAGACCGCCGACGACCGCCGCCGGGCCATCCTGCGCACCGCCGACCTGCTGGCCTCGTTCGGGATCACCAGCTACACCGAGCCGGGCCTCGGGCCCGGCGAGGACGACGGCGCCACCGGCTGCTTCGGCTCCGCCGCCCTGTACGACTACGCCGACCTGGCCGCGCGGGGCCTGCTCAAGGCGCGGGTGACCGCGCTGCTGCTGTTCGGGGAGCTGGACGGCCGCAGCACGGCGCAAGACCTGCTGGACGGGCTGCGCGACTTCAAGCCGCCCGCCGGCGTGCCCGGCCGGTTCCGGGTCGCGGGCGTGAAGATATTCGCCGACGGCATCCCGCCGATGCGCACCGCGTGGACGGACCGCCCCTACACCGACGGCTCGCACGGCGCCCTGCTGATCGACGGCCGCTCCGACGACCGGCGGGAGGAGGCGCTGCGCGCGATGATCGACGCGGCGCACGCCGCCGGGCACCAGATCGGCGTGCACGCGACCGGCGACGCCACGACCCGGGTCGTGGCCGACGCGCTGGCGGCGGCGCTGCGGCGGGACGAGCGCGACGCCCGGCACTACGTCATCCACGGCGACCTGCTCTCGCCGCGGACGCTGACCGTCATGTCGGCCGCCGGGATCGGGCTGAACACCCAGGCCGGGATCCCGGTCGCGACCGAGCCGATGCTCGCCGACGCCCTCGGCGAGGCCGCCCTGCGCGACGCGTGGCCGACCCGCGACGCGCTGGACGCCGGCGTCCGGCTGTGCCTCAGCTCCGACTCCCCCGTGCTGACCCCGGACTGGCGGGCCGGGCTGGCGGCGGCGGTGACGCGCCGCGGCCTGGACGGCTCCGTCCGCGGGGAGGCGCAGCGGCTCGCGCTCGCCGAGGCGCTGCGCGCCTACACGATCACGCCCGCGTGGCAGGACGGCGAGGAGGACGTGAAGGGCTCGATCGAGCCCGGAAAGGTCGCCGACCTGTGCGTCCTCGACGGCGACCTGTACGGGACGGACCCGCAGGACCTGCCGTCGGTGCCGGTGCGGATGACCGTCCTGGACGGCGAGGTCGTCTACGAGCTCTGAGCGGGCCGGGCAGGCGGGGCGGGCCGCACCGGCGGCCCGCCCGGTCGGCCCGGGCAGCCTGGTCGGCGGCTCGTCAGCGGCAGGGGACGGCGTCGTCGCGGGCCGCGGACGGCGCGTCGGTTCCCCAGGAGGCCGCGGGGTCGACGACGCCCTCGTCGAGCCACAGCCCGGCCACGGCCTCGCGCAGCTCGTCGCCGTGCCGGGCGCAGAGGCCGAGCGCGGCCAGGTTGTTCTCCAGCTGCTCGGCTCTGCTGACACCGACCAGGACGTTCGCGACCGCCGGGTGGGCCAGGCAGAACGCGATGGCGAGCTGCGCGGGCGTGACACCGAAGTCGTCGGCGATGCGGCGGATCTCGGGAAAGGCGGCGCGGATCCGGTCACGGATCCCGCCGGGGTCGGCGCCGATCTTGCGCTCGGGGTCGAGCTTCCCGGCGAGGATGCCGCCCTCCAGCACATCGGAGGCCTGCAGCGCGAGCCCCTCCTCGGCGAACAGCCGGGCGTACAGCGGGCCCTCCGGCACCGACCGCCGGGCCAGGTTGTACTTGAGCTGGGCGAACGACGGCGGCACCAGGCCCTCGGCGGCCGCGAACCGGCAGGCGAACAGCACGTCGCAGGCCGACCAGTTGTTCACGCCCCAGGACGCGAACCGGCCGGCGCGGACGAGCTCCGACACGTCCGTCACGACGGCCTGCAGATCGGGCCGCTCCATGAAGTCGCCGACCACCACCGTGTCCGCGCGGTCGGTCCCGATGCGGCCGAGCGACACCGTGATCTGCTCGGCGAACGAGGACGCCGGGTATTCCCACAGCCAGAGCTTCCCGCACAGAAGGTAGTCTTCGCGTGCGATTCCGGCATCTCGGATCGCCTGCCCGAAAAGGATGTCCGTGACGGCGTTCTCGGCGTGCGGACCGAAGTTGTAGTGCGCGACGTCGAACATGTTCACGCCGCGGTCGACCGCGAGGCGGACCAGCTCCGCCGCGTCCTCGGGGTCCATGCGGTCCCAGGTGTTCCAGGAGCCGAGCGCGAGGAGCGGGACCTCCGGGCCGTGCACGCCGAGCCGCCGCCGCGGCACCCGTTCTGCGAACTCCATCGTGAGCCTCCGGTGAGGGGTGGTCGGCCTCAGAGGGCGAACCCCTGGCCGTCTCTGTGTTGGATCGTATAGCATCCTGCATATTCTCACCGCGAAGGAGAAAGTTTGATGTCGCATCCCTCCCCGGGCGCCGACCCCTCGTCCATCCTCGGCGTCGCCACCGGCTACATGGCCGCCAAGCAGCTGTTCGCGGCGAGTGAGGCCGGCGTGTTCGCCGCGCTGGCGGACGGCCCCGCGACGGCCGCCGAGCTGGCCGGCCGGGCCGGGCTGCCGGAACGCACCGCCCGCATCCTCGCCGACACCATGTCCGGTTTCGGCCTGCTGAAGCGCGAGAACGGCCGCTATGCCAACTCCCCGGCCACCGCCGCGTACCTGGCGGGCGACGAGGGCATCGACCTGCGCCCGTTCCTGGCCTTCCTCGACGCGATCAGCTACCCGCACTGGCTCGGCTTCGCCGCCACCACGGCCAGCGCGGAGCCGCAGCCGCTCGACTTCTCCGGCGACCGGATGCAGACGTTCATGACGGGCGTGATGACCTACAACTCCCTGCACGCGAGGATGCTTGCAGAGAACTTCGACTTCACCCCCTTCTCCCGCATCCTGGACTTCGGCGGGCTGTCGGGCGCGTTCCTCGTCGAGGCGCTGCGCACCGCCGAGAAGGCGCACGGCACGTTCGTCGCGCCCGGCGACTTCCTGGAGTTCACCCGCAAGGCCCTGGAGGACGCGGGCCTCGCCGACCGCAGCGACGTCATCGAGTCCGACCCGCTGACCGGCGAGCTCCCGGACGGCTTCGACTGCGTCCTGCTGGAGCACGTCGTCCACCGCTTCGACGCCGACCAGAACAAGATCCTGATCGAGAAGGCCCGCCGCGCCGCCGCGCCCGGCGCCACCCTCGTCCTGCTCGACTTCTTCCTGGACGACGACCCCGAGCAGCGCGCCATCGACGCCCTGCACGCCGGGGAATACCTGGTCATCGACGGCACGATCGTCTACCCCGAGGACGAGGTCCGCGGCTGGCTCAGCGCCACCGGCTGGGAGCCGGTCGAGACCCGCGCGCTGCCCGGCAGCCCGCGCATCATCATCGCGGAGGCGAAGTGAGCGCGGCTTCCCCCCGAGGGGGGACGACCCCCCACACCCCCCGGAGCGCCTCCGGCGCCGGCAGGGTCGTCCTGGTCACGGGCGGCGCGAGCGGCATCGGCCGCGGGGTCGCGGCCGCGTTCGCCGCCGCCGGTGACCGCGTCGTGATCGCCGACCGGGACGCCGAGGCCGCCGCCAGGGTGGCCAAGGAGCTGGACGGCCACGCCGTCACCATGGACATCACCGACCCGGCGGCGGTCACCGCAGGCGTCGCGCACGTCGCCGAGACCGCCGGCCCGGTCGAGGTCCTGGTCAACAACGCCGGCCTCGTCGCGGGCGGCGGGCCCCTCACGTCGCTGCCCATGGAGGTCTTCGACACGGTCGTCGCGGTCAACCTGCGCGGCACGTTCACCGTCACCCAGGCGGTGGCGAACCAGATGATCGAGCACGGCACCAAGGGCCGCATCGTCAACATCAGCTCGATCG
>NZ_SMJX01000154.1 GCF_004348535.1 Actinomadura sp. KC216
GCCACGGCCGTCCCGTCCCCGGCACCCGCCCGCCGCTCGCTGCGGTGACGGCGTGCCCGGCCTCGGGTGCGGCCGGGCGCGCCGTCCGCGTCACTGCTGCCAGGGGAACCTGTCGGCGAAGGCCGGTTTGAGGTCGTCGAGCCAGACCGCGTCGGGGTCGTACTGGGCGAAGAACGGCTTGCCGACCAGGTCGGCGTCGCGGCACTGGATGAAGTGGAGCGCGATGGCCCTCTCGCCGTGGACGTCGACGACGCCGTCCACGCAGACCTTGCCCGGCGTGGCCGACATGGACGGGCCGCGGACCGTCCGCGACAGCCCGGAGACGTTCTTGTAGGCGTCGCGGAAGATCTCGTACGCGCGGACGAGCGGGACGGCGAAGTAGTCCTGCGGGCCCGTGTCGCGCTCCACGAACAGGTAGTACGGGACGAGCCCCATCCGGGTCTGGACGCGCCACATGGTCTCCCAGGTCCCGGCGTCGTCGTTGATCGTCCGGATGACGGGGGACTGGGTGCGGATGACCGCGCCGGTGTCGCGGATGCGGCGGCACGCCTCGGTGACGATGAGCGGTTCGAGCTCGCGCGGGTGCGTGAAGTGCGCCATGAACGCGAGGTTCTTGCCCGACTCGACGACCTGCTCGAACAGCCGGAGCATGTCGTCGGCGTCCGGGTCGGTGACGAACTTCTGCGGCCAGTACGCCAGGGACTTGGTGCCGATCCGGATGGATTCGAGCTGCTCCAGGTCCAGCAGCGGCTCGACGTAGCGGCGCAGCACCGGCTCGCCCATGATCATGGCGTCGCCGCCGGTGAACAGGACGCTCGTCACCTCGGGGTGCTGGACGAGGTAGTCGCGCAGGGCGGTGACGTCGTCACCGGCCATCTTGAGGTCGGGCTCGCCGACGAACTGGGCCCACCGGAAGCAGTAGGTGCAGTAGGCGTGGCATGTCTGCCCCTGCTTGGGGAAGTACAGGACGGTCTCGTCGTACTTGTGCTGCAACCCGGGGATCTTGCCATCGCCGAAGTTCGGGATGTTCAGTTCCATCTGCCCGGCGGGGTGCGGGTTCAGCCGCATCCGCACCGCGTGGGCGGCGGCGTCGATCTCGGCCTTGGGCGCCTCGCGGCGCAGGAGGTCGGACAGGTGCGCGACGTCCGCCGCCGGGAGCATGTCCTCCTGCGGGAAGACCAGCCGGTAGATCGGGTCGTCGGGCGCTGCCGACCAGTCGATGAGCTCCTCGATGACGTAGGCGTTCGTGCGGAACGGCAGCACGGTCGCCACCGCCCGGGTCGCGAGCCGCTGCGCGGGCGACAGCCCCGCGCGAGCGGTGAGCTCGTCGAGGTGCTTCGCCGTGAAGGCGCGGAACTTGCGACCTGTGGATCGCACTGCGGGAGCCGCGTCGTTCACCAGTGTCACGTGTTGGTACTCCTTGCTGTCAGCGGGGAGGCGCACCCCTGGGATGCATCGTCACGGACCGTGATCAGAAATGCTCAGGACACCCCCCATTCAACCGTTTGAGAGCGGTTTATACCGAATTGATGCCCCCTGCCCGGTAAGACAAAGCCTGGTCAAGGACCTTCCAGACAAATCGCCTCGACATCATCGTTGACGTTCCGCCCCTAGTACAACGACAACGGCCCGTGAACTTCTGAGTCACGAGACTCTGCGGACCCGATCCCGTCCTCCCGTCACGCCACGTCGCGATCTTCGGAAATACTGGGCGGGCCGGGAGAACCGAACGGCGGGAGGGGGCCTCGTGAACGATGGACCGGGCGCCGTCCCCGCCCGCGTGGCCGCCCTGGCCGCCGTGGCGGCGCTCACCTACGCGACGTTCCTCCTGGAGATCCCGCTCAGCCTCGACGTCGGCAGCGGCTACGTGAGCGAGCTGTCCGCCGCCGACCAGCCGTACAACACCGTCTACGGAGGCGGCGACTTCATCACCGGCGTGCTGGCGATCATCGTCGCGGCCGAGGCGCTCCGCAGGCTCCGGCGCAGGGCCCTCGCCACCGCCGGATGGACGTTCCTCGCCCTGTTCGGCGCCTGCGCCGTCGGCGACGCGGCCTTCCCCCTGGACTGCGCGCCCAGCCGGGCCACCTGGTGCGCCCTGCGGGAACGCTCGGCGCAGGTGTCGTTCTCCCACGAGTTCCACGCGGTGACGAGCGGCGGCGTCGTCATCTGCGGGGTGGCCGCGCTGCTGCTCCTGTCCCTGGCCGCCCGCCGGTACGGATGGTGGCCCGCCCTCGCCCGCTGGGGCCTGCCGCTCGCGCTGGCGGAGGCCGTGCTCGCGCTGGCCATGATGGCGGCGATGTTCACCGGGCAGTGGCTCGGGATCGTGCAGCGCATACAGGTCGGCGCCCTGTGCCTGGGGCTCCTCCTCATCGCGCGGGCGCTGCACGCCGACCGGCGCGGCGCGGCGCACGCCGCAGGGCCCGCCCCCATGGTGGCCGGAGACGAGGCGCGGGTGTGACCGAGATCGTGAACGCGGACGGGCAGCGGGTGCACGTCGTCGAGTCCGGGCCGGTGGACGGGGTTCCGCTGCTGCTGGCGGCCGGGCTCGGCGGCGCCTGGTTCGACTGGGCCCCGACCGTCGAGCGGCTCCGGGACGAGTACCGCGTCATCGCCTACGACCGTCCCGGGCTCGGCCTCAGCCCGGCGGCGGCCGCACGGCCCACGCTGCTGCGCGACACCTGGATCATGGAGGCGCTGGCGGAACGGGTGGAACGGCCGGTGATCGTCCTCGCGCACTCGATGGCCGCGTTCGCCGCCGAGGCCCTGGCCCGGCTGCGTCCCGAACACGTCCTCGGCATGGTGCTGGTCGATCCGAGCCACGAGCGCACCCGGCTCCCGCCGGTCCCCGTCGGCGCGGCGCTGACACCGCTGGCCACGGCGACCGGAGCCGTCCTCGGCGCCACCCGGCTCGCCGGGGTCGCCGGGCCGCTCGCCCGCCGGCTGATCCTGCGCCGCACGAGCCGCCGCGGCGACACCGTCCCGGACGAGGTCGTCCGCTCGGTGTACCGGCGCGGGACGGTGCTCGGCACGGTCATCGCCGAGGAGATCGCCTACCGGGAGATGGCCGCGCGGCTGGCGTGGCTGCGCCGGCGGTACTCGTTCCCGCCCATCCCCCTGCTGGTCGTGACCGCGCTCGGGGACGTCCGCGGCCCGCGCGGAAAGCGCGCCTGGGCCGAAGGCCACGAGCGGCTGGCGAAGCTGAGCCCGAACGGGACCCGCGTCGAACTCCCGGACGCCCTGCACATGGTCCCGCTCGACCGGCCCGACGTGCTCGCCGACGCGGTCGCCAGGATCCACCGCGCATCGGAGGTCAGGTGAGAGGGATTCCGGCCGTCTTTCTTGTTCTGCTCACGGTCACCGGCTGCGACATGGCGCAGGGGATCTCCGAGGGGGCCTACCGCAACGCCGTCAGCGACGGCGTCGAGGACGAGCTCAAGGGCCAGGGCATCGAGCTGCAAGACCGTCCCCTGTGCACGACTCAGCAGGGCGGCGGCGACTCGGTGGTGCGGGTCAGGTGCACGGCCCTGACCCGGACGAGCGAACCGGTCACCGTCCACGGTGTCGCCTATGAGGCGCACACCGTCCGTCCACGCGAGTCTTACGTCGTCACCGTCGCCGGACGCGAAGTGCTGCGCAAGGACTGCCTCTCCCAAGGCTGCGGAAGGCGCTGACAAGGCAACGAATCCGCATACGGAACGGAAAAACGCAAACACCCAGCGCATATGCCCCCGCACTGTCGGTGATGTTGCGGGTGTGGAGATACGTCGCAAGGCCGTGGAGATGAGCCGCCGGATCATGGGGCGGGTCACGGGCACCGGCCGCAAGAAGGCCCTGATCCTGGGTTCCGCCGCGCTGCTCGTGCTCGCCCTGGTGGGCGGCGGTGTCGCGTTCGTGGCGACCGGCGGCGAGGACCTCAAGTACCAGACGCAGTCCGCGCTGCGCAAGGCGATGCCCGCGACGGCGGCGGCCGAGCTGCAGGAGCGCGGCGTGACGCTGGCGTCCCCGCTGAAGTGCGAGGACCTGCCCGGATGGACGAAGACGAAGATGCGCGTGTCGTGCAGCGGGACGACGTCCGACAAGAAGCCGGTCGAGGTGCTCGGCAGCGGCGAGCAGGAGACGAGCAAGAGCTACTACACGATCCTCGTCGACGGGCAACCGGTCGTGGAGAACGCGCCGTGCCTGGGCGCCGACTGCAACACGCAGGACGGCTGACCGGCACCGCGGCGGGCCCGCCAAGCCGAGGGTGACGATCGCCACCTCCGGCCCGGTGCCGTCAAGACGGGTGAGGGAACGTCCTACGATGCGATGAGCTGCGCCATCACGACGCATCGCATTTCCCTTCACCCCTCCTGGAGCGGCCATGACCGGCACTGGGACGACGGTGCCTCACCCCGGGGCGACCGTGCGTCCGCTGCCGATCGCCGTCGACACGATGGGCGGCGACCACGCCCCCGCGGAGATCATCGCAGGTGCGGTGGACGCGTCCCGGGAGCACGGCGTCCGGCTGGTGCTCGTCGGGCAGGCCCCGCGGATCCGCCGGGAGCTCGACCGGCACGGCTTCATGGGCAAGATCCCGATCGTGCACGCCGACGAGGCCCTGGACATGGGCGAGGGCGCGCTGGCGAGCTGGCGCAAGCCCCGCTCGTCCATCGCGATCGCGTGCCATCTGATCAAGCAGGGGCGGGCGTCGGCGCTGGTGTCGGCGGGCGGCACCGCCGGGGTGGTGGCGACGTCGCGGCTGCGGCTGAAGGGCCAGCAGGGCGTGATGCGCCCCGCGATCGCGGTGACGCTGCCGACCCGCCCGCGCCCGACGATCCTGCTCGACGCGGGCGCCACCACGGACGTCAAGCCGGAGGGGCTCGTCCAGTACGCGGCGCTCGGCACCGCGTACGCGCAGATCCTGCTGGGGCTGGACCGGCCCACGGTCGGGCTCCTCAACATCGGCGCCGAGCCCGGCAAGGGCGGCAAGCTGACGAAGCGCGCCCACGAGCTGCTCGCCGGGGGCAGCCACGGCATCGAGTTCGCGGGCAACGTCGAGGGCCACGACCTGCTCAGCGGGAGCGTGGACGTCGTCGTCACCGACGGGTTCACCGGCAACATCGCGCTCAAGACCATGGAGGGCACGATCCGGACCGCGTTCGACGAGGTCCGCGAGGCGATGGCGGGCGGCGCGGCGGCGCGCCTCGGCGCGCTGCTCCAGCGCCGCCGCCTCCAGGACCTCCGGGACCGCCTCGACCCCGACACCTACGGCGGCGGCGTCCTGCTCGGCCTGAACGGCACGGTCGTGATCGCGCACGGCGCCTCGCAGGCCCGCGCGATCACCTCGGCGTGCGAGCTGGCGCACCGGCTCGCCGCCGGGCGGATCGTCGAGCGGATCCGCGAGCAGGTCGCGCTGACCCGCACGTCCAGGTTCGGCCGCCGGACGCACGCCGACCGCGACGGCGCCGAGACGGCCCTCAAGGAACCGGACGCGGCCGAGGCCAACGAGCCCCCGGCCAGCGCCTAGGGCGGGAAAACCGTGTCAGGGTGCGGGCGGGACGCCGATAGCCTTGGACCATGCCCGATCCGCAACACGTACTCGCCGCCCGGGTCCAGGCCGCGCTCGGCGCCGCCTTCGGACCGTCGTACGCGGACGCCGACCCGGTCATCCGGCCGTCGTCGTTCGCCGACCTTCAGGCCAACGTGGCGCTGCCGCTGGCCAAGAAGCTGGGGCGGCGGCCGCGAGACGTGGCGGAGGAGATCGTCGCGAACCTCGACACCGGGGACGTCGTGTCGGCCGTGGAGGTCAGCGGCCCGGGCTTCATCAACCTGACGCTCAGCGACGGCTGGATCGCCGCCGAGGCGCAGCGGGCGCTGTACGACGAGCGGCTCGGCGTCCCGGCCGCCGACAAGCCGCAGAAGGTCGTCGTCGAGTACTCCTCGCCGAACGTGGCGAAGGAGATGCACGTCGGCCATCTGCGGACCACGATCGTCGGCGACGCGATCGCCCGCGTCCTGGCGTTCCTCGGGCACGACGTCGTCCGCGACAACCATGTCGGCGACTGGGGCACCCCGTTCGGGATGCTGATCGAGCACCTGCTCGACTTCGGCGAGGACGCCGCCGCGCGGGGCGACTCGTCCGTCAGCGACCTGACCGCGTTCTACCAGGCCGCCCGGCAGAAGTTCGACGGCGACGAGGCGTTCGCCGACCGGTCCCGGAGCCGGGTCGTGGCGCTCCAGGCGGGCGACCCGGAGACCATGCGGCTCTGGAACCTCCTCGTGGACGTGTCCAAGCGGTACTTCAACGCCGTCTACGGGCAGCTCGGCGTCACGCTCACCGACGACGACATCAAGGGCGAGAGCTTCTACAACGACCTGCTCGCGCCGACCGTCCGGGAGCTGGAGGAGAAGGGCATCGCGGTGATCAGCGACGGGGCGCTGTGCGCGTTCCCGCCCGGGTTCACCGGCCGCGAGGGCGAGCCCCTGCCCGTGATCATCCGCAAGAGCGACGGCGGCTACAACTACTCCACCACCGACCTCGCGACGATCCGGTACCGGGTCGACACCGAGCACGTCGACCGGATGATCTACGTGGTCGGCGCGACGCAGGCGCTGCACTTCCAGATGGTGTTCGCGGTCGCGCGGATGGCAGGCTGGCTGGGCGACGACGTGCAGGCCGAGCACGCGCAGATCGGCAGCGTCCTCGGCACCGACGGCAAGCTCCTGCGGACCCGGGCGGGCCGCACCGTCAAGCTGTCGGAGCTGCTGGACGAGGCCGTCGAGCGGGCCGGTGCCGCGTTCGACGAGATCCAGCACGACGAGCCGTTCGACGCCGCCGACCGGGTCGCGATCGTCCGGGACGTGGGCATGGGCGCGGTGAAGTACGCCGACCTGTCGGTGGCGCGCGACAGCGAGTACACCTTCGACTTCGACCGGATGATCTCGTTCCACGGCAAGACCGGCCCGTACCTGCAGTACGCCACGGCACGGATCCGGTCGATCTTCCGGAAGGGCGGCGTCGCCCCGGAGGACGCGACCGGCCCGATCGTCCTCGGCCACCCGGCCGAGCGGGCGCTGGCGCTGGAGCTGCTCGGGTTCGGCGCCGCCGTGCAGCAGGCCGCCGACACCGCCGAGCCGCACCGGCTGGCGAACTACGTCTTCGCGGTCGCGGACGCCTACACGACCTTCTACGAGAACTGCCCGGTCCTGAAGGCCCCGGACGAGGCGACCAAGGCGTCCCGCCTGGCCCTGTGCGCGGCGACCCTGCGCACACTCGTCACCGGCCTCGACCTCCTAGGCGTCCCCACCCCCGAACGCATGTAGAGCTGTGTCCGCCCAGGGGGGCGACCCCCTGGAACCCCCGTCACGAGCCGGTCGATCCTCACGCCACGGTGCCGGTGCGCTGTGACCGTGCGGGTCGGTGACGTGGCGCTCCGGTCGCCCGGCTCGCCGGGCATGCGCGCTCCGCTCGCAGCCCTCGCTCCACGCGCCTGCCCGTACCCCCGGCTCAGGCCCGTAGCGGCAGGCCGCGTTCGCGGGCGATCTCCTCGCGGACGGCCGGGACGACCTCCAGGGCGAACTCGGCCATCTGCTCCGGGCGGCCGCCGAACAGGAACGCGTCGACGCGGTGGCCGATCGCCAGCTCGGTCAGCTCGTAGATCCACTGGCGCGGCGGGCCGTGCAGGAAGCTCCGCGCGTCCCGCGCGTCCAGGGATCCTTCGAGGACGTAGACGCGGCGGATCTCGTCGGGATCGCGGCCCGCGGCCGCGGCGGCGTCGTCTAGGCGGCGCTGGCCGTCCGCGAGCCGTTTCGGCGGGACGAGGGACGACGGCGCGATCCAGCCGTCGGCGACGCGTCCGGCCAGGTCGATGCCGCGCTGCCCGGTGACGCCCAGCCAGATGCCGATCGGGTGGACGGGCGCCGGGCCGGCCTGCAGCGCCGTGAACCCGTAGTGCTCGCCCTGGAACCGGAGCCCGCTCTGGTCGGTCCAGTGCAGCCGGATGATCCGCACGGCCTCCTCGAGCGCGCGCCGCGCCGCCGCCGCGCTCGCGGGCCGCGCGCCGCCGTACGCCTCGACGCCGTCCCAGGACGTGCCCGCGCCGAGGCCGAGCTCGACGCGGCCGCCGCTGAGCCGGTCCATCGTCGCGACCGCCTTCGCCAGGACGGCGGGCGGCCGCAGCGGCAGGCACGCCACCGCGGGCAGCACCCGGATCCTGGACGTCGCGGCGAGCGCGGCCGCCACCAGCGTGAGCGCGTCGGCGGTGTCGCGCCGGTACGGCCGGTCGCGGACGCCGAGGAGGTCGAGACCGAACCGGTCCGCCTCCTGGGCGGTGCGCAGCAGCGGGACGGACGCGTCCGGCGCGAGGGACACCCCGAACCGCAGCGGCCCGCGCCCGCTCGCGGGCGTCACTGCAGGTAGCCTTCGACCTCGTCCGGTGGCCTGACGTCCTCGCCGCGCGGGTCCTCACCGGCCTCCAGCCGGGCCCGGCGGCGGCGCAGCAGGTCCCAGCACTGGTCGAGCGCGACCTCCAGCGACTCCAGCCGCCGGTGCTCCTCCTCGCGGCCGAGCTCGCGGCGCTGGTAGCGCTCGCGGAGCCGCTGCTCCTCGCCGACGTACTCGTTGATGCGCGCGAGGATGTCGTTCTCGTCCATCGCCGGTCGGCCTCAGCGCCGGCCGGAGCCGGTGAGCCCGCTGAGGAACCCGCCGTCCGTCCGCGTCGAGTGCTGGATCGAGTTGGACTTCGGCTCGACCATCGGCGCCGCGGCGGGCGCGGTCGCGGCGGCGTTGCGGGCCGCGTCCACGGCTCGGCCGGCGGGCGACTTGCGGGACGTGCCGGACTTGGCGCTCGTCCGCGTGCCGGACCGCTTCGCGGTGCCCGCCTTGGTGCTCGCCGTCGTCCGCGACGACGTGGACTTGCGGGCCGCCGACGTCCGCGACTTCGGCGCGGTCTTCTTGGCCGTGCCGCTCTTCGACGCGGTGGTCTTGCGCGCCGTGGAGCCCGTCCGCGCCGAGGCCGTCGACTTGGACCGGCTGGACGCCGCCGACGCCGACTTGCGCGCCGTGCCCGACTTGGACGCCGTGCTCTTCTTCGCCGCCGTGCTCCGGGTCCCCGTGGACCGGGACGTCGTGGACTTGGCCGTCGTGGTGATGACCTTCGCGGCGGCGTCCATCGCCTTGGCGGCGTCGGACATCGCCTTGGTGGCGCTGGTCATGGCCTTGGTCATCGCCGTCATGGCCTTCGCCGACGACGAGGCCTTGGTCGCCACCGACTTCATCTGCGTCGCGGCGGTCTTGGCCTGGCTCGCGGCCTTGGTGACGCGGGTCGCGGCCGCCGACGACGACCGGCTGGACGCGGCCGTCGACCGCTTCGCCGTGCCGCTCTTGGCCGCCGTGCTCTTGGTGGTGCCGCGCTTGGCGGCGGCCGTCCGGCCGGTCGCCGTCGTCCGGGTGGACGACTTCGCGGCCGACGTGCGCTTGGCCGCCGGCTTGCGGGTCGTGGTGGATTTGCTGGCTGATGTGCTCTTCGTACGTGACGCCGTCTTGGTAGGCACTGATCTCCCCCCAGTGATGATCAGTTACGGGGAGGTCTATTCCACACTTTGTGACGCTCTACACACGCGGAGTCATATCAGCTCAGAGGCCCACGGGATGCCAGACGGTCTTGGTCTCCAGGAACGCTGTCAGGCGGGCGGTTCCGGGCTCGTCCGTCCAGGTGTCGTCTCGCGGCCGCAGGACGCGCTTCAGGTTCTCGGCCGCCTGGCCTTCCAGGTCGGGGACGTCGTCGCCGGGGGCTCCGGTGAGGTCGATGCCGTTGACGTCCATGTGGGACGCGAGCCACGGCGCGATCTCGCTCCGCCGCCCGGTGAGGACGTTCACGACCCCGCCGGGCAGGTCGGACGTCGCCAGCACCTCCGCCAGCGTGATCGACGGCAGCGGCGAGGGTTCGGACGCGACGGCCACGCACGTGTTCCCCGACACGATCACCGGGGCGACCACGGACACGAGCCCGAGCAGCGGCGAGTCGGGCGCGATGACGGCGACGACACCGGCCGGTTCGGGCGTGGAGAAGTTGAAGAACGGCCCCGACACCGGGTTCGACGCGCCCGCCACGGCCGAGAGCTTGTCGGCCCATCCGGCGTACCAGACCCACCGGTCGATGGCCGCGTCCACCTCCGCCGCCGCGCCGCTCTTGGACGCGCCCGCCCGCCGGACCTCGTCCGCGAACTGGTCGCGGCGGCCCTCCAGCATCTCCGCGACGCGGTACAGGATCTGGCCCCGGTTGTAGGCGGTCCGCCCGGACCAGCCGGGGAACGCCTTGCGGGCGGCGGTGACGGCGTCGCGGGCGTCCTTGCGGGACGCCTGCGAGGCGTTCGCCACGAACCGTCCCTTGGCGTCGGTCACCGCGTACGACCTGCCGGACTCGGACCGGGGGAACGCGCCCCCGATGAACAGCTTGTACGTCTTGCGCACGGCCAGCCGCTCAGGCATCGAGGTAGCCCTCCAGTCCGTGGCGTCCGCCCTCGCGGCCGAACCCCGATTCCTTGTAGCCGCCGAACGGGGAGGCCGGGTCGAACTTGTTGAAGGTGTTGGCCCACACGACCCCGGCGCGCAGCCGCTGCGCGGTCCAGAGGATCTGCGAGCCCTTCTCCGTCCAGACGCCGGCCGACAGCCCGTACGGGGTGTTGTTGGCCTTGGTCACGGCCTCGTCGGGCGTCCGGAACGTCAGCACCGACAGGACGGGCCCGAAGATCTCCTCCCGCGCGATCCGGTGCGACTGGGCGACGCCGGTGAACACGGTCGGCGCGAACCAGAACCCCTGCGCGGGCAGCTCGCACGGCGGTGACCAGGCGTCGGCGCCCTCGGCCTCCCCCGCCGCCGACAGCTCGCGAATCTTGGCGAGCTGCTCGGCCGAGTTGATCGCCCCGATGTCGGTGTTCTTGTCGAGCGGGTCGCCGACCCGCAGCGTCGCCATGCGCGCCTTCAGCCGCTCCAGAACCTCGTCCGCGACCGATTCCTGGACGAGCAGCCGCGACCCCGCGCAGCACACGTGCCCCTGGTTGAAGAAGATCCCGTTGACGATGCCCTCGACGGCCTGGTCGAGCGCGGCGTCCGCGTAGACGATGTTGGCGGCCTTGCCGCCGAGCTCCAGCGTCAGCTTCTTCCCGGTGCCCGCGAGGACGCGGGCGATCTGCCGTCCGACCTCGGTGGACCCGGTGAACGCGACCTTGTCGACGCCGCCGTGCGCGACGAGCGCGCGGCCGGTCTCCCCCGCGCCGGTGATGATGTTGACGACGCCGGGCGGCAGCTCCGCCTGGCGGCAGATGTCGGCGAACAGCAGCGCGGTCAGCGGCGTCGTCTCGGCGGGCTTCAGCACGACCGTGTTCCCGCAGGCCAGCGCGGGCGCGATCTTCCACGCCAGCATCAGCAGCGGGAAGTTCCACGGGATGACCTGCGCGGCGACGCCGACCGGCTTGGGGTCGGGCCCGAATCCGGCGTACTGGAGCTTGTCGGCCCATCCGGCGTAGTAGAAGAACCATGCCGCGACCAGCGGGACGTCCACGTCCCGCGACTCGCGGATGGGCTTGCCGTTGTCGATCGACTCCAGCACGGCCAGCTCGCGCGAGCGCTCCTGGATGATCCGGGCGATGCGGTACAGGTATTTGGCGCGTTCCCGTCCGGGCATCGGGCCCCAGACGGTGTCGAAAGCGGTCCTCGCGGCCGCGACGGCGCGGTCGACGTCCGTCCCGTCGGCGCAGGCGACGTCGGCCAGGACGGTCTCGTCCGCCGGGTTGATCGACTTGAAGGGCTCGCCGTGACCGTCCGTGAACTCGCCGTTGATGAACAGCCCGTACGAGGCGCGGATGTCGACGACCGACCGCGACTCCGGCGCGGGCGCGTACTCGAAAACCATGATCAGTCCAACGTGAAGTAGTCGGGACCGGAATACACGCCCGTGGCCAGCTTGCGGCGCTGCATCAGCAGGTCGTTCAGCAGGCTCGACGCGCCGAGCCTGAACCATTCGGGCGTCAGCCAGTCGGGCCCGGCGGTCTCGTTGACCAGCACCAGGTACCGGATCGCGTCCTTGGTGGTGCGGATGCCGCCCGCCGGTTTGACGCCGACCTGGCGTCCGGTCCGGGCCCGGTAGTCGCGGACGGCCTCCAGCATCACCAGCGTGACCGGCAGCGTCGCCGCCGGGGACACCTTGCCCGTCGAGGTCTTGATGAAGTCGGCCCCGGCCCGCATCGCCAGCCACGACGCCCGCCGGACGTTGTCGAGCGTGGCGAGCTCGCCGGTCTCCAGGATCACCTTCAGATGCGCCGTCCCGCACGCCTCCTTGACCGCGGTGATCTCGTCGAAGACCTTCCCGACGTCGCCCGCCAGGAACGCGCCCCGGTCGATGACCATGTCGATCTCGGCGGCGCCCGCCGCGACCGCCGCCCGGGTGTCGGCCAGCTTGGCCTCCAGCGGCGCCCGGCCGGACGGGAACGACGTCGCGACGCTCGCCACCCCGATGCCCGTGCCCTCCAGGGACCGGACGGCGACGTCCACCAGGTCCGAGTACACGCACACGGCCGCCACCTTCGGCACCGACCCGTCGGACGGATCGGGACGGGCGGCCTTCGCGCACAGCGCCCGGACCTTGCCCGGCGTGTCCGCGCCCTCCAGCGTGGTGAGGTCGACCATCGAGATGGCCAGGTCGATGGCCTCGGCCTTCGCGGTCGTCTTGATGGACCGGGTCGCCAGCCGCGCGGCCCGCTCCTCGGCGCCGACCTGGTCGACGCCCGGCAGCCCGTTCAGGAAGGCGCGCAGCTCAGCGGCGCCGTTCAGCGTCGTCATCGACGCGGTCTCCGTTGACACGCTCCCAGCATCGCCGAACCGCGCCCCCGGCACAAAACGGATGTCCGTTGACAGCCGCCAGTGCCATACAGCTAAAGTACTAACATGATAGTTCAATGGAGGTTGCGGTGATCGAGTTCCATCTGGACTCCGGCTCAGGGGTATCGCCGTACATGCAGCTCGTCCAGCAGGTGAAGCACGCGCTGCGGCTCGACCTGCTCCAGGAGGGCGAGCAGCTCCCCACCGTCAAAGACGTGGTCGCGCAGCTCGCGATCAACCCGAACACCGTGCTCAAGGCGTACCGGGAGCTGGAGCGCGAGGGGCTCGTCGCGCCGCGCCCCGGCCTCGGGACGTTCGTGACGCGCACGCTGGCGGGCGAGTCGCTCGCCGCACACGGCCCGCTCCGCAAGGACCTGGAGCGCTGGCTCACCAAGGCCCGGCTCGCCGGGATGGACGACGAGAGCATCGAGGCGCTGTTCATGACGACCTTTCGGTCCGCCCGTCAGGAGGAAATAGCATGACCACAGCGCTTGAAGCCCAAGGGCTCGGCAAGAAGTACGGGCAGCGGTCGGCGCTGTCCGACTGCACGCTCGACATCCCGGCAGGGCGGGTCGTCGGCCTCGTCGGCCCGAACGGGGCCGGAAAGACGACGCTGCTGAACCTGGCCGTCGGTCAGATCCGGCCGACCGCGGGCAGCATCCGGGTGCTCGGAGGCCGCCCGGCGGAGGGTCCCGCGCAGCTCGCCAAAGTCGGATACGTCGCCCAGGACACCCCTACCTACGCCGGCCTGAGCATCGCCGACCATCTCAAGCTCGGCGCGCGGCTGAACCCCACGTGGGACGACGCCCTCGCCCGCGAGCGCATCTCGCGCCTCCGCCTCGACCCCGCGCACAAGGCCGGGAAGCTGTCCGGGGGGCAGCGCGCCCAGCTCGCCCTCACGCTCGGCATCGCCAAGCGCCCCGAGCTGCTGATCCTGGACGAGCCCGTCGCCGCGCTCGACCCGCTCGCCCGCCGCGAGTTCCTCCAGGGCCTCATGGAGGCCGCCGTGGAGCACTCGCTCAGCGTCGTGCTGTCCTCCCACCTGGTCTCCGACCTGGAACGGACGTGCGACTACCTGATCGTGCTGGTGGACTCCCGCGTCCGGGTGGCCGGGGACGTCGACGACCTGCTCGCCAGCCACCACCGGCTGACAGGGCCGCGCCGCGACCCGTCCAGCCTGCCCGCCGACCAGCACGTCGTGTCCGAGAGCCACACCGACCGGCAGAGCACCCTCATCGTCCGCACGGACGCCCCGATCCACGACCCCGCGTGGACGGTCGGGCAGGTCGGGCTGGAAGACCTCGTCCTCGCCTACATGAGCGCCCAAGAGGCGCGTCCCGCATTGGAGGCCGTCCGATGATCTGGCTGACGTTGCGGCAGTTCCGCGTCCAGGCCGCGGTGGTGTTCGGCGGGCTCGCCGTCCTCGCCGCCGCCCTGCTGATCACCGGCCCCGGCCTGGAGGACGACTACAACAGCGGAATCGCGGCCTGCGGCGCGGCGGGCGACTGCTCGCGGTTCTACCGGTCCTTCTTCATCGACCACCAGTACTACTTCGGCGGGCTGCTCGCCGTCGTCGTGTTCCTCCCGGGCATCATCGGGGTGTTCTGGGGCGCGCCGCTCATCACCCGCGAGCTGGAGCACGGCACGCACCGGCTCGTCTGGAACCAGAGCATCACCCGGACCCGCTGGCTGGCCGCCAAACTCGGGCTCGTCGGGCTGGCCGCTGTGGCCGCCGCGGCGGTCTCGGTGGTCGCCGTGGAGTGGTGGTCCGACCCGATCGACGAGACGGCGGTCAATGCCACCACGATCAACGGCATCGCGCGCGTCACGCCGCTCGTCTTCGCGGCGCGCGGGATCGCCCCGCTCGGCTACGCGGCGTTCGCGTTCGCGCTCGGCGTCACGGTCGGCGTGCTCGTCCGCCGGACCCTGCCCGCCATGACGATCACGCTGGTCGTGTTCGCCGCCGTACAGATCCTGATGCCGCTGTTCGTCCGGCCCCACCTGGTCTCGCCCGTGAGCAGAACCGTCGAGATCACGGCGGACAACCACGGGGACTTCATGCTGGACCACGCCTCGGGGGAGCCGCGCCTGCAGGTGGAGGTGGACCCGGAACGAGGAGCCTGGACGATCACGAACAACACGGTCGACAGGTCCGGGAACACGGTCAGCGAGATCGGGTTGCCCAAGAGCGCCGGGAGCCCGTGCGACCCGCCGGGCCCGGATCAGCAGGGCGGACCTCCCACGGGCCCGCCGCAGAAGTGCTTCGACTACATCAAGGAGCAGGGATACCGGCAGAAGGTCGTCTACCACCCCGACAGTCACTTCTGGGCGCTGCAGCGGGCCGAGACGGGACTGTTCGCCGTCCTCGCCCTGGGGCTGACGGGTTTCTGCTTCTACTGGACGCGCCGCCGCCTCTCCTAGCCGAAAGCGTCGGGGCGCGTCCTGGCCCGTGAGGGTCAGGACGCGCTCAAGACGCTCGGTGCCGAAACCAAAGCACTCAATTCCATGGAGGTTGCGGTGATCGAGTCCCCACTGGCTCGCCCCGGGCGCGAGGCCGTCCGATGATCTGGCTGACGCTGCGGCAGTTCCGCGTCCAGGCCGCGGTGGTGTTCGGCCTGCTCGCCGTCCTCACCGCCGCGCTCCTCGCCACCGGGCCCGGCCTGGCGGACGAGTACGACAGCGGCCTCGCCGCCTGCGGCGCGGGAGGCGACTGCACGCAGTTCACGCGGCTCTTCTTCAACGACCACCAGAACCAGCTCGTCCTGCTGGTCGGCGTCGTCCTGTTCCTCCCGGGCATCATCGGGGTCTTCTGGGGCGCGCCGCTCATCACCCGCGAGATCGAACACGGCACGCACCGTCTCGTCTGGACCCAGAGCATCACCCGGACCCGCTGGCTGGCCGCCAAGCTCGGGCTCGTCGGCCTGGCCGCCGTGGTCGCCGCGGGGCTCGCGGTGCTCGCCGTGAGCTGGTGGTCCGATCCCATCGACCAGGCGGCGGCGAGCACCAGCGCCGCCCGCGTCACGCCCGTCGTCTTCATGGCGCGCGGTGTCGTCCCGATCGGGTACGCGGCGTTCGCGTTCGCGCTCGGCGTCAGCGTCGGCATCCTCGTCCGCCGCACCCTCCCGGCCATGGCGATCACGCTGGTGGCCTTCGTCGCCGTCCAGGTCGCGGTGCCGATGCTCGTCCGGCCCCACCTCGTTCCGCCGGTGACCAGGACCGTCGTGATCACGGCGGACAACCGCGGGGAGATGCTGCTGCGCAAGGGTGAGGACGGCCGCCTGAGCCTCCTGGTCCAGGCGGAGGGGGAGCAGGCGTCCTGGACGCTGGAGAACGCGACGGTCGACTCGTCCGGGCGGAAGCTCGACGAGGTCCTGCTGACCGGTGCCGGCGCGTCCGCGTGCGAGGCGCGGCCACCGGCGCCGAACGGCGAACCGCCCGACGGCCCGCCCCAGGCATGCTTCGACTTCATCAAGCAGCAGGGATACAGGCAGACGGTCGTCTACCACCCCGCCGATCATTTCTGGCCGCTGCAGCGGGCCGAGACCGGGCTGTTCGCCGTCCTCACCCTGGGGCTGACGGGCTTCTGCTTCTACTGGACGCGCCGCCGCCTGTCCTAGACGGACAGGGTCAGGGCGCGCTGGAGGCGCTCGGCGCCGGCGCGCAGCCGGTGCGCCGACCGCTCGATCCTGGGCAGCCTGCCCGGGCGGCAGGACACGGCGAGCGCGCCGAGGACGGCGCCGCTCGCGTCCGTGACCGGGACGGCGGCGCAGCCGGTGCCGAGCGCGTACTCCTCGCGGTCGAGCACCAGCCCGCCGCACGCGTCGAGCGAGCGGATCAGCCGCCCGGGCTCGGTGATGGTGTGCGGGGTCAGGTCGGCGAGCGGATGCCGGGACAGGTAGTCGCGGCGGCGCTCGTCGTCGAACTGGCTCAGCACGCACTTGCCGAGCGCGGTGGCGTGCGCGGCGTCCTCGAAGCCGACCCACAGGTCGACGCGCGGGGTGCGCGGGCCGTCGGCGACGTCGATGAGTCGGATCTCGTCGTCGATGTGCATGCTGAAGTAGGCGGCGGCGCCGACCTCGTCCCGCAGCGTGATCAGGGCCGGGCGGACGGCGGCGAGCAGCCGCTGCGCCCGGCTCCGCCCGTGCAGGGCCTCGACGCGGTCGCCGAGCACCCAGGCGCCGTCCGGCAGCCGGGTCGCGTAGCCCTCGTACGCGAGCGTGCGCAGCAGGTGGTAGGTGGTCGCGAGCGGGAGCCTGGCCTCGCGGGCGAGCAGCTTCGCGGGCGCTCCGCTCGGGTGGGACGCCACCGCCTCCATCAGACGCAGGGCACGCTGCACCGAGGCGATGAGCGTCGGCTTGCGTGGCTCACTCATCACGGACAGCGAACCCCTCCGTCCTGGTCCGGTCAAGGGCTTCGGTGACAGTCCAGCCCATTGGATCATTTCCGCTGTCCGGCGGGACAGTGTTTCCCGATCCCGCCACGGGAAAGGCCGTGCTCATGTAGAAGCCACTCCGGCAAGGAGCACGCATGAGCCAGACGCAGCGGGCGCGCGGGCACGTCGACGAGCGGACGGCCCGGAAGGTCGCCGAGGAGGCGCGCGAAGCCGAATGGCGGCTGCCGAGCTTCGGCAAGCAGCTCTTCCTCGGCGATTTCCGGCTGGACCTCGTCCATCCGCATCCCCGTCCCGGCGCGGAGGCGCGGCGCAAGGGCGAGGAGTTCCTGGCCGCGCTGACCGAGTTCTGCGCCACCAGGATCGACCCGGCGGCAATCGAGCGGGACTCGCGCATCCCGGACGACGTCGTCGCGGGCCTGCGGGACCTCGGCGCGCTCGGCATGAAGATCCCGGAGAAGCACGGCGGGCTCGGGCTCAGCCAGCTCTACTACGGCCGCGCGCTGATGATCGTCGGCTCCGTGAACCCGGCGCTCGCCGCGCTGCTGTCGGCGCACCAGTCCATCGGCGTCCCGCAGCCGGTGAAGCTGTTCGGGACGCGCGAGCAGAAGGACGAGTGGCTGCCGCGCTGCGCCCGCCAGGTCAGCGCGTTCCTGCTGACCGAGCCCGACGTCGGCTCCGACCCGGCCCGCCTCCGCGCCACCGCCGTCCCGGACGGGGACGACTACGTCCTCGACGGCGTCAAGCTGTGGACGACGAACGGCGTCATCGCCGACCTGGTCGTCGTCATGGCCCGCGTCCCCAAGTCGGAGGGCCATCGCGGCGGGATCTCCGCGTTCATCGTGGACATGGCCACGCCCGGCATCACGGTCGAGAACCGCAACGCGTTCATGGGCCTGCGCGGCATCGAGAACGGCGTCACCCGCTTCCACAACGTCCGCGTCCCGAAGGCCAACCTGATCGGCGCCGAGGGCGCGGGCCTGAAGATCGCGCTGACCACCCTCAACACCGGACGCCTGTCCCTCCCCGCGATCTGCGCGGCGAGCGGCAAATGGGCGACCAGGATCGCGCGCGAATGGTCACGCGAACGAGTGCAGTGGGGCCGCCCGGTCGGCGAGCACGAGGCCGTCTCCCGCAAGATCGCGTTCATCGCGGCGACCGCGTACGCGATGGAGGCGATGCTCGACCTGTCCGGCCAGCTCGCCGACGACGAGCGCAACGACATCCGCATCGAGGCCGCGCTCGCGAAGCTCTGGACCTCCGAGATGGCGTGCCGCGCCGCCGACGAGCTGATCCAGCTGCGCGGCGGCCGCGGCTACGAGACCGCCGAGTCCCTCGCCGCCCGCGGCGAGCGCGGCGTGCCCGCCGAGCAGGTGCTCCGCGACCTGCGCATCAACCGGATCTTCGAGGGCTCCACCGAGATCATGCACCTGCTGATCGCGCGGGAGGCGGTCGACGCGCACCTGTCTGTGGCGGGCGACATCATCGACCCGGACGCGTCCACCGGCCAGAAGGCGCGGGCGGCGGCCAAGGCCGGCGGCTTCTACGCCCGCTGGCTCCCGACCCTGGTCACCGGCGCCGGGCACCGCCCGTCCTCCTACGGAGAGTTCGGCCCCCTCGCCCGCCACCTCCGCTACGTCGAGCGCGCGTCCCGCAAGCTCGCCAGGTCCATCTTCTACGCGGCCGGACGCTGGCAGGGCGGCCTCGAACACCGGCAGGGCTTCCTCGGCCGCATGGTCGACATCGGCGCCGAGCTGTTCGCGATGAGCGCGGTCTGCGTCCGCGCCCACGCCGACGCGTCCGGCGAAGGCCCCCTCGCCTCGGACGGCACGGCCCCGGGCATGTCGGCCGTCCGCCTCGCCGACGCGTTCTGCCGCCAGTCACGCGTCCGCGTCGAGGAGCTGTTCGACGGCCTGTGGCGCAACACCGACGCGCTGGACGTGAAGCTGGCCCGCTCCGTCCTGTCCGGCGACTTCACCTGGCTGGAGGAGGGCGTCCTGGACCCGTCCATCCCCGGCCCCTGGAT